>JAEWMH010000011.1 GCA_023393235.1 Bacillota bacterium | reverse complement strand
GGGTTGGTACGGGGGCGGTGCGGGGGCGGAATTCGGCCACCCAGCCGATACCTGTACAATAAAAAAGGCACTCCCGCGTGAGCCCCGCAAAGATAAACTTTGCCGATGAGCTGCCGGGTGCACCGGTGGTGTCAGGAACTGCTGTCGGTTTGCTTCAGATATTTCTTGAATTCGATCAAGGTGCGGAACTCGCGCTTCTCCACCCCTGCTTTGACGGCCTCCTGCACCAGCTCCACCCATTCCCCGTCCAGCTCCGGGCGGATCCGCATATCCTTGACGAGGGCTTCCACCTCCACGCCGAAAACCCGGCTGATTTTCTCCAAAAACAGCATGGACGGATTGGACTGGACCCGGCGTTCAATGTTGGACAAATAGGATTTGGCAATGCCCGCCCGCGCGGCCAATGCCGTCAGGCTTAACCCCCGCTCCTGCCGCATCTGCCTGATTTTTTGGCCGATATGGAGGGACTTTTCTTGTGTAGACCGTGAAGGAGAACGCCGATCCCGGTTTGCCATAAAGCTCCCCCTTCCTGATGAGCCCCAAATAGTTACATATTGTAACATTTTATAAATAATATTTCCAAATCATCATAACAATTACCTTTAAAAATTATAAAGCTCTCCACATCTGTTGAATTTAAGATACATAATGTAACGTCTCATTGAAAAAAAATTGGTTATGATTCATAATGTATCTTAAAAAGGGCCCTGTAAAGAGCGAGGCACACCGAGGAAAAAGGAGCTAGTTCATGTTCACATGTGGAGATAAAATCGCCCTGTTACGGGAAAAAAGGGGACTTACCCAGGAGGACTTGGCCAATAAAATCGGCATATCCCGCGCTTCTCTTTCCCACTATGAGAAGAACCGCCGCGAACCGGATTACGCCACGATGACTAAGCTGGCCGACTTCTTCCATGTTTCGGTAGATTATCTTTTGGGCCGCACATCAGAACCGACCCAAGTAACAGATATTGCAGTACGGGATTTCAGCGAGAATCTGGAACTGTCAGACGAACAGCTTCTGGAGAAATTTTCCTTCACCGTAGATGGAAGAAAGCTCACTCCTGAAGAATCAAGACGCTTCATCGCCTTTATCCGTGCTGACCGTTCCATGAATCGCTAGGTTTTCCTTCAATCACTCTCAACCAGTCATCAAATCAGCCGCTTTGGAGTAGCTTTTGCCGGTAAACCCGCTTTCTTCCAGCTCTGACCAGGACGCAGAGCCGCTAGCCGAGGCGCAATCGAGGTTGGCGGCTTTCCACTGTGCAAAGGCGTCTTTGGAGATACCCAGCTCCCTGACGATATGGTCCAGATCAAGAATCATCTTCATTGCTAACCGCTCCTTCACAGATTCATCAGCGCTCCGCCGCTTCAAAAATCCCCGTTTATATAAAAAGTCAAGCACCTCTAGTTGTCATTTTTAATTATGAATTTTTCTTGACGTTTTTGATTATACTTCGTTAAAACGAACCTGTAAACCGCCGCATTTTGTCGAATACCCTGATTTTTACTGGGATTACCGCAAAACCCTTGTTCTATATAGGAAAAATTATTCAATGTTTTTCAAAAATATTATTTT
This sequence comes from Bacillota bacterium, assembly GCA_023393235.1. GTDB lineage: Bacteria > Bacillota > Bacilli > Paenibacillales > NBRC-103111 > Paenibacillus_AR. The sequence goes on along the minus strand of JAEWMH010000011.1, from coordinate 9,961 downwards.
TACTATTTGATAATGACTATCATTATCCATTTGATATCCACATTTCGACACCCGTAAAACCCGTTTTTTAAAATTCCCCGACTAATGTCTGTTTCCCATCCGGTTGTTTCGACAATTCAGGTCATAAGCTCCAGTTTAAGCTTTGTTCGTTACAGAAAACGCTTTCCGGGGGTTATCCCTCCCATAAAAACCGCCCTCTTCACGTTGCCGTGCCCATTGGGAAAAGACAGTTGTTTTACACAAATATATTAGTTCATATACCTCTCTACGGCATTTTTGAAACAAGCTATTCGAAAATTATTTTTATTAAATTACAATAATTATTATTGACGAAAATGTGAATGAAGCTATACTTGATTATGAACCCATCTGATGACCGGATTATCGGATGGCAGCTTGCTTACTTCAAGTGAGGTGATCCTATGGAGTTTTCCCGGGTCCAGCGACGCAAAAGCTATGAGCTGGTTGCGGAGCAGATCGAGGAAAGCATCAAGAATGGTTTGGTGAAGCCGGGAGAACGGCTGGATTCCGTCGAGCAGTTAAGCAAACGCTTTCAAGTCGGACGCTCCACCATCCGCGAGGCCCTGTCCGCTCTCCGCGCCACCGGTCTGGTGGATATACGCCAAGGCGAAGGCACCTTTGTGTCCAAGCCAAACACCTCGGAAAGCAACCGTCCCCTGAGGCTGGTAGCCGGTCTGACCCGGCAGGAGGTGCTGGAATTTTTTGAGGTTCGCAAAATCGTGGAAGCCGGGGCGGCCTCTGCAGCAGCCTCCAAACGGACACCGGAGCAGCTGGCGGCTATGCGGACGGCCCTGCAAGGTATGCAGAGCGCCGTCCGAGACGATCATCTGGGTGAGGAAGCCGACGCCCAGTTCCATCTGGCGGTTGCTGCCGCTACCGGAAACCGGATGCTGGCGGGTCTGATGCTGCAAATCTCCGATACCCTCCAGGCGACCATGAAGGAGGCCCGGCGATTGTGGCTGTTCTCCGAGGACCTGACGCTGGAGCGGCTGCACAAGGAGCACAGCGCCATTCTGGATGCTATTGAAGAAGGGAACGCCCCTTTGGCCGGACAGCTGATGCTGGCGCATCTGTCCAAGGTGGAGCAGCTGCTCCTCCGGCATTGGCTGGACCAGGATAAGGAATAGTCTGGATTTACTCATCAGGTCATCAGATGATTAAACGGAATGCAACACCATTTTATAGAATGAAAGGAGCAGTTGGATATGCGGGTTTCCCTGTTTATTACCTGTGTGGCTGATGCCATGTACCCCCAGGTAGGCAAAGCTGTGGTCCGTTTGCTGCGCAGATGCGGCTGTACTGTGGATTTTCCGGAGGGTCAGGTATGCTGCGGCCAGCCGGCCTTCAACAGCGGATATCACGAGGATACCAAAAAAGCCGCCAAGCAGCTGATCCGGGCCTTCGCCCAATCGGAATATGTAGTGACTCCCTCCGGCTCCTGCGCCGCCATGATCCGGCATCATTACCCGCCTCTGTTGGCCGGGGAGCCGGAATGGCATGAGAAGGCGGTACAGCTGGCCGCCAAAACCTATGAGTTCTCCGAATTTCTGGTCCGGACACCGGGTGTGGACACACTCCATGCCGAATTCCAGGGCAAAGCCACCTACCACTGCTCCTGCCATATGACCCGCAGTCTGGGTGTGACCGAGGAGCCCCTCCAGCTGATCCGGCGCATTGAGGGTCTGGATTATGTGGAGCTTCCTTATAAAGAGGACTGCTGCGGCTTCGGCGGCACCTTCGCGGTAAAGATGCACGACATCTCCGGGGAAATGGTGGATGAAAAGGCCCGCCGGATCATGGAGACAGGAGCAACGGTGCTGTTGGGCTCGGATATGGCCTGTCTCATGAATATTGAAGGACGGCTGCGCCGGTTGGGCTCCCCCATCAAGGCCTACCATGTCGCCGAGCTGCTGGAGGAAGGGGTGAGGCGTTATGAAGCCGGACACACTGCCAACGCTCGCTGACCGGGTGGAGCTTGCGATCAAGGACCCTTTTCTCAAACGCTCCCTGGCGGTGGCCCAGGAGCGCTTCCGCATGAACAAGGCCAATGCCGCCGAGGTGCTTGGCAACATTGAGGAATGGCGGGAACGGGCGGAAGCTATCCGCACCCATACAGTGGCCCATCTGGACGCATACCTGGACCAGTTCTCCACAAATGTGGAGAAAAACGGGGGCAAGGTTTTTTTTGCCGAGAGTGATGAGGAAGTGGTGCAGTACATTCTGGATCTGGCCAAGGCCAAAAACGCCAAAACCGTCATCAAGGCCAAATCCATGGTCTCCGAGGAAATCCATTTGAACCACCGGCTGTCGGAAATCGGCGTGGAGGCTATCGAATCGGATCTCGGGGAATACATCATCCAGCTGGCCGGTGAGACTCCCTCCCACATTATTGTGCCGGCCATCCACAAGAACCGGAAGCAGGTGGCGGAGCTGTTCTCGCGGGTATCCGGCAAGCCTCTTCCCGAGGACACCAAGGAGCTGACCCGTTATGCCCGCACGGTGCTGCGGGACAAATTCCAGAATGCCGACATCGGGCTGTCCGGCTGCAACTTCGCTGTGGCGGAAACCGGGTCGGTGGTGCTGGTCTCCAACGAAGGCAACGCCCGCCTGTCCACCTCCATCCCCAAAACCCATGTGGTCCTGATGGGTATGGAGCGGATTGTGCCGGGCTGGGAGGAGCTGGATTCGGTGCTTTCCCTTCTCCCCCGCTCCGCCACCGGCCAGAAGGTCACCAGCTATGTGACGGCTCTTACCGGACCGCGCAAAAGCGACGACGTGGACGGTCCCGAGGAGCTGCATGTGGTCATTGTGGACAACGGGCGCAGCAACGCCCTGGGCACGGAATACCAGAAGATCCTGAACTGCATCCGCTGCGGCGCCTGCCTCAACGTGTGCCCCGTCTACCGCCATATCGGCGGCCATGCTTACGGCAGTGTCTATCCGGGCCCCATCGGCGCGGTGCTGACCCCCATCTTGAAGGGCTTCGAGAGCTGGGAGAAGATGCCGTATCTCTCCAGCCTGTGCGGCGCCTGCACTGACGCCTGTCCCGTGCGCATCCCCCTCCACGATTATCTCCTGGAGCTGCGCAAGGACGAGGTGGAGGAGAAGCGGACCCATCCCGTGGAGCGGGCCATCTTCAAGGGCTTCGGCACTGCCATGGCTAACCCCTGGATGTACCGCACCGGGCTGAAGCTGGCCAAATACGGGCTGAAGCCCCTGTCCAAGGACGGCTACATCCGCAAGGGACCGAGCCTGTTGGGCAAATGGACCAAGGCCCGCGATCTGCCCGCCCCTCCCATGGAAAGCTTCCGGGAATGGTGGGACCGCGAGGGCAAGGGTGAATCGGGCGGAGCATCAGGCGGAACTTCGGGTGAAGCTTCCGGCAGAGCTTCAGGCGGACCCGCCGCCGGAGGACCGGAAAAGAAAATGCCGAAGGGAGAGGGTTCAGATGGCGTCTAAGGAAGCTTTTTTGCAGAAGCTTGCCGGCAAAATGGGCCGGGAGCGGATCTATGAGGCCCCCCGCCCCCACTGGGACACCCAGCCTTGGGACCATCTCCACAAGGAGCTGGACCAGGCGGGGCTGGTGGCCCAATTCGCCGATGAGCTGATGAAGCTGGGCGGCGTGGTGATTCCCGTGGCCAACGGGGAGCTTTTGCCCAAGGCGGTCAACGCGTATCTGGTGGAAGCGGAGTTCAAGAAGCTGATCCTGTGGCCGGCGGGAGAGGATCTGGGCGGCGCAGAGCCGGCGGACGTGTTCGAAGAGCAGGGCTATGAGGTCACCCGCTGGAGCGCTGCGGGCGACAGGGACGCCCTGGTCCGGGCGGCGGAGGCGGCCCATGCCGGGCTGGTGTATGCATCCCACGGCCTTTCCGAAACGGGCTCCGTGGTGCTGTATAACCGCGGCGACCGGGGCCGTGTGGTGAGCCTACTGCCGAATCAGCTTCTGGTGGTGGTACGGGGCAGCACGGTGGTGCCGCGGATTACCCAGGTGCTGGCCGGAATGCCAGGCAAAGCGCTGGACTACAGCTGCGTCAATATCATCACCGGTCCCAGCCGCACCTCGGACATTGAGATGGACTTGACCATCGGAGTCCACGGCCCAGGCAGGATCGCTGTTTTCCTCATCGAGGACCATCTGGCGGAGGACCTGCCACAGGTGTGACGGGGAAGTGGGTTGACGGGTTGGCAGATGTGGAGCGAACTGATTGGTCGATGGATTGGCTGATGTGGAACGGGCTGTAGGTTGGCGGGTGGCGAACGAGTTGGAGGATGTGAATTTGTACTGAAAATGACTCCACCGTCTGGTTAGTCCCCCCTGTTTCTCCTCCCGGTACGGTACATCCTGCAAAAGTGCAGTTATTTTCCGTGAAACCGGCTAATTTGGGGAGCTATCCTGCAAAAGTGCAGTTATTTTAGCCAAGAACGCCGCATGGGGCGAGAAACCAAGTAAATAAATGCACTTTTGCATTTCGCCCGTCAGCAGCAGGCCCATCCAGCCGGAATAACTGCACTTTTGCATTTGGCGGAACCGGATCAGGTGTGTCCGGGTATACACGAGCCGGTTTGAGCAGCAAAAAACGCATTCCCCAACAACCGGAGAATGCGTTTTTGCTATGCTGCGGCCCTCTACAGCAGCTCCGCCAGCTTCCAGTCCGGGGAGCCGTCACGGGACAGGAACCAGATGTGGGTGAATACCCCCGCAGGCAGGTCTACCTCCGTCAGCCGGGGCAGAAAGTCCGACATGCCGAACACCGGCGAGGCGTTGCGGATCAACAGCGCAATGGGATAGCTCATGCTGTACGCGCTGCGTTTGCCCACCTTTTTGCGGATGAGATGATTCAGCTCCTTCAGAAGGTGGTCGATGGTAACCCCCTCCTGTTCAGGCGCCGGAATCCGCCGGTTGAACACATCCATCGCCTCCTGCTGGCTGGCGAACAGATGGGTAATCTCTACGCCCAGCTTGCGGCGCAGGGGGCCCTTTTCCTCCAGCACGGCATCCGGCCGCTCCTGCTGGAACAACAGCCGGTAGCCCGGCCCGGTACCCAAACGGTTGTACTCTCGGATCAGCAGGAGGATGGCCTCCCGCTCCCAAGCACGTTTGCCGATTTTGTCCTGCGTATTCTCCAAACCGCCCATGCTTCCACCTCCCGGATGATGGCGCGTGAGAATCCAATATTACCAGTAACGGCCCAGATGCTTCTTATTATTCCGGATGGCCCACAGGATGGGCACAAGCGCCAGAAGGATATACACCGCCACAAATACCGGACCATGTAATATCTCTTGTTTTTCCACCAGCCCCATCACGATAAAAAGGATCCCTAAGCAAGTATACGGCAGAGCCAGGCTCCTTTGATACGACCTAAGCGCTTCCCCGCTCAGCACATCCCTGATGCTGCTGCGGATGAGAGTCGCCTTCCCTCTCCAATGACCCAATGCCATAAGGAGCATCGCTATGCCCAGAAAAAGCTGTGCGTACATGCCGTTTCCCCCTTTTGCAGCCAGCTATGCCCTCCCTATTATGAACCCGCACCGCGATAACGGCTGACGCCGAAATTCCAGAAGGCCAGCGCCCCGCCAAAAAACACGCCGCCCACCACTGGAGTCAACAGGGCAATATGCCCCCAAGCCTCCCGGTCCAGGAAGTATGCCGCCGGATAAAAACCCACAAAGGCAAAGGGCAAAATCCCCGTCAGCAGCACCGTAATCGCCCGATTGTAGATGGTAACGGGATACCGGCCGTAATTCTGGATGTTCCACACCAGGGGCAGAATCCCTGTGGGCGCATCCGTAAAGAAGGAAATGGCGGTAAAGGTAATATATATGCCCGCATATACCATTATAGAGCCCAGGACGAGCAGCACCAGCACCAAGGGATCGTACCAGACAAACGCCAACCCTGCCGAAGGCCAGGTCAGCGCCATAATCACCAGCCCCACAACAGAGCCGGCCAAGGACGGCGGGTCCAGATTTTCCAGGGCAAGCTGGGTAAGATTATAAGCGGGCCGGGTGAGAATCCGGTCCATCTCCCCTTTGACGATATAACGCTCGGTAAAGTTCCAAAGATTAAAGCAGCAATTGAAAATCCCGTACGGCACCATAAAGTACCCGTAAACAAACAGCATCTGCGACTCCGTCCAGCCGTCCAGAAGCTGCGTATGCAGAAACACCACTAATAGAAAGAACAGGTTCACACCCTGGAACATCAGATCGGACAAAATCTCGACCAGCAGGTCCATGCGGTAGGCCAGCCGGATTTTCATATAGGTTTTCAGATAGTCCCAGCCAAGAGACAGATAGAACATACCGCTCACCCTCCCTGCACAAACAGCCGCGTTCTTGCCAGCCGCCACATGAGTAAAATCGGAATAAACAGCAGCACCAGCCACAGCACCTGCACACCCAGCACATTGGCGATGCCGATGCCTCCGTCCTTGCCGGAGAATACCGCAGAGGGCAAATAGGTGATGGCCTGGAAAGGCAGCAGCCGCAGCACGGTTTCAGCCCAGCCCGGGAAGAAGGATACCGGGATGATCAGACCGGAGAACAGGTCCACCATTACCCGTTTGAAGCGCATCATCCCGTCGCTGTTTTCCATAAAAAAGGCACATAGTCCCGTGAGGATATTGATCTGGGAATTAATCACGAAGCTGAACAGCAGCATCAGGAAAAAAGCCGCCCATACCTGCGGGTCATGAGGGAACCGGATGGGAAACAACAGCCAAACCAGCAGCATCCCCGGTGTGGAAAATAACAAAAGCCGGAACAGGCCTTCGCCCAGTCCCTGCATCATCTTCACCGCCAGGTATGGATAGGGCCGGATAAACTGGATGGCCACGCTGCCGTCGCGGATTTCATTGGCGATTTCCCGGTCCAGGTTATTGAAATAAAAGGCCCGGGCCATCCAGGCAACCGCTACATAAGTGGTCATCTGGGTCATATTCATGCCGCCCAGCCCGTCGGCTCCCGAATAGATGGCGCTCCACAGGAAATATTGGGCACCGATATTTACCAGATAGATGATGATGCCGGTGTAATAGTTCATCCGGTAAGCCAGCATGGACAAAAACCGGATACGGATGAACTCCGCATACAAGCCGATCATGACCCGTCACTTCCCTTGACGGCAGCCAGATCCTTATCCGCTGCGGCCTTACCCTCCGGCTGTGCCGGGGCTGCTCCAGACGGATCGTTCCCTGCATCCGGTTCGGAGCGGTCTGCGGAGGCATGGCCCGCCTTATAAATCTCCCGGATAATATCATCCGTCTGGGTTTCGATAATGCGGATGTCGTCGATTTCCACCGACCCGACCACCCGGGCGAGAACCTCCGACACATTGGTTTGTCCGAAGGGCACCCAGATATGGGCCACCAGGTCATTTTCCATACTCCACTCTACATTCAAATCCGCAGTCAGGCGGGACAGGAAGTCAGGCTCCGCCGGCCGGGTGAGCTGCAGCACAATTTCCTTGCCGCGGCCCCATCTGGCCTTTAATTCCTCCAGGCCACCGTCATAGATGATATTCCCGTCATCCAGCATAATTACCCGGGAGCACAAGGCTTCAATATCCTGCAGGTCATGGGTAGTCAGCAAAATGGTGGTTTCATAGCGCTGGTTCATGGATTTCAGGAAATCCCGGATTTCCGCCTTGACCATCACATCCAGGCCGATCGTCGGCTCATCCAGAAACAGGATCGAGGGATTATGCAGCAGGGAGGCCGCCAGCTCGCAGCGCATCCGCTGCCCCAGGCTCAGCTTCCGTACCGGACGGTTCAGAATATCGGCAAGCTGGAGCCGGTCTACCAGTTCATCCAGCCTTTTTTTGAAGTCCTGCTCATCCACCCGATATACCCGCTTGAGCAGGCGGAAGGACTCAATAACCCCGATGTCCCACCACAGCTGGCTGCGCTGTCCGAATACCACCCCGATGCCCCGCACGAAGGCTTCCCGGTCCTTGTAGGGCACCAGCCCGTTGACGTGGATCTCCCCGGCGGTGGGAACCAGTATGCCTGTGAGCATCTTGATGGTGGTGGACTTGCCTGCACCGTTTTCCCCGATGTAGCCGCAGATTTCCCCCCGGGGGATCTGGAAGCTGATCTCGTTGACGGCGGTAATGCTTTTGTATTCACGATTAAACAAGTCGCGCAGGGCCCCGCCCAATCCTTCTCTATTCTGTTGGACGCGGAAGTCCTTGCGCAGATTCTTGACGTCAATGGCCCACATGCGAAGTAAAGCTCCTCTCCTAAAGCTTGGCTCCCTTACCGGCACCCGGAGCTCCTTACCGGTACTCCGCGCCGCTTTCGGGGATGGGTTTAACCCTCTTAATTTACTATGGATGCCGGAGAACGGCAAGCCGGAACGGCCCGGTTTCCCAGGAACGGTGAGGGATGTCTATAAGCTGTGATTTTGTTCGCCAATTCGGGTATAATCGTATTAGCTTTTCATGCACAATAAAGGAGCATTGAGCGGAAGTTTGTCCAAATTGAAACTTTTTTCTGGCGTTTTCCGTCTAATGATGTAGTCTTGACCAGCGAACCGGACTTCCGGCCCGCTATTAGCCTTCCCCATAAATGCCCATCCCCTTTGAAAAAAGAATGTGCATTCCCAAATCACCCGATGAAAGGGGCTTATTTATGCGCAAAGCCAAACCCACCAGTGTGCGAAAAAAAATTCTCTGGTCCCTGGCGGGACTGGTGCTGATCATATTTGGCGTCACCGGTTATTATGCCTATTCCTTATATTCCTTCGCCGACAACATTAACAAGGCTCCCGAGGACTCCATCTTCAGCAACATTCCTTCCCTGACCAAAACCGCCGAGCTGGAGCCCCCCAAGTGGGAGGGCAAGGAACGGGTAAACATCCTGCTTCTGGGCGGCGACTCCCGGGGGATGGGGAAGAATGAAATCCCCCGCTCCGACTCGCTGATGATCGCTTCCCTTGACCCGGTCACCAAAAAATCCTATCTGTTCTCCATTCTGCGGGACACCTATGTGGATATTCCCGGCCAAGGCTCTGACCGCATCAACGCCGCCATCGCAAGAGGCGGACCGGAATTGGCCATGAAAACCGTGAGCAATCTGATGGGCATTCCCATCCAGTATTTTGTGTACACCGACTTTAAAGGATTTATTGCTCTTGTGGACGCCCTGGGCGGCATCGATTTGGAAGTGGAAAAGGATATGTACTATACCGATTCCGCGGATGACAACCAATATGATATTAATCTGAAAAAGGGCTACCAGCACCTGGACGGCAATACAGCCCTCCAATATGTACGCTTCCGGCATGACGCCACCAGCGACTTCACCCGCACCGAACGGCAGCGGAAGTTCATGCAGGCTCTGGCGGAGAAGCTGCAGTCCACTACCTCAATCCTTAAGCTGCCTTCTATTCTCAGCAGCATTGATCCGTATATCGAAACCAATCTCAACGTGAACCAAATGATCAAGCTGGCCTCTCTGGGCTTCGAGGTGAAGACGGACGGTATGGTCAGCCAGCAGATTCCCCCTATGGACCTGCTGCAGGAAAAACGTGTCGGCGGAGCCGAGGTATTGGGCGTGGATGAGGCCGCCCTTAAGGTATTTGTGAAGCAGCTGTTCGGCGATGTATCCATCACGCCGTCCGACAAACCCATCTCCGGCGGGAAGCTGAGCCAGGGTACGGATACAACAACCTCCTCCGGCGGTGGATCCGCCACCTCCAAACCCACGTCTTCGCCGAAGGCCACCGTGAAGCCCAAGGTGACGGTGAAGCCCACCGTGAAGCCAACACCGACGCCGCCTGCGGCATCGGTGAAGCCGGCGGGGTCTGCCAGCCCCAAGGCGCCGGAAGCGGCGTCGGCTACGCCCAGTCCGGCAGCGACGCCGCAGCCTGCGGCCAGCACAGCCGTGAAGCTGCCGGTAGAGGAAGCCGGCATCATTGATCTGGGCCAGCCGGCAGC
>JAEWMH010000185.1 GCA_023393235.1 Bacillota bacterium | reverse complement strand
CGTTTTCCCCGGCGCTGCGGACCATATCGTCGCATTCTTTCTCATCCATTGCCATTGGCTTCTCACATAGGATGTGCTTTCGCGCTTGTGCGGCTGCAATAGAAATTTCCCTGTGGTATAGGGTAGGAGTGACGATGACCACGGCATCGATTCTATCATCCTCCAGCGCCTTCCGGTAATCCAGGTAGTACCGGTCGATCTCCAGTTGACTGCATGCCCTTGCTGCCGCTTCCTCAAAGGGATCCACCACAGCTGTCAGCTCCGCATCCGCCACCCGGCTTCTGAAGTTCACGGCATGGATCATGCCCGCTCTGCCGGCCCCAATGATACAAACTCCTATTTTTCCGTTTTTCACCTCGTTGCCCCCTTTAGACGATCCGGTATCGTCAAATTCCATTTCCGCTTTTGTTTTATTCAAGCGCTATTATATCACGCGAATCGATAATAAACAATAACAAATGATAATAAATGTGTAAAAAAAGAAGCTGTCCTTGAGACAACCCCCTTTTGCCTGCAAATGAAAAATGAAGGGGCCTACCCCTTGACGCAATCCACCAGAACCTCGGCCGACCGGATTTCCGCAACATCCCTCTCATCGGCCTTATCATCGGTAATCAGCCGGTTGACGGAGCTCAAGGGAGCGAACTGGACCAGGGCATTATATCCGATCTTGCTGCTGTCGCACAAGACGATGGTTTCCGTTGCACAGGCAATCATGGCCTTTTTGACCTCGGCCTGGTTCAAGTCGGGGGTGGTTAGACCACGCTTGGTAGTAATCCCGTTGGTACCCATAAAAGCCTTGTCCACCGAAAGGCTCTCCAGCGCCTTTAACGCAATAGGCCCTACGGTGCAGTGAAAATTTTTCCGCAGCGTCCCGCCGATAAAAATGACGTTGGCATCGGTATGCTCTTCCAGGAGCCGGGCTATTTCCAGATCATTCACCACCGCTGTGATCCCGTTCTTCAGATGCAGCAGCCTGGCAAGCTCCAGCATGGTCGTGCCGGTATCCAGCGCTATGGTGTCGCCATCTTCGATCAATCCGATGGCATGCCTGGCAATCGCCGCCTTCTCGGGGTGAAATACCACTTCCTTCTGGTATGAGTTCAACTCATACCCCGTCTTGATGTGGTTGTTGCTGATGGCGCCCCCGTGGGTTCTTTTCAGCAGTCCGGCGTTTTCAAGCTCCCTCAGGTCGTTCCGTATGGTTGCAGGGGATACGCCGAAATACTCGCACAAATCCGGGACCAGGAGCTTGGAGCTGCTTTTCAGCAGGTCAAGGATCCGGCTGTGCCTTTCCTCTGCAAACAATGTTTCTTTTTTTACTTCCATCCATATCCTCTATTCTGGAAAATGATCCTGCAATTGTTGTATATTATTATATCCGATTGCATGGTTGCTTTCAATCCCGGCATTTATTATCGTTCTCTGCCGCAAATATACTATCGCTTATAACGACCTAATTCAAAGGAAATTTGTCGTTTGTAGACAAATCCCCTTACATCAGCGGAGTTTCAACGGGGCTGGTCGCAAGCTAAAGCTTGCTGCTCACCCATGCATCCCGGGCTGGTCGCAAATGACTTGGCTTTGCTGCTCGCCTATGCATCCCAGGCGGGAGATATACTCACCGTCTGAAAACCAATTCGGTACCCGCCACCTATAGAGGTGGAGGATATTTTTGAGCCTTGTTTTAACGCCCTGCCGGTTTGCCGCCTTCTATTCCTGCGTTCCAGGCGGAAACCACCAGCGGGCCGGACCGGTTCACCTCTACCATCTTCTCCTCTCCGGCATCCAGCCAGAAATAACTGTCGGAAACCGTGAATGTATCCGAATGTCCCGGGCATACAATGCTCACCGCTACTGCAGGGCGGGCTCCCGTATTTATCACCGTAACCGAAGCTCCCTCTATCCGATAAGACAATTGTGTCTCCGGCAGCTTGAACAGGCATCCTCGCTCTGCTTCAAAATTAGCCCAGTAGAATGTCCGGTCCGCCAGTTTCCCGTCCTTACTCACCTCCGCGACAACCAGGAGGGGATACGTATCCGTTTCTTCAAAGCTCAGGCTGAGGCTTCCAACCCTTACCGGAGTTTCGATAGGGGCGGTTCCGGAGTACTCGACGCATTTGATCTCTTTCAGGCTTCCGTTGTACGCCCTGACCCTCACCTTCCACTCCGCCCCCCGGAGAGTGCCTGCATCATCCAGCAGAAATACAGGAAGTTCCACCGGCGTATTGGCGAAATTGAGGGTGGAGAACAGGACGCACACATGCAGCGGCGCAAACGCGTCCTGGAATATGTAATGTCCGATCTTGGGAGCGCCATACCAGTCGGCGCACGACCAGGATGCGGCCGGGAAATTGTCGTTCATCTTGTAATAGAGTGCCCCCGAGCAGTCAGGCCACCGGGTTCTGGCCCTTTCCAGCGTATGCCGTACGCCGGTTGCCTGTGAAAGCTGGGAGCCCGTAATAAACTCCTTCATGGTATGCTCCCGGGGAATAAAGTACCGGGCATACTGCGTCAGCCGCGAAAGGTCATCCAGCCGGCCGAAGACCGGCGTATGATATACAAAGGAGCCCTCCGGCCTGGGCGGCCATTCGTTTAATTCCTCCTCGGGCATATACCGCACAACCGATTCATAGACCGGCATGCAGGCAAGCCCGAACTCACCGAAAAAATCCGCCTTCAGGTTCACATTGTAATCGAAATGCTGCCTCTCCCAGTAGCAGGTATAATCATGCAGACTCCCTCCCCAGGGTTCTCCCCGGTGGAAAGGCCTCGTCCCATCCAATTCCACGCTGAACCGCCCCATCATGTCGATGGCCGGTCCGAAGGGGTGCGAGCTCTCGTTGTTGGTGCCCCACATGACGAGGGACGGGTGGTTGCGGAGCCGGAGGGTATTGAGGCGGACCGTCTCCTCCAGCATATCATACGGCTGGTCATTATGGCTGTTCCATGCGGTGGGCCATTCCTGCAGGACCATGATCCCGTTGCGGTCGCACAGGTCGTAGAATTCATCCGTCTCCGGCATTCCGCTGCCCCAGCCGCGCAGCATCTGCACATGCTGCTGCCTGGCCAGTGTGATGAACCGCTCGTACCGTGCATAGGAAAAGTCCATCAGCGGATCCATCGTGCACCAGCCGGTGCCTTTTACAAAGTGTTCCTCCCCGTTGATGCGGAAGGTCCAGTCAAACCGGTCGGGCCTTGCTCCACACGGCAGAGGGGCCATTTCGATGGTACGAAGGCCGAAAACCAGTTCCCTGCAATCACCTGTCCCGCTGTCCGGCTTGAAGGACAGCCTGATCCTGTACAGGTCGGGATTCCCCAGATCGTTGGGCCACCAGAGGTGTGGTTCGGGGAGGACAAATCCCAGGTGAAGCGTTGTCTCTGTTTTATCGCAGGAAACCTGCTGCTCAAAGCTGTAAACCGCACCGGAGAAGTTTTCAGGATGGATGCTGCATACCAGCGTACCCGACCACCCCGCTGCCTTCGCCTGAAGCTTTATACTCATCTCCACCTGCCCCTTCTTTGCATCCTTTGCTGCCGCAAACGGATCCGGAAGAGCGACCTCCGGCATGCCGCACACCTTCACCGGACGCCATATACCCAGGGAAGGCAGGTTGGAGTAATGCCAGCCGTAATTGTTGTTGAACACCACCGTATGCTTCCAGCTCACATTGTCTATGTCCGGGTGCGTGCCGGCAGGGTCCGAAGGTTCGAAAGGGATTGGCTCCAGCTTGACGATCAGCGTGTTGCTTTCTTTTAAAAATGGAGTGATATCAAATTCAGGACCGCCGAACATGCCTTCATGGCTGCCCAGCAGCTGTCCGTTGAGCCATATGGAGCACCGGTTGCAGATGCCTCCGAAGATGAGTCTTGTGCCCTGCACCCCTTCAGGACGGTCAAAATTCTTCTTCATCCACCATGTTTTATAGCTTTCCTGCCGGGCAACCCTTTGATTGACACCAATGGTAGGGTCAGGAATCCGTCCTGCCTCTACAAGCGCCGTATGGATACTGCCCGGCACCCTGGCAGGGATGGCATCCGTCCATTCCCCCGTAAGCCTTGCCGCTTCCTCTCCTGCTTCTGCCAGCTGCCATTGGCCGTCCAGCAGCAGCTCCCGAGGCGCTTTTGCGTGAACTGCCTCCCCTGTATGCAATAC
>JAEWMH010000106.1 GCA_023393235.1 Bacillota bacterium | reverse complement strand
AGTCTATGTTGCCGCTGTCGTCCAGCGCCAGAGGCGTACGCTTCTCCGTCATCCGTCTGCTGCCGTCATACTTGAGCAGCGTTTCGCTTCCCCGCTTGTCCGCAGAAGATACAGGGCTTCCTGCCAGGTCGGTCTTGACCCGGATGGAAAATCCGTCGGCATCCGTGGTTTCCTTAACCTGCCCGAAGGCGTTGTATTGATAGGAAGTGCGGTTGCCCAGAGCATCGGTTTCCGCGGTCATCCGGCCCAGCTTGTCATAGTCATACCGGGTGACTCCCCCATCGGCGGCTTGGGTTTCCACCAATGTCCCATCGGGATCATAGGTGTATACGGAGACATAGCCACGTTCGTTGGTCTGTTTAATCATGTGGCCCAGCACATCGTATTCCATGGCAACGGAATAACCCCGTGCATCCGTCTTTCGGACAACCCGGCCAAGTCCGTCATATTCGAACCGTGCAGCATCGGTGGTGGACCAATCCCCGGTATACCGGAGACCATCCGCCCGGGCGATGGGAAGACCCTTGGCATCATACTGTACAGCCTCCAGCGTTTCCCCCTCCGGCGTAAAGGTGGCCACGCGATGGTTCACGCTATCGTAAGCGTAGGAGATGCCGGCCATTTGTCGGACCGTGGATGTGGTATCCATAGCGGCCCGATAGTCATTGGGGGCAATCTCCTTCTCCAGGTTGCCCATGGCATCCAATACATACCGGGTGACGGCCAGCCCGCCTGCGGCAGACGGCTGCTTCTTGCGAATCAGACGATTCAACGCGTCAAAGTCGTAATAGGAAGAAATACCATTGGCATTCTTCTCCTCTATCATGTTTCCATTGCCATCGTAGACATACTCCACGCAAGCACCCATGGGATCGGACTTTTTCGTAAGCTTGCCATCCAGATCATAGGTCAAGCTAACGGCAAAGCCGTTAGGGTCGGTCACCTTGATCATATTGCCGCTTCTGTCATAGGCATACACGGTTGCCGATTGAAGACGGTCCGCATACTCATCGTCATATTGAGCTTGACGTACGTCATTCAAGCTGAGATCAGAGGGAGTGACCAGCAGAATATCCTTGGTTTTACGTCCCAAAAGGTCGTACTCCATACGGCGCACTTCCACATTTCCTTCCGTGACCAGCTGCTTCCTGGCAACGGCTTGTCCGGCCCGGTCATATTCCATGCCGATTTGCCGGCCATTGGGTCCCGTGGTGCGGAGCAGTCTGCCCGCTTTGTCATATTCGTGCTCCACCCGGTCTCCTGCAGACCTCGTAACTCCGCTTACTTCCTCACGGTTGGGAGCTTGCTGCAAGAAGGTTTCCGCTGCGGTCAAGCGGTTGGCTTCGTCGTATTCCGATTTGGTTACCTTGAAGATACGATAATCCTCATTGGTGGTGATCCATTCCTTTTTCTCCGTTTGATTGCCTGACGGATCATAGCTGTAGTAGCTGATGCCACCGGTTTGGTCTATGGCTTGCAGCACCTCTCCCTTGGGCGAATAGCTGAAGCTCTGCTCGGATCCGTCGGAATAGACGATCCGGTATGGCTTGTCAAATATATTCAGGTAGGTTGTGGTGACCTGGCCTGCGCGGTTGGTTACGGCCAGGTAGGCCTTGCCGGTCAGATCGTAGTCATAGGCTTCCTCCAGACCATCAGCGTCCGTGCGGCTTTTCAACAGCCCGTTCCCATAATAGGTGAACCGGGTGATCTGATTCAGCGCGTCCGTTATGGTCAGCATTTTGCCTGATCCGTCATAGGTAAACCGCTGACTGATGTTCTTCGTTCCCCCTGCGGCGTTGGCGGCTGCAGTCTGAGCGGATGTCACACTAATCTTTTGGTTATTCGCATCGTAGACATACGCATTGCCAAGAGACAGCGCCGGGTTGTCCGCCCGGTAGCCCTCGCCGGCCACTTCCTTCGTCAAATTGCCGCGGGTATCATATTCCCTGTACCCGATCACCGTTCTGGACGAGCCGTCAAAAGCTATGGTGCGCACCAACTGGTTATTGGCATCATATTCCATCTCCAGACCCGGAGCCTGGCTCTCCGGCAGATGACCGTAACGGGCGTCAATCTGCTTGGTCTTGTTGCCCAAGCCATCGTATACAAACCGGGTTGCATTCCCCAAGGCATCTGTCTGCCGGATCAATCTGCCCAATCCGTCGTAAGTATAAGCCATGTTTAGAGCTGCGCCTCCGACACTCAACGATTCGGATGTGCGCTTGCCGGTCTTGTCATATTGGTAAACCGTAGTTTTGGTCTGCCCTGCATATGGCTCTGTCTTGCGGATGACCAGATTGCGGTTGTTATACTGGTTGGCAATGACATCATAACCGCCACCGGCGTTGGCGTTTTGTTCCTCCGTCACATTTCCGGCGGCATCCCGGACGAACCGCTTCCGGTAATAGCCGAAGTCCACGACTCCTGCGTTTCCGTCCGCCTGGCGGTATGCTCCGCTTTCCTCCACCAGCCGTCCGGCAGCATCGTACCGGTAATCATACACCCGGAACTTCGTCTCAGCCTCATTGGCATATTGCACAGCCTGCACTTTATTGCCGTTGGCATCGTAAGCCAGTCTGGTATGGGAGCGGCGTGTTTCGTCGATCTTGTGGTATTCATCCGTCAGCCGGTTCAACGCATCATACATGTATTCCGCGTCGGAAGAAACCTGATTTCCGCTGTCCCCTGTTTGGCCTTGCCGGGCCCGGATCACATTCCCCGCTGCATCATACTCGTATGCAGTATACGTATACACATCAGGTGCGTTCTCTGCATATACCTTCGTCAGGGAGACCCGCCCCGCGCCGTCATATTCAGTGACAGTCATTCTGCCGCCAGGCTCCTGCCGCTTGATCTCCTTGTTCAGCGCATTATACGTATAGCGGGTTTCATTGCCAAGAGCATCCCGCTTCACTGTCAATCTGCCCAAATTGTCATAGGTGAAAATGGTTTCTTGCTGCTTGGCGTTGGTTTCGCCCACCTTATTGCCTGTGTAATCATAGGCATAGAGAGTAGGTTCAAAGTTGACATTGTCGGATGTAACCTCCAGCCTGACGAGCCTCTGCGAAGCATCGTAATAATACCGCTTGGGATTACCCTCCTCGTCCGTTATGGTGACCAATAAAGGCCACGCCTTCTCCCCGGTAGCCGCATAGACCACGGTCACAGCGCCCTTATTCACCGCATCCTGCTCATAGTAGGTTTTCTGAACCAGCCGGTACTGGCTGTCATAATCGTAACGGACACTGTGTCCGTTGGCATCCGTTTCCTTGGTTTTATTGCCCTTCCCGTCATATTCCGCTTTGTATTGATTGCTCCATGCTCCAGCTTGCCCTTCCCGGACATCCTTCTGAAGAAGCTTGCCCTGCACATCATACTCGAAGAGAGAAGCATTCCCCAAGGCATCCGTCAATTGAATTCGGGTATTTTCGTAAGAGCTCTCCGTGTAGTCATACTGCTTGACAGTCTGATCGGGAGCAACCTGCCGGAATAACCGTCCCAACGGATCATATTCAAAGGACGTTTTGTTGCCGTTGCCATCCCACTGTGCAGTAGTCCTGCCGGAATAAAAATCGTAGGCATACGCTTTTATGATCTCCTGGCCACTAGAACGAACGATCTCCTTCGTCAGATAGGCGCCCTGTGTATCCGTACCGTTCCCGTCCAGGCCATATTGGTATTCAGTAACGAAGCTCTGTCCGCCCTGTTCCCCCGGCTTGGCTTCTCTTCTGACGATATTGCCATAGGCATCATGGCTGTATAGCGTAATGACCGCAGGAGCCCCTTGCTCCCCGGTAAGCTTGGTCTCCTTGATCACATTGCCCTTATCGTCCAGATCGTAAAGGATCTGACTGGTAGTGGCACTGTCCTTCTTCCAGGTCTTCTGATTCAGCACATGGAACTTGTCATAAGCGTAGGAATAAATGACCGTATGCTCCTGGTTCACCGGATATCCGGCGTCATCCCGTTCCGCCTCCGGACCTGTATAGTTGGTCAGATTGCCGTATATGTCATAGCGGTAATTCTCTACTTTCCGGACAGCGTTAGGTGCGGATTGTCCATCAGCCACCTCATAGAGAACACTTTCCCGTTTCTTGACCAGCTTCATCTCATCCCGTTCAGCAGTAACAATCTCCTTATGATTCTGCCCGTTCTTCTCCGTCACCAGCAGCTGCTGAAGGCCATCGAAGGTGTACTTAGTGATAGTCCCCCGGATATCCGTGCTTTCGCTGTAATACCGGTAGGTGTCTCGGAGGTAGTCCTGATTGTTTTCCATATATCCGACTGTACCAAAACCATCTGATTCGCCTGTATAGGTATAGAAGGTTTTGTCCTTCTCCTCCATTAAGAAGCCGTCCAGGAAGCTGCTCTGCGATGGGTTAAAACCCTTCTTCACCAACTCCTTCTCTTCAAATACTTTGCGGTACTGCATGCTGCCGCTGCCATTTAATTTGCTTGTATATGTATTATATGTATAGCGTTTAAGCTTGTTGGTTTTGGCATAATCCACCTGCACCAAATTCTCATAACGGTTATATGCCGCATAGGTTGTTCCGTTCATATAAGTGAAGCCCAGGTCCGGCTGCTCATACCACAGATGGTATTTCACCTTGCCGTCCAGATCATATACCCGCTGCAACCGCGTCCGCAGCACATGCTTGCTGCCGTTGACCGACACAGCAGACTTGTCATATACAATGGTTTGCCCGCCCGGAACATGCACAATCACTTGAAATCTGCCTTCCAGGTCACCGGAGTCGGTATTATTGGGATTCTGCGAAGCCAGATAGGATTCAGTCCCGTAGGCGTTGTCCCCGATGGGCTTCACCGTAAAGGCTTCATCCTCCTTATACTCCAGTGTAATCACACGCCCGACGGTATCTGTAATGGAGGTGACCAGCTTCCGGGCCCGCGCCTCTCCGTCTATGGTATAGGTAAGGGCCGTATAATCGAACCGGATGGTATTCCCATAACGGTCCATGATCCCGATAATTCGTCCGTCATCGGCAAAATAGGTCTTCTTCCCGTCTTTCCCCGTCATCACATATTTGGACTGGCCATCTGCTTGCCCATTGCTGTATTCAGCAGTTTCCTTCACCACAACATCCTGGACGGTTTGCCCCTCCGGCAGAAAGACGGACTCCCCCTTCACCGTGGATGCTTTCAGACGGTATACGTCCCCGCTTTCCGTATGGAGATATTTGTGGCTGGTGCCATCACCGTTTAACCGGACTTCCATATTGGGAAAGGAAAAGCGGGTGCCGATCCCCAGGTTATACCGCTCCTCGTAAAACGAGGTGGTTTTGGCGTCTGAGTATACATAGTCCACCCACGCTCCGTTAACATACTCCGCTTTCATCTCCTGCACATTAGACGAGCCGCTTTTATAGATCCGCTTGATTTCCACGTTCAATCCGTTGCGGCCGGGAAGCACATAATCGGTCTGGCTGATGGATAACTCTCCGCTCTGAGGGCTAATCGCTTCTTCGGGCGTGTTCGTGCGCAAATAAACCGGCGACAGCATAGTGCCGTACTGCTCGGTCGGACCTATAAGATTATTGAGCTGCTCCTCCAGAGTTTCGGCGTTAGCCCCCTGGATGGACAGGAAAAATAGCAAACCGGTTAAAATGATGGCTCTACCCCATGATCTCACTGTTGCACCTCCATTATCTTCCATCGTCACTGCTGTTCTGTTATGCCGTATTTGGCCGTATAAGCCTCTTCGTAAAGGGCTGCATCCGTGGCCCCATCCAGCAGCTTCAGGACTGTATCGTCCGCCTGCCACCCCAGCTTATTGGCCAATACTATGGCTTTCACAGCCTGATCCCGGGTCATTTTCTTGGAGGCAGTATATTGTTCCAACTGCTGGGCCGTTACGGAAACCCGCGGCAGCGTCTTCCCGCTGAATACCAGTCCGAGAGAGGCGGATTGCTCCTTCCAGTCCTGCCCGGCAATCTTGTTGTTGATCAGCTCTTGAACGGATTTGCCTGTCTTGAACGAGACTTGATCCGCGATCATAATATCGTCGGAGGTTATGCCCGGTGTTGCCCGCAGGCTCTCCAAGTAATCCGGGTCAAAGGAGCGGGGAACAAAACCCTTTTCCCCCTCCAGATAATCCCGGAACAGAAAGCGCCAGGATTCCCCTGATGCCCTGCCTGCGATAAGCTTCTCTACATCCTGATAGGTACCGAACTGCTGGTACACGAACTCATATGCGGTCAGCAGGTCCGGCACTTTGCTTCCACCAAGCAGCGAAGCCTTTAGCCGTTCCCGGTAGGTTTGGTGAACATCGAAGGTGCCCAGAAATTCCTTGTAATTGGAAACGTTGTGCTCATATGCTGACGGGGCGGATTGCTTGATGGCCGCCAGTTCATCTGCCGAAAGCTCTACAGATCCGCCAGCAGGTTCGGAAACGGCAGGAGCCGCGGAGGGAACGGAAGCAAGCGGGGCAGCAGCCGGAAGGCTTGTTTCCTCGATTTGGATTCCTTCCTTGGCGGAGGAATACAAGGATACGCCGCCCGACAGGGCAAGGATTAGAACGGATGCGATAACTGCGGTTTTGGCTATGGCCTGTTTCTTCATGTTTTTCATCCTCACCTCTTACTTGTTAGGGTTCAATGCCTTGATTTCGTTCATGACTTGCTCAGTGGGATTCACCGGCCTCACGTCCTTGATAACGGGAACCGGATCTGCAGGAGCTTCGGGCAACGGGACGGCCTTATTGGCTTGCCGTTTAGCCGCTTCAGTCTTCTGGTCCCCTGCGGCGGTTGATGCTTCCGAAAGCCTGTTCCGGTCATTCTGCTTCTCAATGTTCTGAATGACCAGCTGTTCCAGGCCTGCGGCCGTTACCGGTTCCTCCTGGAACAAGCTTGCCTTCTTTTGCTCTTTCAATTGCTTGTATGCTTCCTTGTCTTTCTCATAATCTTCTAGGTTCAGGCCTAGCTGAAGCGCGCACAAATATTCATTTATGGCTTGTTCAAGCCCTCCCAGCTCTCCCTGCAGCTTCAGCATCCACTTGACGGCAAGACGGACATCATAAGAGCCGGCTGCTCTCAGATACCCCTCCGTATTGGCCTCGTTTGCCGGTTGCAGCAACGGCGAGCCTGCACTTGGCGCGGTTGGGGCTGGAGGTGTATCCTTGGCGTTCTCCGCAACCTCTCCCAATTGCACTTGCACCCGCTCCGCCAGCAGCTTTGCTTCCAGAATAACGTCACGGTTATAGCCCATTGCCAAAAGCTCGTTAACGAATTCTTCTCCAATGCTTTCTCCGGTAAGGGTCTGGAGTCTGTCAGTCTTGCCCTGTACGGTGGTATCGGAAGAGCTTGTCCGGAGCTTCGCCAACACTTCATTCCATGTTAATCCCGTCTGCTTCAGCCTCAGCACTTCTTCTGCTCTAACACCGGTCATATTGGAAATATCCGCGGCAACAGCCATATCAGCCTTTTCTGGAGAAATCGGTATATCCCCAGTGGTCTCCTTGACGGCAGCAGCATGAAAATAGAACGTAAAGGGGGCGATTAAAGACAGCACAGCCACAATTGCCACAATCTTGATGGGTTTCCGTTTCAAAATGGAACCAACTCCACTTCCGTTTTACTGGATTTTTCACTCGATGACATAAGATATTTTGGAATATTCGCCAGTTTTCGCCTGAAATTTGATGCTATTCATCATAGTCTGGTCCGTGTCGTAGACCTTAAAAACAATCCGTCCCGGTTCGTAGCTGGTGACAATGATATTGGTGTCATGGATGGGCCCGGTAGCCAGCTCATATTCGGGAGTCAAGGAGCTTAGATCCAGCACCTCCAGCTCCTCCTGATTGAAGGTTACGGTTACTGTGCGTTCGGACGATCCTGTTTTGCGGGGCACCACAAAAATAAAATTAAACTGGGTATCCTGCCCAACCTGGATGGTCAGCTCAGGGATTGTGGTCTTTGTCAGTTTTTCCGACCATGGACTGGTGCCGCCGGTTCCGCTGGACCTTACCCGGTAGGTATGTATCGTATTCGGATCCAACCCTTCATGAATAAAGGTGTTGGTAGTGACGCTTTTGACAGTCTGCCCGTCAACTTCCACATCGAAGCTGCCGGCGCCCATGACCAGGTCCCAGCTTAGTTGGATGCTGTCAGTAGCGGCAACAGCCATAACATTGCGCGGAATTGCAGGAGTAGTAGATCTGGTGGCCAGTGTACTCCAATTGCTCCACTCCCCGATGCCCTCTAGGCTGCGTGCCCGTACC
Organism: Bacillota bacterium; assembly: GCA_023393235.1. Taxonomy (GTDB): domain Bacteria; phylum Bacillota; class Bacilli; order Paenibacillales; family NBRC-103111; genus Paenibacillus_AR. The sequence goes on along the minus strand of JAEWMH010000106.1, from coordinate 6,296 downwards.
CGGTAGGTGTAGGAAGTATTGGAGGACAAACCGTCATGAATATATGAGGTAGCCATACCGACAGGGAGAACTGTTCCATCCATATCCAGCTCATAGCCTACCGCTCCCGTCACTTCACTCCATGTGATATGAATAGAGCTGCTAAACGGCTCTACATTTGTAATGCGGGGAGTACCAAGCGCAGTGAGGCTGGAAATAGTTTCGGACCAATCTCCCGCACCCCAATCATTTACCGCCCGGACCCGGTACAGATGCCTGGAATTCGGAGCCAAGTTGGCATGCTCATACTGCTTAACACCTTCGATAGATATCCGTTCACCGTCAGCCATCAGCTCATAACGGACAGCTCCGTCCACAGTATCCCAGGATATGAGAAGTGCATGCTCCGCTGTCTGCACACTTACATTTTGCGGCTGTCCAAGTCCAGTTGTCTTGGATACAAGCGGGGACCAGTCTCCCGTTCCTCCCAAATTCCAAGCCCGGACGCGATAAGTATGAGCAGAATTAGGCTGCAAGCCTGTGTGGCGGAAGGTGGTATTCAGATCAAAGGGTACGATTGTGCCATCCACCTCCAACTCATATCCCACAGCTCCCGAAACCACATTCCACTTCAAGTCAATGGTTGAGCTATTCACCGTAATTGCTTGTACATCCGCAGGGGTATCCGGACTGGTTATAGCCCGTTTTAACGGACTCCAATCCCCCGGAATATGTTCGTTAACAGCCCTAACCCGGTAGCTGTGTTCCGTGTTGGGAGCAAGCCCCTTGTGCTCATAATACAGAGCATTCCCCACAGGTAGAATGGCTCCGTCCACTTCCATTTCAAAACCATCCGCGCCGGATGCGTCATCCCAATAAACTGCTATGGAGGTGTTCGCGTTCTCTGTCCGAACATGTGCTGGAACAGACGGCTTTGCATAGACGATTAAGGCCTCGCTCCATTGGCTGTGCCCGTCCGCATTGTTGGCTCGGATTCGATAAGTATGGGCAGAGGAAGGTTCGATAGGAGCATGGACATACTTCACCGCATGAATATCGGTAACCAACACTCCATCGGCCTCCAAATCATAGGAAGTGGCACCTGATACCGGATCCCAGGCAATGGACAATGCTGTATCAGTTGATGTGCCGCGCAGGTTGGCCGGAATGCCCGGAAGCGTAATAGCTGCCACCAAGGGGCTCCATTGTCCGAAGCCGCTGGAGTTATAGGCTCTCACCCGATAGGTGCGTTGGATATTCGGATTCAGCTCCGTATCTGTAAATTGTGTGGCTGACCCTACATTCTTAATGGTGTTGTAGGTTTCTATTTCATAGCCTGTAGCTCCCTGAACTATATCCCAAGCTAACGAAACCGTGCTGCTTGTGCTTTCTAGCAGGATATGCCCCGGTACACCAGGCAGAGTCCAGCTTGATTGTAAGGCGCTCCACTCGCCGATAATGTCGGCACTATTGGCCCTTACTCGGTAGGAGTGGGAGGTTCCGGAATTCAGATTCGCATAGACAAATCTGGGTTCCGGTCCTATGGCATGTATCACTCCATCCACCTCCACCTCATAACCGTCGGCTTGAAAAACAGGCTCCCACTTTAATGCGATATCCGACTCTGTGGCTGTGGCTACAATTGCGGGTACTCCGAAAGGAAACAGCTGCGCGGAAGGCACTTGCTCCCTAATCTGACTGCCGCTTTGCCAATAGAGAACGGCAAGGGGATTTCCATCACCACTGGAATATTCGATACGAATATCGTACCGTTTCCCCGCTTCAGCCAAGAATTTCCCTGAAGGAATGCCGTAATAAGGCTGGGCAGACTTATCGATAAGCAGCTGTTCATTGATCCAGAGCTTAACAGGCCCTCTGGTTTCTAATTGCAATTCATATTCCTCGTTAAACTTGGTTTCCAGCTGTCCCGTCCATCGTACGGAGAAGTCCTGATCATTAAATCCGGCTGCAGGAAGGATGGGTCTGGTTTCCGCCTTCACCTGCTCGTCCACTTTCATTAATCTGTTACCGTCGAACTGGCTGCCGCTGTAGTACTCCGCCTTCAAACCGTTAATTGCAAACTTTAGTAAGGTTTGACCCTCTCCACCACTGCCTGTTTGTATCAGAGGTTTTTTATTCGCCACAAGATTGCCGCCCATAGCGAACCAGCCTCCCGTTCGAACACTCAGATGATTATTGACACTTACGTTTCCCTTCACGAACAAATCACCAACAGCCACATTCAGATTGGCTGTTTGATTATTGGAAACAAGCTGGCCAATCGCCATTTCCTGCACCACGTTCATTTCCACGGAGGTGTTGATGTGCATGCTGTCTCTGACCAGAATCCGGTCGGCAGTCACTTGAAGCGAACCGTTATTGTAGATTAAATTCCCCGAGAAGAGCTGGCTGTCCACCTGAACCGTTGAGTTTTGGTTTAAATGGAGATTGCCACTTACCCATAGGTTTCCGGTTTCTTCACTCTGGTTTTCGGTGCGGAGAATCTTCAAAGCAAGCTCTGTATTGGCGTTCATGCTTTGTTTTACGATTAGGCTTCCGTAGACAGTCAGCGACAGCTGCCGGTTGGTATTGATTCCCTCAAGGATAAGCAAAACAGGGTGCTCCGGAGAACCGAAGGTGGCGGAATAATCCAAATTTATATGACCGGCGCGCAGAACCAGAGGTTTAGTGGCGCTTTGGAGAATTTTTGCCTGTAAAGCAGCAGCGTCGCAATTCGTACAATCGATTGATTGGGCACTGTAAGTCTGAATTTGTTCATCTATCATCTTGATCTGTTCATCCATGTACCGCCCTATCTCCTCACCTAATCCCAGGACCCGAATAGTCTCCGGTGTGTTATAGAGATTGGTGGACTCACCTGATAGAAGGATTTTATTTCCGGCATTCTTCCGAGCCTCTGGAGGAGGTATGATACGGGGATTTCCTGAAACAGCAGCTATTGCTTTCATTTGAGGAGTAATGCTGATAGAACGCAACGCAATCGCCGTATCCGGTGAACCACCGAACCCCAGCGTTAAAAACCCATCCTGAACGACAACAGATTGGTGATATGTATATTGCTGGCCTGCCTGTAAATAGACACTTTCGCTAACTGTTACATGTTCCACCGAAATGGCTGTGTTGCCGGAATAAACAGCGTCGCCAACAGTGACGGCTACTTCATAGCCTCCGTTATCCAGCTTGATTTCCCAAAGGTCTTCTCCCGTTACGCGAATAAAGGTATCCGGCTTCTCAGCGTCATACACGGATCCGGCAACGGTCAGGCCGGTATTGTCCTTGCTCCAGCCATATTCCATGCCGTTGCGCGTTCCGTACGCTTCCCCGTAATCCGCAAAGCCATCCTCCGGCACACCGGCATCCAATGATTGGAACCGGATGTTAATGGATGGAGAAGATGGTTCCGCAAAAGCCGGGCGCAACACCCAGGAGAAGCCTGAAAAGCACATTTGTAATACGAGAATGCAACAAATAGACGCACTAAGCCTGGCTTTTTTGCTCTGCATACATTTCTCTCCCTGTCTCTGTCATTAATCAGGTACAACAAAAAAACAAGCCTGTATCTTGGCGGCCCGGCTGCCCTTCCAGTGCATGCATAGAAAACAATGCTCTGGATTAGGCCCGTGGCTTTGCGTCCCCAACTTTCGAATGGGTTTGCCTTTTCATATAAAAGCTTGTTCTTAATTTACTGACATACCATCTCTGATAAGGTAAAACATATTATTCCAATATCATTTTCGAGTGGATGGATAATTTCTCCTGCAACGTTTCATGTTTCTTGTTACAAAATATTGAATTAAGTCGAAAATTGTCCATAATTCGGGATTCAAAGAGCATCAGCTACTCATTGGACAAGTGTTTCAATCGCGGATTCACCATCAATTTTGGATTTGAATATGATCGACGTAATTTCACCAGACCACGAAGTTCCCGGGATTACATTTTGATTAACCTTAAAGGTAATGGTACCGGCTGTATGTGTCACTTCAAGGGGAGAACTGGGAATCAGACCGGATGCTGTAAGATCTGGTTGGGGAGTATAGTCATATAAGTCTACTACTTCCACTTGGTCGGGATTGTATCTAACCACATAAGTCAACTCACTGAAATCCTGTACATTGTACGCAATCAGGGATAAGTCAAAGTGGCGGTCTTTTTTGACGATAATGGTTTGGATCGGACTGGTCGTGCTTTTCATAATGGCATTACTCCCTGCGGTTACCCCGGTTACATTTTTTGCCCTTAGCCGGTACACATGTCCGGTTCCGGATACCAATTTATCGTGAACGTAAGAAGACAGATCTCCAACATTCACCGCCTTACCGTCTATCTCCAGATCGTAACTGGTTGCACCCGTCATCTTTTCCCAGCGCAATTCAATGCTGTTGTTGGTTGCAAACGCCTCAAGCTGACCGGTGAAATCTGGCGGATCAGGCAGGGTGGATAAGCTTAGAATCGCTACCCACTGATTGTGGCCATCTTCAGCCTTCACCCTTATTTTGTAAGTGTGGAATTCATTAGCCGTTAGCCCGCTTTTATGATAGATGGTCTTGTCCCCGTTATCCAACAGAACTCCATCCGCCTCAATCTCATATCTGGCCCCCAGAGCAATTGCGTCCCAGGATAGGGTGATCATCCGGTTGGTCACTACAGCAACAATGTTAGTTAAGGTATTGCCCTCTTCATTACCTTCGGGAAAAGAGGACAGTGTGATGGGACTGCTCCAGTCACTGTTGCCGCTAATATTCTTTGCCCGAATCCGGTAACTATGTCTGCTGTTTGCAGCCAATTCACTATGCGTGAACTGGTTCGTGACTACTTCCATGATGTTTATTCCGTCTATCTCCACCTCATAGCTTTCGGCATGAGAGGTCTGGTACCACGTAAGAACGATAGACTTTTCCTCTGCCGCAGCCATTACATTAGTGGGAACAGCAGGAATTTCCGGATGGGTTGTCACATTTAGCGGGCTACTCCACGGACTTTTGCCACCAGCATTCTTTGCTCTAACCCGGTAGGTATGGCCACTTAAGGCATCTAACCCATCGTGGACATAGGAGGTATTTCCTCCGTTGTCAACAATTAATCCATCAGCCTCAATTTCGTAACCATCGGCTCCAGCTACTTTCTCCCAACTGATTCCCACCTCATGAATAGACAATTGGGTAATTACCTTTTCAGGCGTCACCGGAGGATAAGGCAGCGTCCTTTGTGTGAGGGGTAAGGTCCAGGCGCTATCCCCTCCTGCATTTTTAGCTTTTACCCTGTATATGTGATTGGTTTCAGGCCCCAACCCATTGTGAGTGAATGCAGCATGGCCACCGATACTAATTATTGCGCCATCCGCTTCAATTATATATTCTTCTGCTTTTGCAACAGAGTCCCAGAATAATTGAATTTCCGTCTGAGTGGCTGTTGCAGAAAAATTTTGGGGCATTTCCGGGGGGTAGGGAAGCGCGAATACCGTAATTGAATTGCTCCATGGACTATTCCCACCAGGGTTAGCTACACGCAATCGGTAGGTGTGCCTGCTTTCCGGAGCCAAATTGGAATGTGTGAACTCTGTTGCAGTTCCAGCGGAAAGGACTACCCCATCCACCTCAATATCATATCTCCCGGCACCGGTTATGGCTGCCCATTCTATTTTGACTGATGTTTGTGAACGTAATACCGAAAGGTAAGCAGGCGGAAGGGAAATTGTTGCAGCACTGATCGTTGAACTCCACTCTGTTACTATACCTTCATGACTCACTGCCTGTATTTGCACAGAATAGCTTGAGTTGGGGATTAGATCTTGAATTAATATTTGTTTATTTATTGCAGATATTGCAGATGGAATCGTCGTAAGGGTACCAGTCGGACCAACATATAAATCATCTACTTTAACTTGATAAGTAGTATTCGCAGGATTATTATCTGATATCTGTATTCCCAGCGTTGTTGGAGTAGGAGAAGTCGATGTAATCGATGGTTTCTGGGCTTTGGTAAATTGCAGTACATTTTTCGAAGATACATTTCCTAACTGGTCTCTGGCTTCAATAGAGACTTTATATTCCGAATTTGGAGTTAAATTATTAATGGTGTAGGAATCCTTCATCCAAGGACTTGACCATGAACCGATGGTATAGCGGAATGGTGTCTCTGCTAACCCTACGCCACTGTCTGCCGCTTCTATTGAAGAAATAGTGATGGAAGTATCCGTTGAGACGAATTGGGCATTTCCAATTTGAGGCGGCGATTTATCTACCCGAAAAGGAATTGTTTGGACAATGGGCTCAAATATATTGTCCATCACTTCA
>JAEWMH010000057.1 GCA_023393235.1 Bacillota bacterium | reverse complement strand
ACCTGGGGGAACAGGAATATACCGCAGCCCAAACGGAGGAAATGGTGAATAGGCTGTATCAGGGCAGCGCCAAAAATATGGTAGCCGCGCTGTACCAAGGGGGACGTTTGACCGAAAAAGACATCCGGGAGCTGAAGGAGCTGTTCCGGGTGGAGGGGCAGGATGAATAATCTGTTGTCCGGCTGGCTGTCTCTCTCCGTTTCCGGAACCATCCTGGCTGTTGCCGTTTTAGCTGCCACCCCCTGGTTCCGCAGACGGATCTCCTATTCGTACCAATACGGCATCTGGATTCTGGTTATCCTTCGGTTTCTGTTCCCGGCGGCGCCGGAGATGAATGGAATGACCGCCTTGGCCAATGGCGCTTCCTCGGTATGGCATTCGGTGATGTCTGAGCAAAGAGAGAATCCGGGTTCCCCGCTGCCTTCTGCAGCCGGCACTCAGTCTGGGTTGGCACCGGGGACGGAGGCGCAGAGCCTGACTCCCGCCGGAGAGGCCGGGCAGACGCCCGTGCGGCCAGGAGCAGAAGCAGCGCCTGCCGGCCCCAGTGAGGCTGAACCAGCGGACTCGCGGGACTGGTCCGGGCTCGCAGATATTCTTCAGGCCTGCTGGCTGACCGGCGCAGTGGTGATGCTGGCTTGGAAAGCCGCTGCCTACCGCCGGTACAGACGTCTGCTTCTGCAGGACAGCCGTCTCGAATCAGCTCCGGCCGTGATTGAGGTGTTGAACCAATGCCGCAGGGAGTTGGGCATCCGGGAGGCTGTTCCCGTTTACCGGAGCCCCTTCGTGACGACCCCCATGATTATGGGCCTGATCCGCCCGGCAGTGCTGCTCCCGGAAGGGAACTGGGCCAGCCGGGAGCTGCGGTACATGTTCCTGCATGAGCTGACCCACTGCCGCAGGCTGGATCTGCCGGTCAAATGGCTGGTGCAGCTTGCCGTATGCCTGCATTGGTTCAACCCGGCGGTATATTGGGCTGCCCGGCATATGGACCGCCTCTGCGAGCTTGCCTGCGACGAATCTGTGGTCCGCCGCATGAGTCCGTCCGACAAACAAGGCTACGGCGAAACCCTGATCGCCCTTGCCGCCTCACCGGGGGGCCGGCACTCCGCCATGCTGGGCGCAATGACCCGGGAGGGGCGTGACCTGAAGGAGCGTCTGGTCTCCATTATGAAATCCGGGGCGCGGAAAAATTCTGTGAAGCTGGGTGTACTGCTTTTGGCCGTTGCCGCTGCCGCCGCTTTCTTTTTGGGGTACCAGCGGCAGCCGGAGGTGAACCGTTACGAGTATGGCTTCGCCCAATTCAGCATTCACAATGTGCAGCTGGGGGAACGTTTCGCAGATATCGACACATCTCCATTTTTCGAGGCGGATGAGGCTACGAAACAAAGTTTGGGCGAAAAGTACCAGTACGTGGCCCAGCAGATTATGCTCAAAATCAGAGCGGACGGCCGGATCACCGGTATTCACGGCGATGTATATGAGAATGGTTTTGCCATGCCCTACTTCACGGTGGGGAAAGCGGAGTTGGGCTCCGGGCCGGTTGTGACCACGATGTCCCAAGTAGCGAACCGGCTGGGTGAAGCCCCCAGGTCCTGGTATGACCGGGGACAACGTCTCAAGTCCGCTCGCTATGAGGACAAGAAAAACGACATCGTCGTAAGCTTTGTTTACTCTTCATCGGATGACAGGCTGGTCTGGGTGATCAGCGAATACACCTCCGACCCTGGCCCGGAGGGTATCCGCTCCTTGTATCCGCTGGAAAGTATCGCAAACTACCGGACGCCTTATGTGGGCAACAATAGTCGGGTTTCGCAGATTTCAGGCAGATTGCCCGTCCCCCACCGGAATTTCATGCAGCGGTTTATGGCCCTGCAGACAACGGCGCAGCCTTACGGGCTGACCTTGTATTACGAAGCAGCCCATCCTGCATCCAGCGGGCCCGCGGGCAACCACGGCATCCCTATGGATGATCCCGCAACCAGATTCGGCAAGGTCATGCGCAGCAATGCCCTGGTGCTTTTCAGCATGATCGACAATCTGGAGCAGGCCACCTTCTCCTTCCGTCCGGACATGTCCGGGAATGTGCTGGACCAGCAGGCGCATCCCGTCTCCTACACCTTCAAAAGAGCGGACTTTGCCCGCTACGGGGATCTGTCCGAGCTGGGCCGCGATCTGAAGCGGCTGGAGCAGGTGCTGCTGGACGGAACCGGCGGTTCGGAGACTGGTCTGCAGAATATGACCGAGGAAGAACTTAATCGGCTGAAGCCCATGGTACGGGAACTGTTTACGGCATATTTGGATAAAGAAACCCTTGCCTCTGTGCCGCCTGAACAACGAATCAAAAATTTTCAAATCCATCAGGAATTACGGATTTTTAAGAATGACAGCAATGTCTATTTTGTGGTCACATATGATACCCTGGCAGAAACGGAGCACTTTGTGGTCGCCGGCGGTGGCGAGCTGGATCAGGAAGGCTGGCTAAGGAACCGCACACTCTATGTCTCCCTCGAAAAAAGCGGAGGCGGCTATAAAATCGGCAGTCTGAGCTCAGGACCCTAAATGCTGACGGGCCCTGGCGTGGCGATGGAGAGTGATGCTGGAGCCTGAGCCGGAGTCTCGCGTGAACGCTTATGGAATCTAACGGCGGTAGAAGCCGCTATTCGGGCAAAAAAGAGCTCCCCCGATTTCTAACGGCAGCCAACGCCGTTATTCGGGCAAAAAGGCCTGCCGGAAGCAGGCTTTTGGCCAAATAAGGTCCCCTGCTTCCGTTAGATCTACGGAAAGCCTGTTTCGGGGCAAATAAGAGCGCTGGCTTCCGTTAGAACCTGCGCTGCCGCTTTCAAGGCTCTCATCACACATCCAGCCTGCGGCTTAGCCGGGCGCTGCCTTCCTTTAGCTTAGCTCATAAAAAAGCAAGGGCGTAATGGCCCTTGCTTTTTTGGGGTATGTGCGGATATGACGCCGCTTCCGGCCGACGGTCAAGGATTGACCATTTGGATGACGGGCATATCCACCCGGGACACGGGAACCGGAATGCCCAGCCACGATTCGGCTATGGTGCGGAACAAAGAGTGGGACCCGCTGCAGAAAAACCGGTGCCGGGGTTTGATCCGGCTGCGGTTCTCCAGATGGTGCGAATAGAGGATCGTGCTGATTTCCCGTGCGGTTTCGTCTGCTGAATTGATCAGAGCTACCGATTTGCCCATGCATTCCGCGATGTAGGAACGCAAAAACGGATAATGCGTGCAGCCCAGAATCAGGCAATCCAGCGCCAACCCCCGCAGCGGGGCAAGAGCTTCGTACACGGCCAGCTGCGCTTCCTCCGACTGGTAGCGGCCTTCCTCCACCAGAGGGACAAAGGAGGGACAAGCCAGGCTGACCACATCGATGTCCGGAGCGATTCGCCGGAGGGCTTCTTCGTACGCGCCGCTGCGGATGGTTCCCGTGGTGCCAATGACGCCGACGGACCGGGTTCTGGAATGTTTGATGGCTGCCCGTGCACCAGGCTGGATCACACCCACCACCGGTATCGCAATGGAGGCCTGAAGCGGGGCCAGGGCTGCAGCAGTTGCCGTATTGCAGGCCAGCACGATCATTTTCGGACGGTAAAGCAGCAGAAAATCAATGATTTGCCTGGTAAACATCAATACCTCACCGGGTGTTCGGGGGCCGTACGGGGCACGGGCCGTGTCGCCGAAGTAGAGGATTTCCTCCTTGGGCAATTGGCGCATGATCTCGCTGGCCACCGTCAATCCCCCCACACCCGAGTCCAATACCGCTATGGCCTGCTGCACGGATACACGCATCCTTTGCCTATAAGGTGAGTTTACAGCGTTATAACCCTTCTTCAGGATATGAACGCTCCCGCCAAAAGGTACCGCATAAACGCGTAGACAGGCTCAACAGGCCTTATTGCATCAGCTCATCCAGGGTGCCGAAGGAATACCCTTCTTTCTTCACATCCTTGATGATCCGATCAAGTGCTTCTATATTCTCCTCTGAACCTTGATGCATCAAAATGATGTTGCCCTCATGCAAGCCGTTCATGATGTCGTTATAAGGTTCCTCCGCCCCGCCTGCCCGGGGCTCCCAATCACGCATGGCCGTGGACCAGAAGACGGAGGTGTAGCCTTTTTCACTGACCAGATCCAACAGCCTCATGCTGTATTTGCCGTAAGGGAAACGGAAAACCTGTGCCACCGGCTTGCCTGTGGTCTCCTTGATCAAAGCGGCGAAATCATCGATTTCCTTCATGGCCGCCTCTTCGGAAATTTCAGTCATATCCTTATGGGTCATGGTATGGTTACCGATGGTATGGCCCTCTTCCACTACTTTTTTGGCAAAATCGGGATAAGCCTTCACGTTGTAGCCCACCAAAAAGAAGGTGACCTTCACATCATTGTCCTTCAAAATTTGCAACAGCTTGTCCGATTCGCCCATAGGACCGCCGGTATCAAAGGTCAAGTAAACGGTTTTGCCGCTGCCTACCCATACCGCTTTTTTGTTGGGGGACAGGTCCTTTACCTCTCCGGGGAAGCCGGGGACCTGATGGTCCTTCTTCTTCATGTAATACCAGGAATAGGCCTTGGTATCCTTGCCCGGTTTTACCGCAGGAGCGGAAACGGCTGGTTTGGCCGCCCCGGAAGGGGATGGGGCCTGGGTAACAGCTGAGCTTGGTGACGGAGAAGCGGCTTCCGCAGAAGGCGAAGCAGACGGAGCCGCAGTGGGCGTCGGCACAGGCGAAGCGGTAGCGGCAATAGAGGCAGAAGCTGCCGGAGAAGCGGAGACGACCGGCGCAGACGGGGTAACCGAAGCGGCAGAGGTGGTCCCCGGTGCAGCCTGGTCCTCCGAGCAGGCAGATAATGCGGCAGCGGCGAGCAGTATGGCAGTTGCAGTAAGAGCCACATAACGGGCTTTTGGCATAATGAGCTTCCTCCTGTCTCTTGGAGTTGTACGCTAACCCATTCGACATGCTCCGAGGAAATTCCTGTTTATGGGACCCGATTCACGGTGTTTCCGGCTTGCGTTTGGCCCGGAACCGGCGAACCTTCATCAGATTGCCGCACATGGTATCGTCGCAGAAACGCTTGGTCCGGCTGCGGGTATCATCATAGAACACCCATAAGCAGTCGGGATTGTCGCAAATCCGGATCCGGCCGGGTTCATTATGGGCCAGCATCCTGGCGAAGGAGGCGGCCACAGCCCCCTGCACCTCCGCCCAGCCCTGCCCCAGCTGCTCCTCCTTCAGCCGGAGACGGGGGCGGTGGATCTCATTGCCGCTCTCTCGAGAAGCCTCCACCTCCAGTCGGTACGATACGCGGAAGGTCTCCATATATCCGTTCAGTTTAGCCAGGTCCTCCGGTGTGAGAGTTCCCCCGCGGACCAGCTGTTCCGTCAACTGCCTGAGCCACCGGCGCAGCTCCCGCATCTCTTTGAGCTCCAGGGCGGACATGGGAATAGGGGCAGAGAGCTGCCACGTATCCAGCAACCGTTTCACCATATCCACACGCTCCAGCCGGTCCTCATCCTTCCCTGTTCCTCTCCAGTCATGATAATCCGTATTCAAAAAATCCAGCCATAACATGTCCAACCTTGCTCATCCTCTCGTCCGTGTTGCAGATAGACCGGTTATATGTAATGTTTCCGCTTGCAGGAAGGTTTTCCCTTTGATAAAGTGATATTGCAAGTAACCACCTTATTCCTATTTAGATAGTTACAGAAATGTCGTGCATATGTGTCTACACTCCACTATACCAATTCAAAAGCCGGGAGGAAATCATTTATGTCTCATGACCGTTTGTCCATCTTTCTTGCCCTGCGGGACCAAAGCTGGAACGCAGAAGGCGGCTGGTGCGTCAATTTGGAGTCTGCCCTGAAGGGAACTACAGCAGCGCAGTCCGTATGGAAGCCCCCTTCCGGAGGAAACAGCATCCGCCAGCTCGTAAACCACTTGAATTATTACAATGATCGGCTGGCCAACAAGCTGGAGAACATCCCGAATTCTTCAAACGCCAATACCAATCTGGACACCTTCGGGGAAAATCCGGAAGCCGACGAGGCGGATTGGCAGTTGTGCCTGAAGCGGACAGAGGAGGTTGCCGCCAGACTGCGCAAGGCTCTCGGCGCCCTGACGGATGAAGATTTAAGCCGCCCCTTTCATGAGGGGACCCTGGTGGACTATCTCATCGGATGGATCCCCCATGACCTGTTCCATACGGGCCAGATTGTCCAACTGCGCAGAATGCAGGAGGCTTGGACCATCCAGTTCGACTAAGCTAGGCATGTCTGAAAACCAGCTTGAGGCATCTTTCAGCGCCTTTTCGCCCCATTTAGAATCTGCTCCCCTTGGAGCTTTCAGACACGCCCTAGTTGGTATCTGATTGGTGAAACGGAGGAGGCCGCAGACGGGGAACATTACTTCCAATCTCTTCCGAAATGCAAAAGTGCATGTATTTATTAAACAAACCCTAGTTTTTACAGTCTATCCTGCAAAAGTGCAGTTATTTTCGTCAGATGGAAGCATGTTGGAGCCCTCGGCGGAAAATAGATGCACTTTTGCATTTGGGGTACAGGGAGAGGCGGAATTCCAGCAGAATAGATGCACTTTTGCATTTCGGGGTTGCACCGAGAGGCGGAGTTCCGTGGATGAAAAGTAATTAATGGAGGCTGCATAAAGGAGCAGCTGGGACGTGTCCAGGAATTGAAGAAACTTCAAAAACCCCTGAGCCGCTCCACTGGGCGGTCAGGGGTTTTAACGTCTACGCGGCAGCCATACCAAACACGGCGCCGCCAGCCGGCTTATTTGTAGCTGGGCAGCCAGCTTCCGTGGGCTGCGATCAGGTCGTCACACATGGCGACGATATCGTCAATGGACAGCTCGGCGGAGGTATGCGGGTCCAGGAGAGCCGCATGGTAGATATGCTCCTTTTTGAGGGTACGCGCCGCCTCCAGGGTCAGCAATTGAGTGTTGATGTTGGTGCGGTTCAAAGCGGCCAGCTGCGGCGGCAAATCGCCGACATAGGTGGGTGTAATGCCGCTTTTGTCCACCAGGCACGACACCTCTACGCAGGCTTCCTTGGGCAGATTAGGGATCAGCCCCGTGTTCATCACATTCCCGCCGATCTTGTAGGGCTGGTCGGTTTCCATGGCTTCCAGCATAAACGAGGCATATTCCCGGGAACGGCAATGCTCCAGGTTCTTGTTGTTGACCATTTCCTCCCGCATGGTTTTCCAATGCTCAATCTGGTTGACGCACCGGCGGGGGTACTCATCCAGGGGAATGTTGAAGCGTTCGATCAGCTCCGGATAATTGCGTTTAATGAAATACGGATGGTACTCCGCATTATGCTCCGAGGATTCGGTAATATAATAGCCGAAGCGCTGCATCATTTCGTAGCGGACCATATCGTGATGGACCGTTTTTTGCTTTTCCCGGGCACGGGCTTTGATCTCGGGATACAGATCCTTGCCGTCCTTGGTAATCTCCAGCAGCCAGGCCATATGGTTGATGCCTGCGATTTTCCATTGGACTCCCGTATCATCCATCTCCAGATCGCGGAACAGATGGGGCACACATACCTGCACGCTGTGGCAGAGGCCGACGGTTTTGATGCCGCCCATGGTATTCATCGCATTGGTCAGCACGGCCATGGGGTTAGTGTAGTTCAGGAACCACGCATCCGGACAAACCTCCTGCATATCCGCCGCAAAATCCATCATCACGGGAATGGTGCGCAAATTCCGGAAGATCCCCCCGATGCCCAGGGTGTCGGCAATGGTCTGGCGCAGTCCGTACTTCTTGGGAATCTCGAAGTCGGTCACTGTACAGGGCTCATAGCCGCCCACCTGGATGGCATTCACCACATACTTGGCACCCCGGAGTGCCTCCTTGCGGTCGGTATACGCTTTCACGCGGCAGCCGCTGTTCAGCGTCCCCTTCAGGTTCAGCAGCATATTCTCCGAATCCTGCAGCCGCTCCAGATCAATGTCGAACAGAGCAATTTCGAAATCCTGCAAAGCCGGGGTCAGCATACAATCCCCCAACACATTCTTGGCGAAAACGGTGCTGCCTGCTCCCAGAAACGTAATTTTGGACATAGGAATAAACACCCTCCAGATGGAAAAATAGGCTCCGGCCGGTAGCCCTTATAGGTCTACTATACCGCAGCCGAAGCCTTTTCACTATGGAAGGAAGCCATTTCTACATGGAGAAATGTAGTCCGTCACTCTTGCGTACAGCGCGGCGTAGAAGGAAGCAAATTACCGTGATAAGAATGAAGGCCGTCAGCGCCAAAAACGGGATGGTAATAAAACCGAGCCAGTTGATGTATTCGATGTCGCAGGGATTCTCCCGGCAGAAGTTGGACGCCGCTTGGAACCAGTCGGTTTTTTCATACAGGTAATGATATAGGGAAACTAGTCCCCCCGGTATGCTCAGGGACAGCACGTAGGTGGTGATTTTGTTGTCCCGCTTGACGGCGGCAATGCCGAGAAGAATCACCAATGGATACATAAAAATCCGTTGAATCCAGCAAAGCTTGCACGGATTGTACTCCAGAATTTCTGAGAAATAGAGGCTTCCCAAGGTGGCCACCAGCGCCACCACCCAAGCCAGCTGCAGGGCATTGTCCTTCCAGAAACGATTCACAGGTACTCCTCCTCATGGTTGTAGATTCCAATCGAGTCTTGATTTCTTGATTCCGTTCCTGCATCATGAGAGAAGAAGTCCGGCCATGCGCACATTTGCGGCGGTAGGCCGCTTCCCGTTTCCTGATGCGAAGAAAGGCGGTTTACCATGGATCTGAATTATGGTGTGGCGATTAACCCGTACCCGTCCAGGGACGAGCTGTCCGTGCTGTTCAGCGGGCACTCCCAAACCTCCGCCGACCACAAGGTGGGACCGCTGGTGCACGGGTATCACCTGCTTCATTACGTCCTTTCCGGAAAAGGGGTCTTTCACTGCCGGGGCAAAGAATACCGGCTTGAGGCCGGGTCAGCTTTTTTTATTTACCCGGGTGAGCTGGTCCGGTACGACGCCGATCCGGAGTCCCCGTGGGCTTACCGCTGGATCGGCTATAAGGGCGGGCAGGTGGACGAACTGCTGGCCCGGCTGGATATCACAGCTCAGAGTCCCGTTTTTCAGAACACATACAGCTCCAAAACCTGCGCCCTCTTCCGCCGGATCGAGCGTGTGCTGGGCAAGGGTGAACCCTCCTGCGATCTGCAGGCCTCCGGCTGGCTGCGCCTGATCCTGGCGGATTTGGTGGGCAACCGGCAGCGGACCGAAGCAGGCCCTCCCGAACCGGAGGCGCAGATTACCCGTCAGGTGGAGCAGGCCATCCGCTGGCTGACGCTGCAGTATTCCCAGCAGATCTCCATTGAGCAGTTGGCGCAAACCTTAGGTTACCACCGCACTCATCTGTCCAAAATGTTCAAGCAGCATACGGGCCTGTCCCCCATGCAGTTCCTGCTGAAAATCCGGATGGAGCGGGCACGGCTCTTGCTAAGCGATCCCCTGACGGTAGAGCAGGTGGCAGCATCGGTGGGTTTTCCCGATGCTCTCTATTTCTCGAAGCAATTCAAAAAGTGGTACGGTCACGCGCCCACGGACTACCGTCATAACCAATTGAACATTGGCCCCTCCCGCCGGGAGTAGGACGGCTGCAACCTTTGGCTGGCCTCTGCCGTATAGTAGTTGAATATTCAGGTTATAGAAGGATAGATCGGAGGATACAACGTTAATGCCATCCCCTGCATCACCCCAAACACCCGGCCAAACCCGGAACCCCAATCACGGCGC
>JAEWMH010000044.1 GCA_023393235.1 Bacillota bacterium | reverse complement strand
CCTTATCCCGGTTTGGAAAACCCCTATATGGGTGGCGTTTCCAACATGCCTGTTCCCTATTCGCCCCAAACCCAGCTGATCAGCGGCGGTGGCGGCGGCGCGGCAGGAGGAGGCGGCGGCGGCTCAGGGGGCGGCGGGCTGTTAGGCTCCCTCAACATGAACCAGATCAAGGGTTTTGTGGACAAAATGGGCGGCATCGACGGGATCGTGGGCACCATGACCCGCGTGCAAAAGATGGTTTCCAGCTTCCAGCAGATGGCGCCGATGCTGAAGCTCTTGATGGGCTCCTTCGGGGCCAAGGCTGCAGCCAACTCTGTCAGCAAGGGCAAGGGTTATTCCCGCAAGCGCAAAAACAGCCGCAAAAGCGGCAAAAGCAAAAAGCGCCCCGTGGTCCGCAAGGGAACCGGGACGCGGTATAAGAGCCGCCGCAGGTAAACGTTGAGGGGCGGCGCGGATATGCCGCCCCTCCGAATGAACAACAACACCGGCCACCTCCGCTACGGAACTGAGCGACTCTTAGAGAGCCAAAACCGCCTCCGCTGAATTCTTACGGAACTGAGCGACCCTTATAGCACAATTGGCTGCTGATTTCGGGAGATTTCCCTTTCTAACGGTCGCTCACTTCCGTTACAGCGGGCAAACCCGCGGTTTCCCCCGCTAAGAGCCGCACAGTTCCGTTACCGCGTGACCGAGGCGGGAGCAGTCCCAACCAAACCGCCGCTTCAACCAACACAACAGCAATTTTACTCAACACCCCATATACGTTTCCCCCTCCACAAAAGCCGCAACGCCCCCAACCTACCTTTCACCCAGCTAAAATCGATTTACTCCAAATAACCTCCCGCCGGGTACCAACTGCCGCTCCCTGTATATCCGCCAACCAGCACACTATCCCCGCCACCGCTACTCTCCCAGCTCCACCGCCATTGCCTCCGGCACGAACTGGATCCACGTGATCCCCGGGGCCAGGGGGATCTCCTGCTGCCCATCTGCGGAGTAAGCGCGGACAAGCCCGTCCCGCAGCTGCCATTCCGCAGCCTGCACCCGGCCTCCGCTCAGAACGTAGCCGCTGCCCGGCCCCTGCACATCCACCCGCCGGCGGCCTGCGCTGTCTGTGACCTTGTGGCTGGATCGGCAGACCAGCACATTGGCTGCGGCCAATTGCTGACCCGTCTCGGCATCCGCGTGGGGAAGCCCGTTCATCCGGCGCAGGTAGTGGCCCGATGCGGCATCATACCTATAGCTTACCGCGTAACCGGCGGAGTACGGCAGCCGTACCGCTTCACCGGCTCCTCCGGCTGCCGCAGCCACAGCAGCCCCGGCCGACACCGATCCTGCCGGTCCGGCGCTAGCTGCCTCCCCATCTACACCGTCTGCTCTCCCGTCCGCTCCGGAAGGCCGCGCTTCTCCGCGGACCTCCCCCGCCTCAAATATCGGCTGCACTGGAGTCCATGCAGTACGGAGCTGCTTTTTGTCCATGCCGCGGCGTATCCCTTCTATAGAAGTGTAGAGATTATGCGGCTGCTTCCTGTCCGGGGAACGCCAATAGTACACCCGGTCCCCATAAACCTCGTCGAAGTGGTCCACACCCCCGGCGTCCACCCGGTTCATAGCCTCCTGACTCCAGCCTGCATGAACCAGCACCGCATCCATGGCTGCGGCCACATCCACATAATACGGCCGGATGCTCCGGACAGGCCCCACCTTTACCGGACTCCGGCTGTGGTAAAAGGCGGCGAAACGCGTGATATCCCCCTCCGCCAGAATCTCATACACCACATCTGCATCGCCGAGTCCGCTTTGGGGACGGGCTGCGGGTGAATTTTCCACCATAACCGCGATGGGGCGGGCTTCGGTTTGCCCGGTTGAAAATAACCCCGTTAGGGGAAACTGTACACTGTAATCGGCTTTCATCCGGTCATCCTCGGGTAACGCCTCGGACCGGACATGCCCTGCGGCCACAGGCACGCGGAATGTGGAAGCAGCAGCGTCAGACACTTCAGTGCCAGCGGCAAAAACCAGCACACCGGCAAGCATACACATGCCGCGGAGCACGGGAAGCCTTGTTTTTCTCATCATCGATCCCTCTTTTCTGTTAGGTCGTGTGGGCAACTAAAATTTACGATGGAAAGGCGGCAAGCTTATGATTACCAGATGGTTAAGAGAAAGTGTAGTGGCATCCGTGCTGCTTCTCATCGCCCGGATTTACTTGGGTTGGAAATGGCTGGACGCAGGCTGGCACAAAATCACCGGAGGCTTCGACGCCTCGGGCTTCCTGAAGAATGCCATCGCCAAGCCTCCCCTAGACAGCGCCACCAAGGAGGCCATCTACCCCCGCTTCGTTTCGTTTCTTGAACATTTTGCTTTACCCAATGCCAAATTATTCAACTTTTTGATTCCGTGGGGCGAATTCCTGGTGGGTCTGGGGCTCATCCTGGGCACCTTTACCGTAGCCGCCGCCTTTTTCGGCATGCTGATGAACTTCATGTTCCTCCTGGCGGGCACCGTGTCCTCCAACCCCTGGCTGATTATCTTCAGCATTCTGATCCTTCTGGGCAGCTCCAACTCCGGACGGTTCGGCGGCGACTATTTTGTGCTTCCGTATCTGCGCAAGGTCTTTAAGATTAAACGGGGCTCCGATTCGGATACGGCCAGAGGACGGGCCTAGAATCCCTATTCATTTTGCATCCGGAAGGAACAGGCACCCCCGGGTAACCGGCTCCGGACTCCGCCGGGACCGCATCTGGAGGCCGCTCTGTTCTTTCCGTTTCCTTCCCGAAAGGGCCATCGTCTTTTTTGACAAATGAAGCGGAATCATGGGTGGATATTTTGTGACAGCTGTCACAAGCGCCAAAAGAGGGATTCCCATCCCCCCATTCATATGGTATACTTTAAGCATGCACACGTTAACAATGGCGTGAAATTATACTTATTTACTAGGAGGCACTACCCAAATGACAGCATTGTCTAAAACTCAGCTGGCCAACCCGGAAGCGATTGCGGCTTTACCGGAAAAAGTTCTGCAATTCGGTGAAGGCAACTTCCTGCGCGGCTTCGTGGATTGGATGATCCACAAGCTGAATGAGCAAAACCTGTTCAACGGCCGGGTTGCCGTGGTTCAACCCATTGCCCAAGGCTTGACTCCGATGCTGAATGAGCAGGACGGTCTGTACACTCTCTTGCTGCGCGGAATCCAAAACGGCCAAATCGTTGAGGAAAAGGACATCATCTCCTGCATCAGCCGCGGCATTAACCCATATGAAGATTTTGCCGCTTACCTGGAGCTGGCCGTGAGCCCGGATCTGCGCTTTGTGGTCTCCAACACCACTGAAGCCGGCATCGCATACTCCGCCGAGGACCGTTATGACGACGCTCCTCCTGCAACCTTCCCCGGCAAGCTGACTGTGCTTCTGCACAAACGCTTCACCGCCCTGGGCGGCGCTGCCGACAAGGGTCTTGTCATCATTCCTTGCGAGCTGATTGAGCGCAATGGCGACAACCTGAAGAAAATCGTGCTCCGTCTGGCGGAAGAGTGGAACCTGGGCGCCGACTTTATCGCCTGGATCGAGAACAGCAACTACTTCCTGAACACGATGGTTGACCGTATCGTAACCGGCTATCCCCGTGACGAAATCGCGGCTCTGACTGAAAAGCTGGGCTACGAGGACAAGCTGCTGAACACCGCTGAAATCTTCCACCTGTGGGTGATTGAAGGCGACAAGCGTTTTGCCGAAGAGCTTCCGTTCCACAAGGTTGGCCTGGACGTGATCTGGACCGACGACATGACTCCGTACCGTACCCGTAAGGTCCGGATTCTGAACGGCGCCCACACCATGACCGTGCTGGCTGCTTACCTGTATGGCCTGGACACTGTCAAGGAGTGCATGGACGACGAGCTGATCCGTTCCTTCATGGAAAAAGGGATCTACAACGAAGTGATCCCGACTCTGGATCTGCCGGATAGCGAGCTGAAGGCTTTTGCTGCAGCTGTTACCGAGCGTTTTGCCAACCCGTTCATCCGTCACTATCTGCTGTCCATCTCCTTGAACTCCACTTCCAAGTTCAAGACCCGCGTGCTGCCGTCCATTCTAGAGTACGTGAACCGCAAGGGCGAGCTGCCTAAGGTGCTTTCCTTCTCCCTGGCTGCCCTGCTTGCCTTCTACCAAGGCACTGAGCTGAAGGACAATGCTCTGGTGGGCAAACGCCCTGCCGGCAACGAGTACCAAATCAACGACGATCTTCCGGTCCTGCAAATGTTCGCTTCCCTGTGGAGCAAATACGACGGCAGCCGCGAAGCAGCTGGCGCATTGGTTGAAGAAGTTCTTTCCCATACTGAAATGTGGGGCAAGAACCTGAACGAGGTTGAAGGCTTCACTGCTCTGGTATCCGACTACCTGTACAGCATCCTGACTAACGGCGTAGCCGCCACACTGAAGGACGTGATCTAAGATGATCAAGAGCGATAAACTGATTCAAATCAACGTTGCGGACAACGTGGCCGTCGCCATGGTGCCGATTGCCAAGGGTGAGACCGTTTCCCTGGGCAGCTACACCGTCACCGCCCGTGAAGATATCGACAAGGGTCACAAAATTGCCTTCCGGGACATCCCCCAAGGCGAAAACATTATCAAGTACGGCTTTCCTATCGGCCATGCCAAGGAACCGATCCAAGCCGGCGACTATATCCACACCCATAACATCAAGACCAACCTGGAAGGGAAGCTGGAATACAGCTACAACCCCAACCTGAGCGAAGAGAAACCCCGCAAGGAAGCAACCTTCAATGGTTTTGTGCGCAAAAACGGCGAGGTGGGCATCCGCAATGAAATTTGGATCGTCAACACTGTCGGCTGCGTAAACAAAACCTCTGAGGTGCTGGCCAAGGAAGCCACCGAGAAATACAAGGGCCGTGTAGACGGCGTGTATTCCTTCGTACATCCCTTCGGCTGCTCCCAAATGGGCGACGACCAAACCATGACCCAAAAGGTCCTGGCTGACATGGTCCGCCACCCCAATGCCGGCGGCGTGCTGGTACTGGGTCTGGGCTGCGAAAACAACAACATTCCTGAGTTCAAGAAGTTCCTGGGCGAGTATGATGAACAGCGCGTCCGTTTCTTGTCCACCCAGGATGTGGACGACGAGCTGGAAGCAGCGATGGGCCTGATCGACGAGCTGGTCGGTTATGCCGAAACCTTCAAGCGCCAGCCTGTACCGGCCTCCAAGCTGATTGTAGGCTTAAAGTGCGGCGGCTCCGATGCCTTCTCCGGCATCACAGCCAACCCGCTTCTGGGCGAGTTCTCCGACACCCTGATCTCTCACGGCGGCACTACCATCTTGACCGAGGTGCCTGAGATGTTCGGTGCGGAAACCATTCTGATGAACCGTTGCTTGAACGAAGAGGTTTTCGACAAAACCGTTAACCTGATCAACGACTTCAAGGAATACTACATCCGCCACAACCAAGTGGTGTATGAAAATCCGTCTCCGGGCAACAAAAAGGGCGGCATCTCCACCCTGGAGGAAAAATCCCTGGGCTGCACCCAAAAGGGCGGCACCGGCAATGTAGTTGACGTGCTTCAATACGGCAACCATGCCACCAAACCCGGCTTGAACCTGCTGCAAGGCCCCGGCAACGACATCGTAGCGGTTACCGCTCTGATGGCAGCCGGCGCCCACATTGTTCTGTTCACCACCGGCCGCGGCACCCCGCTGGGCGCTCCGGTTCCGACCGTGAAGGTTGCCACCAATTCCGATCTGGCTACCCGCAAGAGCAACTGGATCGACTTCAACGCAGGCCAACTGCTGGAAGGCAAAGACATGCCTAACGTGCGCGACGATTTCTTCAACCTCGTGCTCGAAGTAGCCTCCGGCAAAGAAACCCGCAACGAAATCAACGGTTACCGCGAAATCTCCATCTTCAAGGATGGCGTAACCCTGTAATCCGCCACTAACCTCCCTGCCCACCCGCACCGCGGCGGCAGAACCAAAAGAACCCGGCTCTCCTCAATAGGATTGCCGGGTTTTTCGTTTATCTGTAGACACCAACTTTATGCTCTCCACGCCCCCGCCCCGCCGCTAACGGAACTCAGAAGCTCTTATGGTTACTCAAGCCACCCGCTCCTCACCAACTTTATACCCTCCACGCTCCCGCCCCGGCTAACGGAACTCAGGAGCTATTAGAGGGGGATAATCAGCTAATTGGGAGCAAATTCCGGCGCTAAGAGTCGCTGAGTTCCGTTAAAACACGAAGTTTGCCCAATTCAGCTTCTAACAGTCGCTCAGTTCCGTTAGGCCACCAAGCCCATGCCCTCCAGCTTCTAACGGTG
>JAEWMH010000038.1 GCA_023393235.1 Bacillota bacterium | reverse complement strand
GAACAGGATGGTGGTTACCGAGCTGGGCGGCATCCAAAAACCGGCCCAAACCAAGGACAGGGGAATTTCCAGCAGATGGGCCAGCCAGGTCAGCCCAAAGCCGCCGTGGCAGAACACGGCCACCCGGTCCTGAGTTTTCTTCAGGATCCGGTAACGCCCGCCAACCCGCTCAAAGCCCTGCCGTTTCAGGAACTCGTCCGAGAAGGCCTGCAGCTTTTCGAAGGTTTCTCTGCTGGGGGTCCCGTGGTAATACGAGATTTCATGCCAATTCTCGGCAGTGGGCATCCGCTCGCCGGAGCGGATCACTTCCCCGGGCAGATCCCAATGGGACAGACGCCCGTATGGGGTTTCCTCCAGCTTCAGACTGAGCTCCTGGGTCCATTCCTCCACCTCATGGATCATTCCCAAGGCTTCGGCTGTATACCGCATGGTGTCCTGGGCCCTGCCCATAGGGGAGGCATAAATCCGGTCCAGGCCATGGGTAGCCATTCGTTTGGCCAGAGCCTGCGCCTCCAGATGTCCTGCCGGTGTAATCGTATTATTGGGATAATCCGGGTCCGCATGGCGGATGATGTATAGCCGCATGTCACATTCTCCGTTCCGTAATGGCGTTGGCTTCAAGAGGCACCGGTACGCAACGCGCTTGTCCTGAGCCCCTGTCCGCTGCTCCCATTATAATCGCCCTACCGCCAAATTTGAAGAACCTGGGTTTGGCCGGCAGCAGCTGAGGTCCTCTTTCAAAGCCATACCGCACAAAGCACCGTCATGCAGATGCCCACCATAAGGACGTATTGCAGTAATCTGCGGCTGGTCAAAAAACAATACATTCCGGCAACGGAAGCGAACAGAAAACCATACCCCAACAAGAAAGGGTGGAGGGCAATCCCCACACCCAAGCCGCAGCCATAGGAGATGGAGCGCCGGGGAGTCGCTGAAGTATCGGAGAAAAAGGACACGGCGCAGTACACAAGCAAAATGGTGGTACAGGTATACAACGCTTCGCTGTTAAAGCCCGAAGAGGAGCGGATAATGGCAGGATGGAGGTAATAAAAGCTGCCCGCAGCCAGAGCCAACCACGGTTGGTTGACCAATAGGCGGATGATGGCCATGAGCAGGAGCAGCGACAAGGCGTTCATCGCATTTTGCAGAATTTGGACAGCAAAAACCGGCGGTTCCGCAGCGCAGCCGAATACCCGGTAACAGAGAGTCAGGAAACGGGCGTACCCCTCCGGAAAAGGGACGGACGAAGCGGTAGAGAGCCTGGCACCGGATTTCCCGTCCGGCAGCCCGATTGTGGTTTTTTGCGGGAACCGGCTGCGCACCTCCCGGTCCATTAAGGCTTCAGCCGGTGTCAGCCTGATCCCGGAGGCGGCCATTTGGCGGCTCCGGTTCCAATCGGTCAGCTCCAGCCGCAGCACCGAGCCGGCCAAAAGCAGCACAGCTGCCAGAATACCCAAGGTGGCTCGTTTCATGGCTTGTCCTCCCGGTTATGGCGTTGCTCCTAATAAGCCTCCAAGGAGCCGTAATTATTTTCCCACGGCAACCGTGATTTATCCGGGCTTCCAGCGACTGGCGAACGGATACCTCAATTGAAAAAAGCTCCGGGACAGAGTAAGATGAAGGAAGATTCCGGCTGGAGGTTATTTATGTCTGAGGAGATTTCTTATACGACGGAAGAGATTGCGAAGCTGCTTCGGGTCTCCAAGCTGACCGTTTATGATTTGATCAAAAAAGGCGAGCTGCCGTCCTACCGGGTAGGCAAGCAGATGCGCGTGGATGCCTCCGATCTGGAGGCGTATAAGTCCCGGGCCAAGGGGGGCCGTGTCCGCCCGGCGGCAGCTGCCGCTGCTCCTGTGGAGGAAGCGCCAAACCTTGCGTACGTTTCCCCAATGGTGATGTCACCTTCGCCCGGGCTAAGCTCCGCGCTGAAGCCTTTGGTCATTACCGGGCAGGATTCCATTCTGGATATTCTGGCCAAATATATTGAGAAACAGAACCGGAACGTAAGACCGCTCCGTTCTTTTGTGGGGAGCATGGACAGTTTGGTGTCCATGTACCATGGGGAGGCGGATATCGTCAGCACCCACCTGTTTGACGGGGACACGGGTGAGTACAATATTCCCTATATCCGCAGGTTATTAATGGGCTATTCCTATGTGGTGGTGAATCTGGCTTACCGCAACGCGGGTCTCTATGTGGCCCAGGGCAATCCCAAGGGGATAACCTCGTGGGAGGATCTGAACCGTCCCGGCGTACGGATCGTTAACCGGGAGAAGGGCTCAGGCGCCCGCGTCCTGCTGGATGAACAGATGCGGCTGAAGGGGATTTCCCGTTTCGCAATCGCAGGTTATGAGACGGAGGAGTCCAGCCACCTGGGGGTAGCCGGCAAGGTGGCCACCGGACAAGCAGATGCCGGAGTGGGAATTGAGAAAGCCGCGGCTATGGTTAATGTGGACTTTATCCCGCTGATCCGGGAGCGCTACGATCTGGTGATGATCAAGAAACCCGCCAATATGGAATGGGTGGAGACCGTGCTGGGCATCCTGCGATCGGATGCCTTCCGGACCGAGCTGTCCTCCATTCGCGGGTATGATCTGTCCCTCACCGGCACAGTAGTGTGGGAGACGGAATAGCATGAACAACAAAAAGGCTGAACCCGAAGTAATCCGGGTTCAGCCTTTTTATTTTGCTTCTTCAATGCAGGAAAAAATACCAGTACAGCCAGCTCAGAAAGGCCGAGGCCCAGGAGATAAAGCCGAACACCATAACGATCTTGTTCTCCGACCAGCCGTACTTCAAGCTGAAATGATAGTGAATCGGCGCCATGCGGAAGAGGCGCAGCTTGGTTTTTTTGTAATACCAGACCTGGAGAATGACTGAAATTTGTTCCGCCAGATAAACGGAGAACAGGATGGGGATCAGGATCTCCACCTTTTCCAGAACAGCGAGGAAGGATAAGGAGCCCCCGATGGCGAGAGAACCGGTATCCCCCATAAACGCCCGGGCCGGATACAAGTTATAGATCAGAAGACCCAGCAGGCATCCAATCATGACCAGGGAGAACATCTTTACCTCCGTATGGTCAGAAATCAGGAAGAAAAAGAAGTATGTAGGGATGGATACATTAATCAGGAGCCCATCCAGACCGTCGGTGAAATTGATGGCATTGGCGGTTCCCACAATAAAAAGCATCATCACGCCCAAATAAAGCAGAAGCGGAAAGCCGATGGACAAGGTCTGGGTCAGGTTCAGCTCCGGGCTGGCGCTAAAGAATCTCAATAGCAGAAACAAGAGCGCCGCGGTAAACGTGAATTGGAACACAAGCTTGGTTTTTCCGGAAATCCCGTTGGGGTCCTGGAATGCGGCTTTTTTGAAGTCATCCGCAAACCCGATCAAGCTGAACAGCAGGAAGGTGCCTCCCAGGAATATGACCAGCGGCTTGGGGTAGGAGATGATAGAAACCGCTACTCCGACCAGAAGAATCATACCCGCCATCAGGGGGGTCCCGCGTTTGGCCTGATGATCCGGAGGAAGCTCCGCACGGATCGGCTGGGTCAGGCGCAGCGTCCGCAGCCCCCAGATCAGGACCGGTGTAAAAAGCGTCACCAGCAAAAACGAGAAGGTAGACAGGCTTAAGAGGGAAGCAGCCATGGATATGCTCTCCTTTGGGATTTCTGTATCCTTTTGATCAAGATGTATATGCACGGGATAGGACAAATATACCGGTATTTCCAGTTGAATGCAACAGCCCGGAACCTGCTGCCCATGCATAGAACACGCGCACAGGGGCATTCTCATTAGGTGAAAGCATACCAACGCAAAAATTCGTATGGGAGGCCCAAAAATGGCACAGCAAACCGCTATTAGCGTCACAGAAGTCTTGAATAAACAAATATCCAACTGGAGTGTTTTGTATGTGAAGCTTCATCATTACCATTGGTTCGTCAAGGGGAGCCAGTTCTTCACGCTCCACACCAAGTTCGAGGAGCTGTATGACGAGGCGGCCCAATATATTGATGAGCTGGCGGAAAGAGTATTGGCTATCGGCGGCAAGCCGCTCTCTACCATGAAGGACTATTTGGCCCAATCCACGGTCAAGGAAGCGGCAGGAAATGAAAGCGCAGAGGCCATGGTCAAAGCGCTGGCGGCTGATTTTGGCACAGTGATCGGTGAACTCCAGGAGGGCATCAAAGCGGCCGAGGCTGCGGAGGACGAAAGCACGGTGGATATGTTTATCGGTATGCATACCGCACTGGAAAAGCATGTGTGGATGCTCAAATCCTTCCTGGGCTAAAAATCAAATATTATAAAGAACAACCCCTTCTTTATGAAAGTGGGCTTGGGGGAAGGGAAGAGACGTTTGGGAAATGGTCCCGGCGTCTCTTTTTTTGCATTTGATGGAAAGCATATAATAAGCATGTAATTCGACATAAGTAGAGTTAGTTCCCTGTATTTCAACAAGATTCGACACAAAATCGACACAGGTAACTTCCATCTCCAGGAGGGTATTCATTTGATCAAAAGGCGCCTGACCATCTTCGTTGTCCTGTTGGCTTTGTTGGGAACACCGTTTCAGCCAATCTTCAAAGCCTCCGGTGCCGCAACAGCGGGCATCCAGGGCAGCTGGGATGGCGTAACGGACAAGGCTACACTAGAAGGAGCTTACATCGACCCGTTTCAGCAGGAAATTCCCTTCGGCATTCGTTCCTATTTCACCGTCCCCTGGAGAAGCTATATGGATACCTGGGACAGCCGGCGTTATCTGGACACCGTAGGCGTCGTGTTCAATAACATCAAGCAGGAGGAGGCAGCTGCGACGGCTGCCGTTATGGCTGAAGCAGGGATTACCTCCGCCCGCCTGGAGATTGGCTGGTCCAACCTGGATTACAATGACGAAACCCAAATTAAATCCGTTTACCGCGGGGCCTTCCGGGCTCAGCTTACCGCATTGAAGAACAATAATATCCGCCCTCTTATCCTCCTGAATATGAACTCGGGTATGCCCAGCCCCAATGTGGAGGTCAAAACCACCGTTACCAAAAAGGCTTTGAAGGGCGACCGGGTGATCTATGTGGACAAAACGGCGGACATCAAGCCGCTCTACACTGGATTAAAGGGCATGGGACCGGCCATGTTCCCGATTATTACAGAGGTTGATGCCGCTACAGGCAAATGCACCTTATCCGCTCCGCTTCCCAATGATCTGCCCCAAGGGGCAACCACTCTGGTGAAATTGAAGTACCAGCCTTTTTCCGGGCCGGTGTTTAAGGACGGCACCCCCAATCCCGCCTCCCAGGAAACTCTTAACGGCTGGATGCGGTATATCAGGACCGTGTCTGAGATTGTCCGGGAGGACTTGGGCACCGTCGGGAAGGCAGATGCGGGCTTTGACTTCGAGGTGTACAACGAATATACCTTCGGCCACCATTACATGTACATGGACAATTATTACGAGCCGAAACGTGGCTTTGCCCAGGAGATGACCTACGCCAAAGACGGCAAATCCGTAACCGGCATCGAGGTGCTCCTGCCCATTACCGCCGATTTTGTCTCCGATCCGGCCAACGGCCTGCCCGGTGTGCGGGTGATCAGCGGCTTCTCCAACCAGCGTCCTTATGATAACGGCACCAGCATCTGGTCCAATCAAGCAGGCTACAGCCGCCATTATTACACCGGCTATGATCCGGTGAAGTCCTATATCGGACAAGACTCCGCTTCCTCTTATACGTCGCCCACCAAGATTTATTACAACGCGCTTGGACGGCTGGACGGCATACGCAAGCCCACCAATATCAATGAATCCGTTCCGGGCAGCTACTTTATCCCGAACCAAGTGATGACTATGCCAGAGGAATGGGCATACCTGTATACCACCGAATCCATGATCCGGGATCTGACCCCGTTCCCCGGCCCATGGCAGGACCACTTCCGCTACGCCAGTCCCGGCAAAGGGAAGACGGCGGAGCTGTGGATGACCGAAACCAACTATTACCGGCTGCCCTTCGCCCAAAAGCTCATCGAGCAGTCCAAGGTAGCCGCCGCGGACCAACAGCTGTCGTCGGTAATGATGGAAACCGGGGCAAAGACCTTGTCGCGCTTATTCACCTTCTACGCCCACAAGGGGATGGAGACCATCACGGTCTATAATATCCGCAACCAGGACAACTGCTTCGGCATTCTTCCGGAGGCCTTCTTCGATGAACTGAAGAAGAACAACTATCAGTTGAACGATGCCGTCCGCGCCAAGATCGGTCCGCAAATTTCAGTGCTGAAGAACATCGCCGGCCTGATGAAAACCGGTCAGCCTATCGATACGGCCCGTCCTCTTGCAGTGACCCGGCTGACCGAATACAAGCCGCAGCTGGTTTTTGCGGGCAAAGGCACCGCTGAACATCCCAGCCGGTACAACCGGGATGATTTCGCCATCCTGCCGTACCAGTTGGCTAACAACAAATTCGCTGTGGCCTATTATGTCATGACCCGGGATATTACCCGTTCCTATGATGAAACCAAATCTCCGCTGGATCCTGCGCGTTATCAAATGCCGGAGCAGGAGTACGAAATCAGTCTGGCCAATGTAGTGGGCCAAGGGGCCAAGGTTTCGTCGTATGACCCTATGACCAACCAGAGCATCCCGGTGCAGCTTGTCCGGGCAGATGCCAATTCTATGGTGGTTAAGGTGAAGTCGTCGGATTATCCCCGCTTCCTCATCATCGAAGAAGCGAAGCAAGGACCCTTGATCGGAGCTCCCATGCTTTCCAAAACCGCTGATGGAGCACAGCTCGGATTTTTCAGCACTGTGAGCGGCGTCGTCGAGGTGACCTATGGACAATATCCCGCCCGGACTGCAGGAACGGTTACGGAAACGGTATACGGCGATGTCAAGTTCGGCAAGGAAACCGGGCAGCGGGTACTGGATTCCTTGAGCAATCTCAAACCCTCCGGCATCGGCTCCTGGAAATGGAACGGGACCATTGTGCCGAAGTATACGGAACGGTATTCCTTCACCGCCCACAGTGATAATTTGAATGAAACGAAGCTCAAGATAAACGGGCAGGACATTTTCTTAGGCGGACCTGTGGGAGCATCCATCAACCTGAAGGCGGGAGAAGCCTACCAGATTGAGCTGTCCTTCCTGAACCGCTACAATTCCCAGCATTACGTGAATCTGTATTGGTCCAGTCTGAGCCAGGAACGGACCATCGTCTCGATGGAGCCTATTCCCGGAAGTGTGATGGCCATGCCGGTGAAGGCAGGGGAGTATGTCAATCTTCCTATCCAAGGGATGAAAACCGGCGACGGGGTCAAAATCCGGCTGACAGGGGAATCGGGCATTACCGCCAGGTACCCGTTCTGGGACTATGATCCCAGTGCAGTTTTGTACGATTAAGTTTTTGTCAAATGAAAGCGGCTGTTTGGCCGCTTTTTTTGTTGTTTGTCTATGAAAAAAGTTGGTAATTTGTAATATCTATTGAGAGGAGATATGCTTTAAAATAGATGGGAATACATATAACAAGGAGGATAATCGAAAATGAGTGTGGAATTGACTTCGGTACTGAACAAACAGATTGCCAACTGGGGAGTTTTGTTCGTAAAGCTGCACAACTTTCACTGGTATGTGAAGGGCACCCAGTTTTTCACCCTGCATTTGAAATTTGAAGAGCTGTACAACGAAGCTGCGCTTCATATTGACGATCTGGCTGAGCGTGTACTGGCCATTAAAGGCAAGCCGCTTGCGACTTTGAGCGATTATCTGGCTACTGCATCCATCAAGGAAGCCAAGGGCACGGAATCCGCTACCGAGCAAGTTGCCGCTACCATCGCCGATTTCGAAATCGTTATCGCCGAGTTGAAGGAAGGCATGAAGGTTGCGGAAGAAGCCGATGACGAAACCACCGGCGATCTGCTCCTGGCCATCCATACTTCCTTGGAGAAGCATGTTTGGATGCTGTCCTCCTTCTTGGGATAAGATAAATCACGAGTATATAGCACGGATCAGGGGAATTTCCCTGGTCCGTGTTATTTTTTTGGCATGAAAAATAAGGATTGACACCTATAGTGATAATGAATATCATTATCATAACAAGACGTACTATCTATCTGGAGGTCGAAACGTATGAGCGGTATAGTGGTGGTTTATGCCAGCATGACCGGCAACACCGAGGATATGGCCCTTCAAATTGTGAAGGGGATCAAGGAAGAGGGCTTCGAACCCGTAGTAGAGCGTGTGGATGATGTGAAGGCCTCCGACCTGGCCGGCTACGACGGCATTGTGCTGGGGGCGTATACCTGGGGCGACGGGGAATTGCCGGATGAATTCCTGGATTATTTCGACGACCTGGATGATGTGGATCTTACCGGGAAAAAAGCAGCTGTATTCGGCTCCTGCGATTCCTCCTATTCGGAGTACGGAGTAGCGGTGGACCTTCTGATCGGCAAGCTGAAGAACCGCGGCGCAGAGATTGTTCAGGAGGGGCTGAAGGTGGAGCTGAGTCCGGGCAAGGCCGATAAGGAAACATGTGTGGCCTTCGGCAAAAGCTTCGCCCAGGCGCTTCGCGGATAATATACAGACATAAGGAGTGTTCGTATGTTCGTAGAAATGAAAACTATTACCGTCAAGGAAGAGTTTGCCCAAGCTGTGGCGGAGCGGTTCAACAAACCGGGCGCAGTGGAGCAGATGCCGGGTTTTGTGGATCTGAGCGTGATGGTGAAGAAGGCGCGTCACGGCGAGGAGCAGGTGCTGGTTATGATCCGCTGGGAATCGGAGGATGCCTGGAAAGCATGGGAGAAAAGCGATGTCCACATTCAGGGGCACCGCCAAAGCGCCAAGCAAGGACGGCCTGATTATATCATTTCCTCCAGCCATGATTCCTATCAGGTCAGCGTGCTGAAAGCCGCCGCACCGGCAGCATTAAATTAAGGAACGTAAAACCTCCGGGGTGCCGGGGGTTTTTTGACGTTTGTCGAAAATGCCCTCAACCTTGACGTTTTTTGCATTTTCCTTCAATATTAGAAGGAAGAAGGAAGCGAGTGCAATCGGGGGATAGCTAATGTCCGAATCCATAACAACTGAAGAAATGCTGCGGAAGATGAGCACAGGCGGCCTCCGCGTAACGGAGCAGCGCAAAAGTCTGGCTCAGCTGTTCGCAGATGCGCAAGGGTATCTGACGCCCAAGGATGTATATGAATCCATGCGCCAGAAATATCCCGGGGTGAGCTTTGACACCGTTTACCGGAATCTGCGGATTTTAAGCGAAATGGGTGTCCTGGAGCAGTTTTATTTTCTGGAGGGAGGCCTGAAGTTTAAGGCCAATTGCCAGCACCATCATCATCACCACTTGATCTGTACCCAATGCGAAAAAACCTTTTCCATGGATTTTTGCCCGATGGGCCATCTGGGAGAAGGACCGGAGGGCTTTCAGATCAGCGGGCACCGGTTCGAAATTTACGGCACCTGCAAGGAATGCCGCGAGAATCCGGCCCCGGAGGAAGGGGAGCATGGCCAGCATGATTGAAGAGTTAATCAGGAAGAATAGAACGTACCGCCGGTTTTATGAGGATGCGCCTATCGAGAGGGCTCAACTGGAGGCATGGATTGATTTGGCGCGGCACACCTCATCGGGGGGCAATCTGCAATCCCTGAAATATGTCCTTTCTGCCGATAAGGAAAAGAACGCACTGATTTTCCCGCACCTGCGCTGGGCGGGTTATCTCCGGGATTGGCCGGGTCCGGTGGAGGGGGAGCGTCCGTCGGCTTATGTGGTGATGCTGCTGGATAAAACCATCAGCTCCAATCCTTCGTGGGATCATGGTCTTGCCTGCCAAAGTATTCTCTTGGGAGCAGTGGAGAAGGGCTTCGGCGGCTGTATGTTTGGAGCCATCGACCGCAAAGGTCTGGCACAGGCGCTGGATATCCTTGAGCAGTATGAGATTCTGCTGGTGATGGCACTGGGCAAACCGAAGGAAGTCGTGGTGCTGGAGGAGCTGGCCGATCCGAAGAATGTGAAGTATTGGCGGGATGAGCAAGGGGTCCATCATGTGCCTAAACGGAAGCTGGAGGATTTGATTTTGCCTTATTAAGTATTCGTTCTTGCAATATGCGAACAAATGTGTTATTATTACTGAATAACCTTTGTTCATTGTTTGAATGTGTAGATTCTCACTGGCGCGGTCTTCGGAGCCGCAAGGATGGAAGAGAGGCAGGGCTTTCGTTGTTTTGATGATTCAAAGACGAAGCCGGCCGGTTGTTTCAACAAACGGGTAGCTTATGATCTGTTAGACCCCATAGATGCAGCTGCAAGAAGCTAGATGTAGAAGTTTGATGATATTGTTGGAACCATTGGTAGGCTTCACGGAACAGGTTAGGTTAAGATAAAGGCGCTTCTTCCCGACGGAGGAGGCGCCTTTTCCTCACCGTCCATAGATTGCTATTTTCATATAAGGGGACTATAATATTCTTATAATGATTCTAAATCCGTTTGCGCCTGAATAAGAACAAACGGGTGGTGAAGGAGGTTCGGGAATGACCTGTGTGACCGAGGAATTAAGCAAAATCAACAAACGGCTTTCCGCACAAGGCTATAAGCTGACTCCCCAGCGGGACGCAACACTGCGGGTGCTGCTGGAGAATGAAAAGGAGCATCTGAGTGCGGAGGAGGTTTTTATGCTGGTCCGGCAGCAATCCCCCAAAATCGGCATCGCCACCGTGTACCGGGTGCTGGAGCTGTTCAGTGAGCTGCATATTGTGGAGAAAATGAACTTCGGCGACGGTGTGGCACGGTATGACCTGCGCAGCCAAGAGCATGAGCATATGCATCATCATCTGATCTGCCGGGAATGCGGCGAGGTCCGTGAAATTATGGAGGACTGGCTGTCCCTTTTGGAGAAGCGGCTGGAGACGGAATACGGCTTCACTGTAACGGATCACCGCCTGGATTTTTTCGGTTCCTTCCGGGATTGCACCAATAAGAACTGCAAGCATAACTGCAAGGCGGTTTCGTAGCCGCCGCGTGATTCACCGCCTGCATACGCGGCGGACAACTGCAAGATTACACCGTTGGCATGAACCGTCAAAGCCTGCTCCAGTCAGGCCTTGTACGGTTTTTTTGGCATGTTCAGGCTATCGTGCTGTACAGGTCTATGCTCACTTACCTTTTGTTAACTACTGTCCGCCCAAAAGTGAATATGCTACAATTGGAAAAGAGAGATGCGGGCCTTGATGCCCGTGAAGAGGATGACAGATCATAGAGGTGAAGACATGCAGTACAGACAATTTGGCAATTTGGACTTTCAGGTATCCTCCTTCGGGTTAGGATGTATGCGGCTTCCTCTGGAGGAACAGCCAGAGGGCGGCAAGGATGCATCCCGGATTCATGAGGAAGAAGCCATCGAACTTATCCGCTATGCGATTGATCAAGGTGTTACATATGTGGATACGGCATATCCGTATCATGGCGGCAACAGCGAGCTGGTCGTAGGCAAGGCCTTGAAGGACGGCTACCGGGAAAAGGTGAAGCTGGCCACCAAGCTTCCTGTTTGGCTGTGCAAAACCTATGAGGATTTCGGCAGGCTGCTGGATGAGCAATTGGCTAAGCTGCAGGTGGATTACATTGACTTTTATCTGCTTCATGCCCTGAACAAGAATTCGTGGAAAACGGTCCTTTCCCTGGGAGTGCTGGATTTCCTGGACGAAGCGGTGGCACAAGGGAAAATCCGTTATCCGTCGTTTTCCTTCCATGATGAGCTTCCGGTGTTTAAGGAAGTTATCGACGCTTATAATTGGAAAATGTGCCAGATCCAGCTGAACATTCTGGACGTGAATTATCAGGCGGGCCTGGAAGGACTGCAATATGCGGCCGACCGGAATATTCCCGTCGTGATTATGGAGCCTCTGAAGGGCGGCAGCCTGGCCCGGAATGTTCCCGATGATATCCTCGCCATCTGGGATGAGGCAGACGCCAAACATAGTCCGGTAGACTGGGCATTCCGGTGGGTTGGGAACTTCCCGCAGGTAACCACCATCTTAAGCGGCGTCAATAATCTGGACCAGCTGAAGGATAATCTGCAGATTTTTGACACCATTATCCCGGGCAGTATGAGCGGCAAGGAGCTTGGACTGGTACAGCGGGTGAAGGAGGCCTACGAGAGCAAGATCAAGGTGGGCTGCACCAAATGCGGCTATTGTGTTCCGTGTCCTGCCGGAGTGGCCATCCCCGATGTATTCGCCCATTATAATCATTCCTCCATCTTCAATGCGCTGCCGGACAGTCAACGAAACTATGCTAACCTGGTGAAGAACAACAAGGATGCTTCCTTGTGTGTGGAATGCGGTAATTGCGAGGAAGCCTGCCCCCAAAGCATTCCGATCATCGAGAAGCTGGCGGAAGCCAATCTGGTGTTGGCAGGACGGTAATTCCTTATACCTGCAAACAGCCTTCCTTTGCGAAGGCTGTTTTTTTACATCATTTGGATGATGAGAAAAATCACCGAAAAAAGTGAGGTTCCGCAAACACTGTGATATACTGGAAGCATCCTCATCAATATCATTATTCTACAAAAAGGTTCATCATTCATAGGGAGGAGGAAGAAAAATGACAAAAGCTACCGGAATTGTCCGTAAAGTGGATGAATTGGGACGGGTGGTCCTGCCTATCGAGCTGAGACGCACCATGGGTATAGCCGAGAAGGATGCGATTGAAATTTACGTGGATGACGAACGGATCATCCTGAAGAAATATGAGCCTGCCTGTATTTTCACCGGTTCTGCGGAGGACCTGATTTACTTTAAGGGGAAGATGATCAGCAGAGCAGCTGCCGAGGAATTGCTGGAGCAGTGGAAGGAAAAGACAGGTGCCAAAGCCTAAAGAAGTCCGTCACATACAAAACACCCGGCCCATCAGGGACCGGGTGTTATTTTTGCGGGAAGAGTCACGGTTATCGTGCGCCACCGCGTCTGCCCATAAACAGTGTGACCACAAACAGGATTAGGAACAGGAAGAAGAGGATTCGGGCGATGTCCGCTGCCACATGGACAATGCCTACAAAGCCGAAAATACCTGCTACTACGGCAACTACCAGAAAGATCAGGGACCATCTCAACATACTTCATCATCCTTTCGCTGTTTTTTTAACCTCGAATCAGGGATTCCGCACCGTCGATATAGATTTCTGTTCCTGTGATATGAGAGGCTTCGTCCGAAGCCAGGAACAATACCAGATTCGCCACTTCCCGGGGTGAGCCCGGACCGTTGCGCAGCGGTTGGTCGCCGGCGGGAAATTCCACGGGAATCCGGATTTCCTCCACCTCCGGCAGCGTTTCTGTGCTTTCATCGATATTGGTGGAGATAGCGCCGGGGCAAATCACATTCACCCGGATCCGGTGTTGGGCCAGCTCCAGCGCAGCCATTTTGGCGAAGGCCACCTGACCCGCCTTGGTGGTGCTGTAAGTGCTGAAGCCGAAATTGGAGAAAATCCGGTTTCCGTTGACCGAGCTTGTAATGATAATGCTGCCGCCCTGCTGCTTCAGATAGGGAATTGCATGTTTGACGGTCAGGAAGGTACCCTTCAGATTCACATCCACCGTTTTACTCCATTCCTCCAGAGGCATGGATTCAATCGGGGAGAGGGTACCGTTAATGCCCGCATTGGCAAACAGCACGTGCAGCTTCCCGCCGAAGCGGGCGGTGCCTTCTTGGAAGGCCTTTTCGATTGCGGCTTCATCAGTAATATCCAAGGGCAGGGATACCGCTTCCCCGCCCCGGTCCCCGATGGCCTTCTCCACCTCGGCCAGCCGTTCCCCGTCCCGGTCTGCCAGCAGCAGACGGGCGCCGTGCCTTGCCAATAGAAGAGCGGCTGAACGTCCGATGCCGGAGGCGGCCCCGGTCACCAGAGCCACCCGGCCTTTCAGACGGGCATTGCCGTCCGCTTTAATTTCCAAAGGATGCCCGGTCATAACCATTCACTCCTTCGCGATAACCACGAGTATAGGCATTCCAGCTGCCTTGGAGCTCTTCCTGGGAAACATTCCCAATAACGCTGATTTGCTTGCGCGAGCCGCCGATAACGGCGCCGTCCTCAATAATCGCTCCTTCGCCGATAATGGCATGGGAGATCAGGACATTCTTCCCGATAACCGCATTCGGCATAACAATGCTGTCGGTGACCAGACTGTTCTTGCCGATCCATACGCCGTTGGAAATAATCGAACGTCTGGCCCGGCCCTCCAGGTAGCAATGCTGGTGGAGAAGGGAGGCGGAGCCCCGGTCATCCTCCATACGCAGCATTTCGTTCTGGAGAGTCAAGCTGCCCGCCACCCGCATAGGCCAGGTGGGGGGATTCAGCGTCAATTGGGCAGGGGAGCCCAACAGATCCATGTGGGTCCGCCATAGGGTATCCACGGTCCCCACATCCTTCCAGTATCCCTCAAACGGGAAGGCATATACCCCGGCATCTTCCTTCAGCAGCTTCGGGATAATGTCCTTGCCGAAGTCATGGGAGGACTGTGGATCGGCGGCATCCTGGATCAACTGCTCCCGCAGATCGGACCAGCGGAATACGTAAATTCCCATGGAAGCCAGATTGGATTCCGGACGGCGGGGTTTTTCCTGGAAGGCGGTAATCTTGTGATCGGCATCCACGGTCATAATGCCGAAGCGGCTTGCTTCCTCCAACGGCACCCGGATGACCGAGATGGTGGCGGCGGCTTTCCGCATGGAGTGGAAGTGCAGAATATCACGGTAGTCCATGTGGTAGATATGGTCGGCGGACAGGATCAGAACATTCTCCGGATTAAGCTTGTCAATGTAGGCGATGTTCTTATAGATGGCATCTGCTGTGCCGGTGTAACCCTCTTCCTGCTTCAAGCCGGCAGGGAGCAGGGTGATGTTGGTATTGTTACCGCCCAGGTGCTGGTGCAGGGTTTCCGCCCGGTATTGGGTAAGCACCCCGATTTTGTCGATACCTGCATTGAGGCAGTTGCTAAGCGGGAAATCGATCAGGCGGTATTGTCCGCCGAAGGAGACGGCCGGTTTGGCATGGGTTAGGGTCAGCGGACGAAGTCTTTTTCCTTCTCCACCCGCAAGCAGCATAGCGATGCAATTATTTGTGTTCATGATTGTTTCCTCCTTGTCGGGTTTGTTGTTGACAGCCGCAAGCCGGCTGGGTGAGGATCCGTTCAATGGATCGGAGCATATTTTTTATTTCATCGTTTTCTTTTTCAGCTTTATACGTAATGGCGAAGTTAAGAAGCGCCTCCTGCTTGTCCCGGGCTGCCTGCCGGTTCTGGCTCATCAGGATAAAAGGGGCCTGAAGTGCTGATATACAGGACAGGATCAGGTTCAGCAGAATAAAGGGAGGCGAATCGAACTGCAGAAACATCAGGACGGAATTCCAAATCATCCAGAAGGCGAGGAATATTATAAAAAGCAGTATAAAGGCCCAACTGCCTCCGAAGGAGGCAACCTTGTCAGCCAAACGGTCGGAGCGGGAGGTTCGCTTCTCCTGCTCCTCAGTCAGGCGGCATTTAATTTTGCTGTTGTATTCTTCTACAATTTTGCTGATGCGTGCATTCTGTTCATGGCTTAAGGGGGAGCTCTGCGCATCTTTATCCAGTTCGTCCAGCAACAGGCTGGTGGCGTTACCGGAGAACTCCTCCATATACATCAACTCCCTTCAGGCTGCCAGGATCTATGTATGACCCGAAAGCTGAAACTGTCCAATTGAATGGTCATGTGACCTTCGGTTACGGGGACATCTTCCCCAGTCCAGGCATCCTTCCAGTCATTGGTCTCCAAAGCAAGGGATACCTCCGCCGGTTCCTCGGAATGATTGATCCAGATGAGAGCATGGGAGCCATCGGCCACCCGTTCATAGACAATGGCTGGATTTCCGCCCTCCGCTTGAAGCATCCGGTAACGGCCGATGCTCAAAGCAGGGAGGTCACGCCTCAGATGAATGAGCGTTTTGAAGAAATCCAGCAGCTCTTCATCCCGCATATCCGGATGCCACTCCATACTCTTCCGGCAATCCGGATCATCCCCGCCGGTCATGCCGTATTCATCGCCGTAAAAAATACAAGGGGTGCCGGGGTAGGTGAGCATAAACAGAAAAGCATGCTTCAGCTTGCGCTTGTCCTCAATCCGGGTGGCTACCCGGCCCGTATCGTGGCTGCCCAAAAGATTGAATAATACCTCATGGGCCTGTTCCGGATACCGTACGGATAATCGGGCGACGGTTTCGGCAAAGCTTGCACCGTCCAAGAATTCGCCCTCAAAGTAGTCCAGAATCCGTTTGCCCAGAGGATAGTTCATGGCGGAATCGAATTGGTCACCCTGTAGCCAGGGGTTGGCATCGGTCCAGCATTCACCGACAATATACGCCTCCGGATTAATGGACTTAACCAGCCGGCGGAAGTGCCGCCAGAACTCATGGTCGATTTCATTGGCGACGTCCAGCCTCCACCCGTCGATTCCCGATTCCTCCATCCAATAACGGGTGACAGTGAGCAGGTATTCCTGCACCTCAGGATGGGCTGTATTCAACTTGGGCATATGTCCGAAGTTGCCGAACGTATCATAGTTGGGCTGCCCGTCCTCTCCGCGAATCGGATAAGAATGAATATGGAACCAATCCTTATAGGGGGACTTTTCCCCCCGGTTCAGCACATCCACGAATTGCTCCATGGCTTCGCTGCAATGATTAAATACCGCATCCAGGACAACCTTGATTCCGCGCTTGTGGCATTCGTCCACCAGTGCTTTCAGTTCCTTCTTGTCACCCAGATTGGGATCAATCTGTTTGTAATCGGAAATATCATATTTATGACAGGAAGGGGAGGAGAAGATGGGGGTCAAATACAAGGCGTTAATCCCCAATTCCTCCAGATAATCCAGCTTCTCGCGAATTCCCTTTAAGTTACCGCCGAAGGCTCCGTCCAGTTGGGGCTCGTCTCCCCAGTGGAGAAATTTACCATCCTCCTCCTGGGACTCATCATAGTCGGAGGGGAGGCTGAACCGGTCGGGCATAATTTGGTAGAATACCGCTTTTTTGGCCCAGTCGGGCACT
The DNA here is from genome assembly GCA_023393235.1 of Bacillota bacterium. Taxonomy (GTDB): domain Bacteria; phylum Bacillota; class Bacilli; order Paenibacillales; family NBRC-103111; genus Paenibacillus_AR. The sequence goes on along the minus strand of JAEWMH010000038.1, from coordinate 91,149 downwards.
TGAAAGACCTCGGATTCATGCAGATACGGGTACTCGAAATACATGCCCGCATCGGATGGCGGGGTATCCGTAAAGCCAACCTCGGAATACCAGCATTGCTCTTCGCCCTGCTGTAGCCGGAAGGCGTAAGACATCCGTCTTTTGGGCGGGAGGACGGGGCAGAACCAATAATCGAACAGCGTGTCCGCTGCAATTTTCTCCATGGCGAATTCCTGTTGACCGGCTCCCCAGTCATATTTGTCCCCTACATGTACGAAAACCTGCTCCGCATCATCACGTTTGACACGCAGCCGGAGATGAACGGTTTCGTGATTGTAGGCATATGCCCAGCTTCCGCCTGCGGCATGATAAACTGCTTCAGCCTGCATCCGCACACCTCCTCTCAAAAATGGCCATCATGGTTGCTTCCTGCCATGCATGACCTTGTGATACCTTATTAAACCTGGCTGGAGAAGAAGAAACAGGGAAAAAGCAAAATTTTAGCCACTGATCCAAAAAACCTGGTCTATTTCTAGACATGCTGCAAAAGGGTGAGCTATTATTAAGAGATAGATACCGCTTTCCCTAGTTTCATAGAATCATTTATCAGAAGCATCCGATATTTAATGAGGTGAATGATATGCGCATAGCCATTGTGGACGATAATCTTATCAACCAAATGATCATCGAAAAAATATTGGACGGCGCCGGCTTTCTCAATCATGTTTCCTTTAATAATGCAGGAGAGTTGTTCTCATATCTCGGCATGGAGCAGCAGCAGGCGGACCGGGTAGAGGCTACTCCAGACCTGATTTTGATGGATATGATGATGCCCGGTGTGGATGGGATTGAGGCCTGCCGGCGGATTCAGCGTGTAGAGAAGCTGAAGGATATTCCGATTATCATCGTGACCGCACTCGGCGATTCCAATAAGCTGGCGGAGGCATTGGATGCCGGTGCGACAGACTATGTGGTGAAGCCGGTGAACAAGATCGAGCTTCTGGCCCGGATCCGGGTGGCCCTGCGGCTGCGGGCAGAGCTGAACTGGCACAAAGCCAAGGAGAGGGATATGTCCCTGGAGCTGGCACTGGCCAAGCAGGTGCAGGAGAGTGTCCTGAGTAAACCCTTCGAGAAGGAGAATCTGCGTATTGAAGCCGTATACCAGCCGTCAATGGTTTTGGCCGGGGACTTCTACTTCTGGCAGCAGCTGGAGGATGGCAAATACGGCATCATTCTGCTGGACATGATGGGGCACGGCATCTCATCCTCACTCATGTGTATGTATATCGCTTCGGCACTGCAGGATGCCATGCAGAAGAATCCCGATCCCATTGAGGTGGTCAGCCTGCTGAACACCTACATGCTGCGTTTGCAGAACAAGGACAAGTGGGTGCGGTATTATTTCACCTCCATCTATTTAATTATGGATCCCCGCGCCCGCACCGTGGAATATGTGAATGCCGGGCATCCGGAGGGGCTTTTGCTGGCCGACGGCGAAGAGATGCACAGACTGCACTCCGGCGGATGTGCGGTGGGATTCGATGATCCCATCCAGTTGGAGAAGCGAACCATTCATTACAAGGAGCACATGAAGCTGCTGTTGTTTACGGACGGCTTTCTTGAAGCTTGCGGTTCTGATTGGGACACTTCTACGGACAGCATTGCCGAGTTGTTTCTAACCCGGCCGGAGCTAAGTGCGGCGGATTTGGCAGATGAGCTGATCGATGGGGGCAAATTGAATGAAAAGCGTGATGATTACTGTCTTTTATCTATAGAGGCGGGCAAGCTGGCCTAAACATTCTATTGTTTCCGAAGGAAGGGATTATGGGCATGACCATACGCAATAAACTGCTCGCCGGCATGAGCATTCTGCTAATCGTAATGTTTTCCATCGCCGGCTTGGGGATGAACCGGTTGACCACCATGAACAAGGATATTGGAGCCACTTATGATGAGATGTACGCCAATGTAAAGGACAGCCAGCAGTTTCAGGTCATCACCAACGATATCGGCCGTAATCTGGTCAGCCTGTTGGTCAACAACCCCATCATGACCCAGAGGGAAATTCTGGAGCGTCTGGCCGAGAATGACCGGGACATGCGCAAGCTGTTTGAGGATTCACGGGCCAAATATCAGGATGCCCAACAATCCCAGGTGACGGAGGATGCGATCGAAGCGATCACCCGTTACTTGAACTATAAGGATACGATTGTGAATTATGTCATGAACAACCGGCTGGATGATGCGGTGCTGCTCCGCAGCTCCGAGGGCCTGAAGCTTCAGCAGGAGATCCAAGAGAAGAACGATGCGTTGGGAAGCTTTAACCAGAACCGAATGGACCAGGTTCTCAAGGATGGCACGGAGGATAACCGAAAGACCCTACAGTATACCATTAGTCTGATGATTCTGGGTCTGGTGCTGGTCCTTATGATTACATATTGGATTATTCAGAGCATCTCCAAGGGCTTTAACCGGCTGTCCGCCCTGGTTCCCAAAACGGCTACGGACTCACTGGTACCGGTAGAATTTACAGAGGACGGCGGAAAGGACGAAATCAGCGAGGTTATTCGCCTTTTCAACCGGCTGTTCCGGGATTTGTCCCAGCAGCGGGCGCGGGAGCATGAATTTAACAAGAGGAATGAAGAAGAAGCGTGGCTGAAAACGCAGCTGAACAGCATCATGATGATCCTTCAGGGTCGTACCGATCTGAAGGAGGTAGGGGAGCGTTTTGTACGTCAAGTTGCCCCTTTAGTGGAGGCTGTTTACGGCGGATTCTACATCTGTGATTCAGAGCAGCCCAAACCCAGCATGTATACACTGGTTGGAAGCTACGCCGTACAGCCGGGGGCCGTCCGCAATGTATTTCATATAGGACAAGGCCTTGTGGGCCAATGCGCCGCGGACAACCGCTGGATCAGGCTGCAGAAGCGTTCCGACAACCCGGTCCGCATTGAGCTTTCGCCGGGGGAGCTGACGCTAAGCGAGGTGCTCATCATCCCTGTCGCTTATGAGGGCAATGTGATGGCCGTGCTGGAACTCGGCTCGGTTCATCCGTTTTCCCCGCTGCATGTGGCATTGCTTGAGCAGGTTACGCAAAATGTCGGAACCGTGCTCAACAGCATTATGGGACGCATCCGTGTGGAAGAGCTGCTCCGCACTTCGCAAATTTTAACAGAGGAATTGCAGACTCAATCCGAGGAGCTTCTAACCCAGTCCGATGAGCTTCGGGTAACCAACGAAAAGCTGGAGGAGCAGGCAGTGGCCTTGCGCAAATCGGAGGAGCTGCTCCAGCAGCAGCAGGAGGAATTGGCGGCAACCAATGAAGAGCTTATGCTGAAAACCACCCTGCTGGAGGAACAGGTCCGACTTTCCAGAGAGAAAAACATTGAAGTAGAGCGGGCGAATAAAGTTCTGGAGCATCAAGCGGTGGAACTGGAGCTGGCTTCCCGGTACAAGTCCGAGTTCCTGGCCAATATGTCCCATGAGCTGCGGACACCCTTGAACAGCATGATGATCCTGTCCCTGATGCTTCAGGAAAACAGGGAGGGCAATCTGACGGAGAAACAGCGGGAGTATGCCGCTGCCATTCACGGTGCCGGCGGAGACCTGCTGCGGCTGATCAATGACGTTCTCGATTTGTCCAAGGTGGAGGCGGGCCATATGGAGATCCATGTAGAGCCTCTGGAGATCAAAGAAATTGTGCAATATGTGGAAAGAAGCTTTATGCCGGTTTCCGTCCGCAAAGGGGTAGAGCTGGTGATCCGAACAGGCGAGGATCTGCCGGAGGTGATTAATACCGACTCCCAGCGCCTGATGCAGATCATCGGAAACTTGATGTCCAATGCCTTCAAGTTTACCACCGAGGGCAAGGTCACCTTCCGGCTGGAGCTAAGCGACGGCATGTGGCTGTTTATGATTGAAGATACGGGCATCGGCATTCCCGAGGATCAGCAGGAGGAGATCTTCCAGGCGTTCCGCCAGGCGGATGGCACCATCAGCCGCAATTTCGGCGGAACGGGGCTTGGCCTGTCCATCAGCCAGAAGCTGGCCAGAGCGCTGGGCGGCAATATAACCGTGACCAGCGGTATCGGCCAGGGAAGCACGTTTATTCTGTGGGTGCCGCTGATTGCACCTAATGCATCGGGGAGCAAAAATACCTCACACCCCCTGGACCGTATCCAAGCCCAGGATCAAAGCGCCGCGGACAACCGGTATCTGCTGGACAGAGCGGCTCCGCTGGAGGCTGCTGTTTCGATTTCCGGAGAAGAGGATAATGACTCCGTAACAGACTCTTTTTTGCATAAGATTCTGATTGTGGATGATGACATCCGGAATGTCTTTGCCTTGTCCGTAGCGTTGGAGGATGCCGGCCTGCAGGTGGTTTTTGCCGAAAACGGCGTGGATGCTCTGGAAATGCTGGCTGCGGACCTTCACGGCATTGATTTGGTGCTGATGGATATCATGATGCCGCGGATGGACGGATATGAAGCGATCCGGGAAATCCGGAAGATACCCGAATTAACCGATCTGCCGATTATTGCCGTCACGGCTAAGGCCATGAAGGAGGATCAGCAGAGATGTATGGATGCCGGCGCATCGGATTATTTGACGAAGCCTATCGATATCAACCGGCTGCTGTCGTTGTTGAAGGTTTGGCTGCATAAGGAGGAATGAAGGTGGAACCCGCGTCCCCTGTTCAAATACTGCTGGTGGATGACCACCCCGAAAATCTGCTTGCCCTGGAGGCGGTGCTTTCCGATGAAAGCTACCAGCTGGTGAAGGCCTCCTCGGGTCACGAAGCGCTGCGCAAGGTGCTTCAAGGCGATTTTGCCGTTATTGTGCTGGATGTGCAAATGCCTGATATGGACGGTCTGGAGACGGCGAAGTATATCAAAATGAGAGAGCGCTCCCGGGATACGCCCATCATCTTTATTACCGCTGCGGACCAAGACCCTGCGGTTTATTTTTCCGCGTACGCATTGGGTGCCATTGATTATATCCGCAAGCCCTTTGTACCGGAAATGCTGAAGTCCAAAATCGACGGTTTTGTCCGCCTGCACCGGACTAACATGAAGCTGCAGCTGCAGAAGGAGCTGCTGCATCAGCAGACCATGGACCTGGAGAAGGCCAATATCGAGGTTCATGCCGCTTCCTTGGTGAAAACCCGCTTTTTGGCGACCATGAGCCATGAAATCCGTACACCCTTGAATGGTGTCATCGGCGTGGCTGATCTACTGCTCGGGACTCAGCTGGACGATGAGCAGCGTATGTATGTGGAAACCATCAAAAGCAGCGGTGATTCGCTGCTCCGGATGCTGAACGATATTCTGGATTTCGCCAAAATGGAAACGGGCAAGCTGAATCTCTCCGATTCTCCCTTTGATCTCCATACCACGGTGATGGAGACGGTGGATCTGTTCCAGGCGAAGGCAAGGCTTAAAGGGGTTGAGCTGATTCTGGAGCTTGCCCCGGAGGTGGACAATCTGGTCAGCGGGGATGAAGCAAGGCTGCGTCAGATTTTCATGAATCTGATTGGCAATGCAGTCAAGTTTACCAATAAGGGCTCCGTATCCATCATCATGCGTCCCTATACCCCGGCGAAGCCTTCTATCGATACCTCCGGGTCTGTCCAATGGGTGGAGTTTGAGATCACCGACACGGGAGAGGGCATTCCCCCTGGCAGGGAGGAGGAGCTGTTCCGCCCGTTCACCCAGTTGTCCCCATATATGACCCGCAATCATGACGGTACAGGTCTTGGGCTGTCCATCTGTAAGCTTCTGGTGGAGCTGATGGGCGGGAATATCCGGTTTGAGCATGCCGCCTCCGGCCAAGGGGCCACCTTTATTTTTACGGTTTGCCTGATGGTTCCCCAGACGGGGGCCTCTGTTTCGGACTCCATGTACACGGGTAATACTCAAGTAAGAAGCGGTGGTTAAGGAAACAAGCCGATGCCTACGCTTCCCGCTCCCCGGAATATACGGGGTGCCCGCACATTTAGGAGGGATTGTTATGAACTCCCGGGCTATGATGCAAAAGGTGATAACCGGCGTGTTAATCGCCCTGGTGCCGAAAATCGTATCTAAGCTTATGGAACCGCGTAAATCCAAAATCCGCTCCGGCGGGTCATAAGGAGGCGTTACCCATGACAATCAAACTGGTCCGAAACGAAGAGGAAGCCAATGACTTTATCCGTCAATTAACACAAGAAGGCTACCATACGGATAGTATTTATGCCCTGGCATACAATACCGACCGTACCGACGCCATTGCGGAGAATACGGAAATCAACAAGGTGGGAATGACGGAGCAGGGTATTATCCAGACAGTTGCCAATATCTTCCGTTCCCGCGGAGATGAGCTGATTGCCAAGATGAAATCCCTGGGTGTATCAGAGACAGATGCAGCCCATTATGAACGGATGCTGGCCGCAGGTGACATCCTGGTGCTGACGTGGCCGGCAGAGGTGGAGGCTGGTCCGCAGGATAGCGGGATTGAGAGTGAACGTCCGCCAGAAAAGGATAATGTCCTTACCCCGCCTGTGGTAAATCCGCTGCTGTTTGCCGGAAGCCCGGAGGATCGACTCAGATAATCAAAGGCCATTCCAGCAACGGCTGAACGCCAGAAAGGGTGAGCGTCCATGACGGCAGGCCTAAAATTTATGTTGTCTGCCGGCGGGTTAGCTGCCTTGGCAGGAGGATGGATCGCGATCTATGCGGACATCCTTCCGCCTCTGCCGGAAATTCGTACGGAGCAGGCCGCAGTTTATGCCGCAGCGCCGCAGGTTTTCCCTGCCATAGCAGTGGCGAATGAAGCCCCGCCAACGCCTCCGGAGCAGAAGAAGGAGCCGCTACGTTTGGCTTCCGTGGAAGGAATCGGGCTTGGAGACAGTATGATGGAGCTGATCCGCAAAAAAGGGCAGCCTCTCGCCATTCACTCCGATTCCCGGTTAAGCGACCTGGAGGTTTATGATTACGGTGCTATTGATGTAGCATTCCGCGGCGGTGATCTTCTGTATGTGGAGGTCTCGGCAGAAGCGGCAACCGTCAACATTGACGGAATCCCGCATTCATTTGAGACGGGAGCGCTAAAGGAAGCGCTGGGCGAACCGGATTTTGATGCTGAGGATGGATGGGGCTACAAACGCGGATTCGGCGCAGTCAAGTTTTATACCGATCCTGCGACCGGCCAGATCCAGTCCGTACACTTCTTCGATGCCGTCGGTATATAGCTGAACACTTCAGCTGTATACCTGCGGTTTTTTTGTGTCCGGGTGAGAGGCCATAAAAAGAGCCGCCCTGTGAAGGACGGCCCGTATGGCCTTCGCCTTTATTTCAGATAGGACTTCAGCATCCAGATATGCTTCTCTACTTTGCCCTTCAGGCTGGTCAGCATATCGGCTGTGGGATCATCCTTGTTTTCATCCGCAAGCTCAATGCCCTTGGAGAGCTCCTCGGCAATATACTCCAGGTCCTTCCACGCGGATTCTACCATCTGGGTGGGGTTCTCCTTGCCGGTGGCTTCCTTGATAGTGGCCAGAGACAGACATTCCTTCAGGGTAGAGGCAGGGGCGCCGTCAAGCGCCAGCATGCGCTCCGCCAGCTCGTCCAGGTTCAGCGCGGCTTCATTGTAAAGCTGCTCGAATTTCTCGTGGAGTGTGAAGAAGCTTTCCCCTGTCAGATACCAATGATAATGATGCCACTTCATATAAAGGACAGTCCATTCGGCTACTTGTTTATTGAGGCTCTCCAACACCGGTTTGGCCTCGGCGCGCGAGCCGGTTTTCATCATCACTTTTGCCATTGTTAATTCCTCCTTTTGATTGGCTTCATAAATCCTATGAACTCTATAAACCTATTTGATTGGGATTGAAACAGCTAAGATTTTTTGGGAAAATGAAAACAAGACGTTTCATCCTTCCTGCATCGGGTTAAAAACTCACAGGAGGGATGCACATGATAATCCAGATAAGCGCAGCAGTTCTTACCGTAGCAGTAGTGGTGTTGATTGTAGCACTTGTCCGGACCTTGAAAGAGGCGAGGGCAGCTCTCAACAAAATCGGGATGCTGACGGATGAAACCCGCATTCAGCTCAATGCCTTGTCAGGTGAAGTGAAAGAAACCATTCAAGGCGTAAACGATGTAACCTATGATGTAAAAACTAAGATGGCGGAGCTGCACAGTGCATTCCAGACCATCGGCGAAATCGGCAGAATGGCTGCCGGCGCCACATTGACAATACGGCAAACCGCCGCTTCAGTCAGCAGAACACTTCGCCATAAGCTCGACGAAAAGAAGGAAACGGCAGAGGCCACAAAATCTAATCTGGCCGCATGGTTATTGACTGCCGGGAAATTCGTCCAGAACTTAAACGGCTCCAAGCGTTCCGAGGATTCCAAACGGCTAACGGCTAGAACATGACGCAGGAGGGAATGAGTGTGAGCATGATCAAATCTTTTCGGTTGGTAAAACATATGTCCGAGAATTCCGTCACCTTTGTATTTATTGGGGAGTTCGACTTGTCCCGTGCATGCGAATTGCAGGGGGAGTTGGACCCCTATCTTTATGAACCTGACCGCAAGCTGGTATTTGACTTCAAGGATCTCCGCTACATTGACAGCACGGGCATCGGCATCATCCTGGTGGTGATCAAAGCACGGGCTGAAATCAAGGCGGGCTTCGAAATCCGGAACATCCCGTCCCACATTAACCGATTATTCGATATTGCCGGCATCAGTAAGTTTCTCACCGATAATGCAGTGTAGAATTCATGAAAAGGAATGGTACTTCTATGAACGTACAAAAGGATAAAATTGTTATGTCCCTGCCGGCAAAATCACAATACATAGAGGTTGTGCGCCTGGCTCTGTACGGGATTGCCGTGCGGATGGGCTTCAACTTCGAGGATATTGAGGATTTGAAGGTCGCTGTAGGCGAGGCCTGCAACAATGCGGTTCTTCATGCCTATTCGGATGGGGAAGAAGGCGTCATGAAGATTGTCTTCGAAGCCGCTCCCCGTTATCTTCGGATAATTGTGCAGGATGAGGGCCGGAGCTTCAATTCCTCCGAAGCCTGCAACCGTGTACCCGTGACCATTACGGATAAGTCCCTGTCGGAAATGCATGCAGGCGGTTTGGGCCTGTATCTGATGCAAGCGTTGGTGGATGACGTGGAAATCCGCACAGAGGCTGGAACAGAGGTGATTCTGACCAAACTTCTGAATGGAAGCGGTGTGGTCATATGATCAGAAAACTGCCGGAAGAAGAGGCTCCGATTGATGCGGAGGCACTTCTGTCCAGCTACCGGGAATCCGGAAGCAAAGATACGGCGGAAGTGCTGCTCAAGCATTATGAAGGTATGATCCGTATGGCGGCGGGACGTCTGTCGCGAAACCGCAAGGATATGTTCGAGGATTTGTTCCAGGTGGGGCAGATGTCCATGTTCCGCTTATTCAACTCCTATGATCCGTCTTTTTCTATCCCTTTTGAAGCTTATGCGATGAAAAGCATAGTAGGGCATATGAAGAACTATCTGCGGGATAAATCCTGGTACGTTCAGGTTCCCCGCCGGATTAAGGAGAAGGGGCATGCCCTCCAGCAGGCGTTGGACGAGCTGTCCCTGAAGCTGGAGCGTTCGCCCCAGGTGGATGAAATCGCCGCATATCTGGAACTTTCAGAAGAAGAGACCATCCAGATTCTGGTGGGATGGGATTGTTACCAATCCCTGTCCCTGGACACGCCGCTGTTCGCTGATGAAGCCGGCGCAACCCTGGCGGATATGATCCGGGAGGAGAGGGACGATTACCAGTCCTTAGAGGAGCGTCTTGACCTGGAGCAAGCTATGGAGCAGCTGAAGCCGGAAGAGCGGAAGGTGCTGCAGATGGCTTATACCGAGGGCAGGTCCCAGCGGCATATTGCGGAGGAACTGGGGGTTTCCCAGATGAGCATCTCCCGTATCCAAAGAAGGGCTATGGACAAGCTTCGGCTGCTGCTGGCTGATCCTGAGCGGGAGTTGGAGAGCGGGTAGAGGCTAAATCATCTCTCCGCATAAAAGCATGACAACAACAACCTCTTCCTGCCTTACGGCACGAAGAGGTTTGTTTGTATTCCTGGGTTTGTGTGTATACCCAGGCGCAGTACGGGCTGGACGCAAATGTAAAAGCCGGGAGCAGGGCTCCCGGCCAGATTTTCTTCTATGCGGTTACATTACCTTTGGGAAGGATCGGATACAAATCCATCCTTTTTCAATTCGGAATTGGTTTTCATGGCGTCCATTTCCTTGCCTAGCTTCTTCATTTCCTCTTCATTCTGTGCCAGGGAGCTGTTATCGGATTCATTCAGCTTTTCCTTGGCCTCCTCGGCATTAGCCTTGACGCTTTCCTTGGCATTCTCGGCTTCATTCTTAATGGTGCCGATAATGGTATTGGCGGAGTCCTTTAGATCAGTGACCGTGCTTTTGAGGGAATCCACGGCGGACCCTGCCATATCCTTGGTTTCCTGGAGTTTGTTCAAGCTGGTTTCCTTGGCGGTTTCCGCCAGTCCGACGGCTTTCTCCTGGGCCATGCTCATCCACTCCGCAGAGCGTTCCTTGATTTTGGTCATATCCTCATTCAGCTTAGCTCGTGTATCTTTACCCGCGCGCGGGGCGAATAACAGACCGGCGGCGGCGCCGATAAGCCCACCTGCCAGCAGGCCCTTCAATAATCCAGTGCTTTTGGTTTGAGTCGCTTCCATGTTCATCTCTCCTTTCGCTTGGTTACCTTTTTATACCCGGAGGCATAGCTCCTGAAACCTCCGGATGCCTGCTTGTGCTTGACAATCATTTCCTTTGGATATGCTATAATAAGAATCATACCCACACCAATACAATCCCATGTAAAGGAGAGTGTTCTGTTATGAGAGACATGCTTCACCGTGCCGTATCCCTGGGTTTGGGGCTGGCTGTTGCAAGCAAGGAGCAAATCGAAAAAACCGTGGAAGAGCTGGTCAAAAAAGGGGAGGTCAGCCGCGCGGAATCCGGTGAATTTCTGGAGGAGCTTCTGAGCAAAGGCAGCGAGGCCAAGGCCCGTATGGACCAAACCATCAATGACAAGGTACAAAGCATTCTGAAGGAGAGGGGTATTGCCTCTCAGGACGAAGTGAAAGCTCTGGAGCGCAGAATTGCCGTGTTGGAGCTGGCCATTGCCCGGTTGGAGAAGCAGGACGGAGAGAAAGTAGAATAAGAGGCGGATAACGCCAAACTTTAACAGGGAGGCGGGACCTTCATGAATGTCAGCAAGGGCTTCCGTCACTTGCACCGGTACCGGGAAATTGCCGTAGCCCTGGCGCGCAACGGCTTCGGCTATGTGGTCAGTGAGATGGGTTTTCCCGAAGCCATTCCCTTCATCGGGAACAAAGAGCGAAAGGATATCCACAAGAAAACCATCGGGGAACGGATCAGGCTGATGCTGGAGGAATTGGGCCCAACCTTTGTCAAGCTGGGGCAGATTGCCAGCACCCGGCCTGATCTGGTTCCGGCCAGCATTATCTCCGAGCTGGTACAGCTGCAGGATCAGGTACCGCCATTTTCGTATGCCGATGCCGTGCGGATTGTAGAGGAGGAGCTGGGAGCGGGTCTGGGAGACCTGTTCATGGCGTTCCCGGAGACCCCAATCGCGGCTGCTTCCATCGGCCAGGTCTATCATGCGGTGCTGAAGGACGGCACTCCTGCGGCAGTGAAGGTGCAGCGGCCGAATATCCAGCGTACTGTGGATACAGACCTGGATATTCTGGCGGAGTTTGCCCGTGTGGCCGAAAGCCGGCTGGAATGGGCACGAAACTACCGTGTCCGCGATATGGTGGAGGAGATTTCCAAGGCTATCCGCGCGGAGCTGGATTATGCCGCGGAAGCCCGCCAGGCGGAGAAATTCCAGCAGCAATGCCGGCAGTTCAAGGATGTGCTGGTCCCCGATATATATTGGGATTATACGACCCGCCGGGTCATGACCATGCAGTATATGGAGGGGATTTCCCTATCGGACCGGGCAAGGCTGGACCGGGAGCAGATTGATAAGAAGGCGTTGGCCCGCCAACTGACGGACCTTCTCATCCATCAGATCCTCATTGAGGGTTTATTCCACGGTGATCCCCATCCCGGGAATATTCTGGTGCTGCCCGACGGCAAGCTGGCGCTGTTGGATTTCGGCTCGGTGGGCAAGCTGTCCCAGGATATGCGCAAGCAGTTCGCCTTTTTCGTCATCAGCCTCCGTAACCAGAGCACCAGCGGCATTATCCGGGCTATCTCCAGTATGGGAATTATCCCCGACGAGGTAGACATGGTGCTCCTGCGCGCCGATGTAGATGATATGCGGGAGAAGTATTACGCCACTCCCTTAAGCCGGATCAGGCTGGGGGAGGCGGTGAATGACCTGTTTAATCTGGCTTTCCGCCACCGGATCCGCATCCCCTCGGAAATGACTATGCTCGGTAAGTCGCTGCTGACCTTGGAAGGGGTGGTTGTATCCTTAGACCCCGATCTCAGTGTGCTGGAGGTGGCAGAGCCTTACGGCCGGAAGTTGTTTATGGAGCGGTACGATCCCCGGAAGCTGTACAAAAAGGCGATTGAGGATCTGCCGGAGTTTTTGGAGGCCGCGTCCGAGTTTCCTTCCAGCATGAGAAGCATGCTGGCCACCATCCGCAAGGGCAAGCTGCGATTTGAAGCCGGGATTCCCGAGCTGGGCGTATTCTTACGGAGCATGGATAAGCTTACGGACAAGCTGGCCTTCAGCCTGGTGCTCCTGTCCTTTAGCCTGCTTGTGGTGGGGCTGATCATCGGTGCTTCCCTTGCACCCCAGGATTCGGTGCTGTGGAATTTGCCCATATTGGAGATCAGCTTTGTCATCGCAGCCCTTCTGCTGCTGTGGCTGGTCATTTCCCTGTGGCGTTCCCGGAAATTATGAAGCGCCGCGGCAGCGAAAAAAGGCCGTCTGCTGCAGACGGCCTTCATTTGAAAAATGCACATTAATTCTTGAAGCTGTGGATAGGAGCGGGAATGCGGCCGCCACGGTTAATGAAGGCGGCGCAGGAGAAATTGTTCACCGGCATAACGGGGGCGTACCCCAGCAGTCCGCCGAATTCCACCATTTCGCCTACTTCCTTGCCGATCACGGGGATTATCCGGACAGCGGTGGTTTTGTTGTTCACCATGCCGATTGCCGATTCATCAGCAATGATGCCGGAAATGGTTTCCTTGCTGGTGCTGCCGGGAATGGCGATCATATCGAGGCCAACGGAGCAGACGCAGGTCATAGCTTCCAGCTTCTCCAGGGTAAGCGCGCCTTTCTGCACCGCCTGGATCATGCCATGGTCCTCACTGACCGGTATAAACGCGCCGCTTAACCCGCCTACATAAGAAGAGGCCATTACGCCGCCTTTTTTCACGTTGTCGTTCAGAATGGCCAAAGCAGCCGTTGTACCGGGTGCTCCGGCCTCCTCCAAGCCCATTACCTGGAAAATCTCGGCGATGGAGTCGCCGATTTCCGGAGTAGGGGCCAGGGACAGGTCGATAATCCCGAAGGGAACGCCAAGGCGTTTGGAGGCTTCCTGGGCCACCAGCTGGCCGACCCGGGTCACCTTGAAGGCGGTCCGTTTAATCGTCTCGCACAGGGTTTCGAAATCCTGTCCTTTGACCTCCTCCAACGCGCGCTTCACTACACCGGGGCCGCTGACGCCTACATTAATGACGGATTCCCGTTCTCCGATGCCATGGAAGGCTCCGGCCATAAAGGGATTATCGTTCACCGAATTGCAGAATACCACAAGCTTGGCGCAGCCGATGGAATCGCGGTCCTTGGTCAATTCCGCGGTCCGCAGGATAATATCGCCCATCAGCTTAACGGCGTCCATGTTGATGCCGCTGCGGGAGGAGCCTACATTTACAGAGGAGCAGACCCGGTCGGTGACGCGCAGTGCCTCGGGAATGCTGTCGATGAGAATCCGGTCGCCTTTGGTAAAGCCCTTCTGCACCAGGGCGGAGAAGCCCCCGATGAAGTTCACGCCCACTTCCTTGGCAGCACGGTCCAGGGTTTCCGCAACAGGCACGAAGGTGTCCGTATGCAGGCCGCCGGCGGCGATGGCGATGGGGGTGACGGAAATCCGTTTGTTGACGATGGGGACGCCAAATTGACGCTCCAGGTCCTCGCCGGTTTTGACCAGATGCTCGGCGGTGCGGGTGATTTTATCGTATACATTCTGGTTAAAAATCTTCAAGTCCGCATGCGCGCAGTCCAGCAGGCTGATGCCCATGGTGATGGTGCGCACATCCAGGTTCATTTCGCGGATCATCTTGTTGGTTTCCTGCACTTCCACCAGGGAGATCATAGGAGTCCTCCTAAATTAGAATGTTAGATGCGGTGCATGATATTGAAAATATCCTCGTGCTGCAGCTTGATCTCCACACCCAGGGTGCGTCCCACATCCTGAAGATCCTCAACCAGCATTTCGAAGGATTGGGTGGGTTCCGAGATGTCTACAATCATCATCATGTTGAAGTAGCCTTGGATAATCGTCTGGGAGATGTCCAGAATATTGACGTTGTGCTCAGCCAGGTACGTGCAGACCTTGGCAATAATGCCAACCTTGTCTTTTCCCAGTACGGTAATAATGCCTTTCATGCGTACAGCCTCCTCAATATTCGCTCTTATCCGTTCGATGGCGAAGAGCCGATTTCAATTATTATGTCAAATCCCGGCGCCGGGAGCAACAAAATGTTTTTTGTCAATCTGAATGAAAATCTGAATTTCACCATGAAGGGAGTGAGGGAAATGGCGGTTCAATTTCAATTATGCCAGCTGGACAAGGATTTTGACGCCTATGTAAAGTTCTTGAGCCGGAATTATGATGAGCTGAATTTGCCTTATTCGTATGCCATGATGCTTAATTTTTTTGCCAGCCCTCTGACCATGGGAAAAGCCATGCTGGCTTATCTGGAGGAGCCCTATACGGTGGTTGGGGCCGCCGGGTTTGTCTACGGAACCTCGGCCAAGGACTATAAGGACCGGGAAATCTGCCAGATCGAAGTCGTCTATCTGCTGAGGGAATACCGGACGCCCCTAATGTTTATGCGGGGGTTGCGGGCGCTTCTGAAGGAAATTCGCGCCGGCAACCCGGAGGTGACCACCATCCAGTTCTGGGTATCCGAGCGGCACAAAAGCTTCAAGCGGCTCATCGCCCGTTTCTCCTCGCTTCCGGGAGCCGTAATGGAGGAAAGAGACGGACTGATGCTTTATATGGTACCGTTTGCCGAGCTGGAATTATTCAGCAGGCGGTTCATTCCCTTGACCAGCCCCATGTGAAAGAAGCCCGCTGCCTGTGGCCGCGGGCTTAAACTTGTAACTGAAGCATTCTGGAAAACATATGTATATCCTTTTGTTACAACCGCTTCAAAATTTGAAGCTCTCCATCCGGTGTCAGTTCAGCATAAGCAACTGCCTTGAAATCCGTCACGCCTTGCTTTTCCAGCGCCCTGTGGAGCCAGTCCTCCTGAAGGCCTGCCGCTTCAAGCTCTTCTAGGCATATCTCACCATTCTCAATTATCCCCCGCGGCAAAACCGTGTCTTCAGCGGGAAGCTTCAAATCCTTCCTAGTAATGCTCTCATAAGCAGATTTGCGCATCACGCTTAAAGTCCCGTTGGTTTCATAAATGGCATAGGCTACCTCACTTAAGGAAAAGATGTCTTTGCTCCGGAGCATGGTCCGCAGCTGGTCAAAATCCAGATTGTTGCGGTACAGCTCCTTCATATCAATTTTCCCGTCGCAAATTAACAGATCCGGCTTCCCCTCTAACGGCTTCCTAAATAATTTGACATATTGGGTCAGCTTATCGAAAGTAATGGATAAGAGAGTCCATCCGGTGAGGGCAACCAGCAGCTGCAAGATATTCTTACTCTCATCATAGATGGTGTCCCCGACTAAATCTCCCAATATGACGGCGGATACAAAATCGAAGGGAGTAAGGGCGGACATTTCCTTTTTGCCGAGAATACGGGTCATGGCCCAAAGGCCCAAAAAGCCTGCGGCCAGCTTGGTGAGGATCTGAAGATATTCCATATCCATCCCTCCATGTGAAAAGTGAAGGACGGCAAAACGCCGCCTATGCACTCCATTAACCTTCTCCTCATTCTTTTGTAACATGGACCGGTTATGGTATAATCTCTGTGCCAAAAAATTGAAAAAAGAATGTTGGAGGGAGTTATGAGCCGCTTTTATTATCTTGCATCCCCGGTACCGATCCCCTGTGGGGAAAGAGGTCTTGCGTTTATAATGAAGCCTTACAGAGAAGTGGTCGCTTCGCCGGAGCATCAGCTTAAACAGGAAGAAGCAAGGCAAGCAGGCAGGGTTCCCCTGGAGGATATTGTGGACCTGTCCCATTTGAATGACCAGCTTGTGATGGTGTTCGAAACGGAGGAGGATGCGGCCGGGATTGTGATTCATGAGCTCGACACTTACCGTGAAGCGGTCCGCCATCATTTTAAGCAGCCCTATGTCTATATGATTACGGCAGAAGGGGGAGGTTTTGAGATTCCTATGAACGTGCCGGCGGAATTGGAAGAAAATTTCTTGCCTACAAAGAAATGCTGCAGGTTATTAGGGGAGCTGCTTCGAGAGCAAGCGGTATCTGGAGAATACTTCGAGTTTTATACCTGCTGGGCAGGCGAGGAGGACTGGCCACGGGCCAACAAGCTTGACCGGGATGTGGAGCTGGCTTCTTTCGTATGGGAAGAGGGGCTGCAGCCGCAGGAGAAGCAATATATCCGTATCTTTTGAAATTCGGAGGAATTTTTAGACAATGGTAGAATAGGGGAGGATGATAGAGATAATTTCTCCTAACGCTAAATAGTTGGAATTTTTAGAATTTTAAATATTCTGTAAATTCGTTTATAATCAAAGTACACCGAAGGCACCCAGTTGGAGGACAGGCCTAAGGTGGTCCGCTCACCTTCTTGGAGGAGCAATCGAATCTGGAGAGGAGAGAGCCCCGATGATCTAGGTAAGCGATGCATACCGGATTTCAGCTGGAACTTGCAAGACGGAAGTGACACCGTTTTGGGGAACAGACTGAGGTATGCGGGAAACCAACTTCCCATGGATTATGCAATCCTATTCTCAATGCAAGGAAGTTCTTGCGAGGAAAGAGGGCGATTCCGATGGAAAGGGTAAGCGAAGCGTACGGATACGGTGAGACACGCCTGGAGTAACGGCTGTGACAACGTTGCTCGTGATCGCCGGGTACGCGGGAACGCAAGACCAATTAAAAACAATCACCATGTCAAGGCCGTGGATTGTTGCTGGAGGAAAGAATCAAATTGAATAGTTTGTTAAGTAAAAAATCCCCGTAGCCTGGTTGATCAGGCAGCGGGGATTTTTCCTGTATGAGATTACAGCTTATTTTTTAACTTCTTTGTAGGAGGCATTGTATTCTTCAATGATTTTGTTGCCACCGTCATTCTTCCACTTGTCGACGAGCTTTTGGAAGCCGGCTGCATCGATATCGCCAACCATATACTTGTAGGTCGCATCCTTAATAATGTCTTGGAGGATAGCTCCCTTTTCGGTGTAGGTCTTGGAATCCAAGGAGTTGGTGGGATTCTGAACGGCGAACTTCACAGCATCATTGGACAATTGAACAGCTTTTTCTTGAGTCTTCAGGTTGTAGTAGGTAGGCAGAATGTTGGTGGTGTCAGCAAGAGCTACAGTCAGGTAAGCCTTTTGCTCTTTTTCAAGCAGCTTGGCGTCGGTTACCGGTTGAACCTTGTTTTCCACCATCTTGTAATGCTCATTTTCTACGCCGTACTTTAGCAGGTTAGCTACCTCAGGGCTGAAGAACTTGTCATAGAACGCCAGGATTTTCTTCAGTTCAGCTTCGGTTTTAACAGCGGATTTCGGGAAAACCACCAGTGTGCCGTATCCGGGAATACCCCAAGTGGAGGCCGTTTTTTGGTTGGCGCTGGTGATTTGGTTCACGACGTCATAAACGGCTGTTTTGTTGTTGGCTTCCGTTTTTTGCTGCAGGGTTTGCACGTCCTGCATGGAGCCTACGTACATGCCGGATGCGCCGGTATACATCAGGTTTTGCTGGTCAGTCTTACTGGTAACCGGGAAATCCTGGTTAATCAGGCCTTCGGTGCGGAGCTTTTTGATGAAGTTCATAGTATCCATGTAGCCTTGGGTCATGAACTCCGGAACCAGCTTGCCGTCAACAACACCCCAGCCGTTCGGTGTGCCGAAATAGGCGGAGAGGGTTTTGAAGGAGCCATAGATCAAGTCATTGCGGTCTGCCAGCGGAATGGTTTTGCCCCCGCCCAGATTGGCCTCCTTAAACTTCTTCAGCATGTTATAGATATCATCAGTGGTTTTCGGCTCAGCCAGGCCCAGCTTGTCGGCCCAGTCCTTGCGGTAGATAATGCCTTGACGGGCAATGGGGCGCTCTTGGTACAAGGAGTAAATCTTGCCCATAACCTTGGTGTTTTCCAACACTTCAGCATTCAGGTTCTTCAGGTTCGGATAATCCTTGAGGTAAGGCCCGATTTCCCAGAATTGTCCGTCCTTCAGCGTTTGTCTCAGCAATACGAAGGAAGACTGGTTCTTCAGATAAACCGCTTGCGGAAGAGAGCCGGTAGCCAAGGCTGCCTGGAACTTCTCATCGTAGGAACCGTCCGGTACCCATTGGAAGGTGATATCGCTGTTTGTCTTTTGCTCCAGCAGTTTCTCCAACTTATCGGAGGGAACCTCAGGTGTGGACAGGTTCGCCATAATGGTCAGCTTCAGTGGAGTGTTATCCACGGTAGGAGCCGGAGAGCTGGTGCTTCCGGTGCTGCTGTCGGAGCCCTTGCCGCAGCCTGCTGCCACAACGGACAGGGCCATCAGAGTAATTGCAATTGTCTTTTTATTCTTCACACAAAATCCTCCCCAAAATTATACTGTAAACGTTTGCAATTATATATATTTGACATTCTATATATAATTCCTCTTTTTTGATTTCTTAAAAATTTCTTAAGATGGGACTTTTGAAGGAGGACCGAAAAGCAAACTTTTTGACCACACTATAAATAAAATGAAGGTTGACATAGGGAAGAAATCAAGGGACAATATTCCTTACCCACCAAAATAAAGTAAGACCACGATACATATAGATGGTGGGCTAGGAGGAGCTATGAACAAAAAGCTTCAAAAAGTTTTGTTGCTGGGTGCAGCCTGTCTCATTGCGGTTTTGCTATATGTACAGTTTAAACCAAATTCCTTTCCTTATACGCTGGAGTCGGAACATTTTACATTTTATTATACGAAAACGGATCAAGACAGCATCCATCAGCTCCGGGATAAACTGGAGGAGAACTACGACCGGATCGTGGAGGATTTGAAGCCAGCGGAGATGCCGAGAGTACAGATGAATATCTACCCCAACTTGGCGGAATTCCACGAGGGAATTAACCGCAAAGAGGCGGGCAATTATCTGGCTGGGATTGCATTGGGACCGGATAAAATGAGCATTGTTTCCCCTAATTTTCCCGGACCCGAACATAGCTATGATTCCATAATGCAAGTGGCGGTGCATGAGTTTACCCATGTTGTTACTAATAATCTAACGGCATATCTCGCTTTCCCCTCAATGAGCTGGCTATATGAAAGTATTGCCTGTTATGAAGCGGATCAATTCCAAGATCCCAAAAGAATGGGGTCGTTACTTAGCGGGAAATACCCCACTTTAGCACAACTAAACAAGGACACTCAGCTCACATACCGTCTTGGTTATACCATCATAGAATACATACGTGACACATGGGGAATGAGTGCTGTCCGCGACCTGATCACCAGTTCAGGGAATCTGCCTGCCGTATTGGGAAAAAACGAGGCTGAATTTGAGAAGGGCTGGTATGAATATGTGAAGGGGAAATATCTGAAGACAACCTAATTTTTTTCAGGGAAAAAGCCGACCTGTGTTCAGGCCGGCTTTGTTTTTTCTATTCCACTATACTAATTTTGGCTTACTGCACCTCCGGCTGCAAATACTCCCGGAAATTCTCCTGCAGAAATTTGGAATTAATGTCCTCCCGGAGATGGCGGTCAATCAACTCGGGAAGATGCTGTCCGTCTCCCTGAATAAGTCCCTCCAAAATCCGCCGGTGCTCATGGAAAATATCCTGGAGTTTTTCCTGCTTCAGCAGATGAAGCCTGCGGTACCGGGCATAATGGACGTTGGACTGCTGCAGCAGGTTCCATAGATACAACCGTCCCCCTAATTGGAAGAGTGTACGGTGGAAGGCGTCATCACTTTCCAGAAATTGCTCAGAGGAGCTTTCGGCAGCGGAGATGGCCTTCTCCTGAGCCTCTAGAATTTCCTTCAGCTCCAGTATACCCGGCAGCGGCAGCCTGCCGGAGAGGCTCTGCAGAATCTCCTTTTCCAGCACACTGCGCAGGAAAATCATCTGCTCCACCGATTCCAAATGAATATAGGAAACCACATTCCCTTTTTTGGGATAAATATTAATGTATTGCTCCAAAGCAAGCTGTTTGAGTACATCGCGGAGTGGTGTCCGTGAAATCTGGAACTGCTCTGATAGCACCGTTTCGCTGAGTATGGTGCCGGGTTTCAGCGCCAGAGTCACGATATCCTGTTTTAAGGTCCGCAGTATCTCTTCCTTGCGCATAAGAATCCCCCCGTTCGAGCCGGAAAAGTAGATGTAAAAACTAGTATACAATAGATTCCGGGATTCTGAAAGGGAGAGATAAAACTGGCTGCGATTTTTCTTTTATATACGGCGTAATATCTGTAAATATCGTGGTTGACATAAAGAAGGATTGTCGCGTATGATCAAATCGAACTTGTATACAAGATGCTATTATCCGTAGGAGGAATCCGCAGATGAACATGACGTGGAGATGGTATGGCGAAGGGAATGATTCGATCACTTTGGATCATGTCCGGCAAATTCCCGGTGTGATGGGAATTGTTTGGTCTTTGCATGACAAGGTGGCCGGCGAGGTTTGGGAAATGGAACGGATTCAGGCGGAGGCGGACAAGATCGTTGCCAAGGGCTTCAGCCCCGCGGTGGTAGAAAGCGTCAACGTCCATGACGATATCAAAATCGGCTTGCCCAGCCGCGACCATTATATCGATATATATATTGACACCATCCGCAAGCTGGCCAAGGTTGGCGTGAAGGTGATTTGTTATAATTTTATGCCCGTTTTCGACTGGACGCGGACAGATCTGTACAAGGAGCTGCCCGACGGTTCCAATGCGCTGTTCTATGAAAAGGCTGCCATTACCGAGGATCCCAAGGAAATGGCGGAACGAATCCTTGCGGGCGCAGGCCACTTCACCATGCCCGGCTGGGAGCCGGAGCGGATGGCCAGACTGGATGAGCTGTTCGCGGCTTATGCGGGAGTAACGGAAGACAAGCTGTTCGAGAACCTGGTGTACTTCCTGAACCGTCTGATGCCGGTTTGCGAAGAAACGGATATCCGTATGGCCATCCATCCGGATGATCCTGCTTGGCCTATCTTCGGCCTGCCGCGGATCATCCGCAGCCGGGAAACCATCCGCCGCCTTCTTGATACCGTGGATAATCCTTACAACGGCTTGACCTTCTGTACCGGGTCTCTTGGCTCCAATCCGCAGAACGATCTGCCGGCCATGATCCGCGAATTCCATGACCGCATTTATTTTGCCCATATCCGCAATGTGAAGGTGTTCGAAAACGGCGACTTTATCGAGGTATCCCACAGGGGCTGCGACGGCAGCGTGGATGTGCCGGAGGTAGTCAAAGCCTATCATGAAAGCGGCTTTAAGGGTTATGTGCGTCCGGACCATGGCAGACATCTGTGGGGTGAGGAGAAAACTTGCCGTCCCGGCTATGGACTCTATGACCGGGCTATGGGTATTATGTATTTGCTGGGAGTTTGGGACAGTCTGGAAAATGCCAAAGGAGTGAAGTAAATTGCTGACGCTTAATCTGGCGAGTCTTGCCAATAGTCAGGAATGGGAAGCAGCAGGTGTGGAGCTGCCCCGGTTTAACCCGGTGGAGATGGCTGCCAACACGGCGTCCAAGCCGGAATGGGTTCATTTCGGAGCGGGGAACATCTTCAGAGGTTTTGTGGCCAATGCCCATCAGAAGCTTCTGGATGAAGGAAAGGCTGATACGGGAATTATCGCCGCCGAGGTGTTCGATCTGGAGATGATCGATAAGGTGTACACACCCTGCGACAATTTGACCCTATTGGTGCTGATGAATGCCAAGGGGGATTTTCTAAAAAAAGTTGTGGCCAGCATTGTGGACGCCATTGCGGCGGACCGCAGCCGGGAGGGGGAGTGGAGCCGTCTGGTTTCCATCTTCGAAAACCCGACTCTCCAAATGGCCAGCTTCACCATAACAGAAAAAGGCTACGCCATTACAGGCCCTGACGGCGCTTATCTGGGGATTGTCGCACAGGATCTGGAGAAAGGGCCGGATGAAGCGGTCCATATCATGAGTGTGGTGACCGCATTGGCCTATAAGCGCTACCTGAAGGGCCGTTATCCCATGACCTTCGTGAGTATGGACAACTGCTCCCATAACGGGGATAAGCTGAAGAAAAGTATGGTGACGGTGGCTGAGGAATGGGCCAAACGCGGACTGGTGGACGAGGGTTTTGCCGCTTATCTGCAGGATACAAGCCGAATTGCATTCCCTCTGTCCATGATTGACAAGATTACGCCCCGCCCTTCGGAAAAGGTCCAGGAAGCGCTGCTGGCTCAAGGCATCGGCGGCATGGATACCGTTGTAACATCCAAAAATACGTATACGGCGCCTTTTGTCAACGCCGAGATCAGTGAATATCTGGTCATTGAGGATACCTTCACCAACGGACGTCCTCCGCTGGAGGATGCCGGTGTTCTGTTTACCGACAGGGACACAGTGAACAAGGTGGAAACCATGAAGGTCACCACCTGCCTTAATCCCCTGCATACCGCGCTGGCCGTATCCGGCTGTCTTATGGGCTATACCCTGATTGCAGACGAGATGAAGGATCCGGTGCTGCAAAAGCTGGTGGAAACGATCGGGTATAAGGAAGGGCTTCCCGTGGTGGTGAACCCGGGTATTCTGAATCCGCAAACCTTCCTGGATGAAGTCATTCACGAACGGTTCGCCAATCCGTTTATCCCCGATACGCCGCAGCGGATCGCTACGGATACCTCCCAGAAGGTGGGCATCCGTTTCGGAGAGACCATCAAGTCCTATATGCGCCGTGAGGATCTGGACCCATCAACGCTGACTGCCATTCCCGTGGCTATCGCAGCGTGGTGCCGTTACCTGCTGGGTGTGGATGATGCGGGCAAACCCTTCACCTTAAGCCCCGACCCGCTGCTTGCTGACCTGCAAGCCAAGCTCGAGGGAACCGCGCTGGGGGATCAAACATCCAACGTACGGGCAATTCTCGAAAATGTGCAGATCTTCGGCGTATCCCTGGAGGAAGCCGGATTAACCGCCAAAATCGAAGGAATGTTCCATGAGATGCTGGCTGGCCCCGGTGCTGTCCGCAGCACCATCGCCAAATATGTAGAGGTGTAAAGGCAATTCTCCCCCAACATGTTATTCTTCCGTGATGCGCTGGAATGGTGCTATGGACGGCTTTTGGGGGAGTTTTTCTATTCTGCAGCAGTTTGGGAGGGAACAGGAATGGTCCAACCAACCGTTCAATCGGTTATGGATGCATTGATAGCGCCGGTAGGCAGGCTGGAGCAAACGGTGGACACTTTGAAATTCGGTGAACCCTCAATGCCGGTAACCGGCATTGTCACCACCTTTATGCCCACACAGCGAGTGCTCGAGGAAGCGCTGGAACGGAAGGCCAATCTGGTCATTGCCCATGAGGGTTTGTTTTTTGCCCATCATGATGAGGCGGGGGAGGCCAGAGGAGGGGAGGTATACCGGGCCAAAAAGCAATTTTTGGAGGAGTCCGGCATCGCCGTATTCCGCTTTCACGACTATCCCCACCGCTACAAGCCTGATGCCATTACCGAAGGGCTGATCCGGGAGCTGGAATGGGGGGCTTATGTCCGCAAGCATGAGCCTGCGGCATCGCTGTTGGAGCTTCCGCGAGGCACCCTGCGGGACATTGTGGGGTATGTGAAGGAGAAGCTGGACATTCCCCATGTGCGGTATATGGGTGATCCGGACATGCTGCTGACCCGTGTTGGGGTTTTGGTCGGTTACCGCGGCGGCGCCGCTACGGCGGTCACTTTATTCGAGCAGGAGCAGGTTGAACTCATGATCTATGGCGAAGGCCCGGAGTGGGAGACGCCGGAGTATGTCCGTGATGCGCTCCAACAGGGACGGCGCAGAGCCCTTATTGTGCTGGGCCATGCCGAAAGCGAGGAGCCTGGAATGAAGGCGCTCGCACAGAGTCTGGCGGAGATGTATCCGGGCTTGCCGGTGCATCATATCCGCCAACAGGGTTTGTTTCATTTTGACTAACCTGGGGGTGGGATGGGCATGAACCGAACTAAGCTTTTTAATGATGGCTGGGAATTTGCCAAGAGCAGTCTGGATACAGCGGATTGGAGCGGACTATCCTTTGAAGCGGTGGATTTGCCTCATGATTGGCTCATCTATGATACACTCCAGCTGTATGAGAACAGTATTGGCTGGTACCGTCGGACCCTTGAATGCTCACGTGAGGAACTGACGGAAAACGGGCTGTGGCTTGCTTTTGAAGGCGTGTATATGGACTCTTCTGTATATGTGAACGGGAGTCTGGTTGGGGAATGGAAATACGGATATTCCTCCTTCGAGTTTGATATTACGGCGGCGCTTACCGAAGGCAGCAATGAGATTGTGGTGAAGGTGGTGCACCAGAGCCCCAACAGCAGATGGTATTCCGGTGCGGGCATCTACCGCAATGTTTGGCTGAAAACCCGGTCCCCCAGCTTTATCGCCACAGATGGCGTCTACATTCACACCCAAAAGTCGGATGCCGGCTGGGGACTGGATGTGGAGACGGAATTTGCCGGAGAGGGAGGGCTGGAGCTTGTCCATACCCTTCTGTATGATGGGGAAGTTGTGAAGACAAGCACGGCAGCTGCTGTTTCACTGAGGGAGGGACTGACGGTGAACCGGCAGTCCCTGCAGGTAGAGCAGCCACTTCTTTGGAGCACGGACGAGCCCCATCTGTACAAGCTGGTTACGCTTTTGCGCCGGGCGGCATCTGGGGAGGAGATCGAACAGGTCATCAATCCGGTGGGGTTCCGCTGGATACAAATGGACCCTGAGCAAGGATTCAGCCTAAACGGTATTCGTATGAAGCTGAACGGGACCTGTGAACACCATGATTTTGGGGCGTTGGGTGCTGTCTTTAACAAGGCGGCTGCACGCCACCGGTTCCGTATTTTGAAGGAGATGGGGGTCAATGCCGTACGTACCGCCCATAATATGCCTGCCCCGGAGCTGATGGAGCTGGCGGATGAAATGGGACTGCTGGTGGTTTCGGAATCCTTCGATATGTGGGAGCGTAGTAAAACCCCTTATGATTACGGGCGCTTCTTCCCGGAATGGTCGGCGGCCGACGTAAAAAGCTGGGTGCGCCGGGACCGCAATCACCCCAGCCTGCTTATGTGGTGCATCGGCAATGAAATCTACGATACCCATGCGGATGAACGGGGCCAGTTCATTACCCGCCAGTTGATGGAACAGGTGCGGCTTCATGATCCCAAGGGTAATGCCCCCATCACTATTGGCTCCAATTATATGCCATGGGAGAACGCCCAGAAATGTGCGGATATTGTGAAGCTGGCGGGATACAATTACGCGGAGAAATATTACGGAAAGCATCATGAGGAGCATCCCGACTGGATCATCTATGGCAGTGAAACCTCCTCCGTGGTCCAAAGCAGAGGCATCTACCGCTTTCCTGCAGAGCGTTCGGTTCTTGCGGATGATGATGAGCAATGCTCCGCTTTAGGCAACAGCCCAACCAGTTGGGGCGCCAAGTCGCCGGAGGCCTGTATTATTGCCGACCGGGATACACCCTTTTCCCTGGGGCAATTTATTTGGAGCGGCTTCGACTATATTGGGGAGCCTACACCCTATCATACGAAGAACTCCTATTTTGGGCAGATTGATACGGCCACTTTTCCAAAGGATTCCTATTATCTGTATCAGTCGGAGTGGACGGACTACAAAACAAAGCCGATGGTGCATTTGTATCCGTATTGGGACTTCAACCCCGGCCAGCTTATCGATGCATGCGCCGTGTCCAATGCTCCCCGGATCGAGCTCCGGTTTAACGGGGAGACAGTCGGCTTCCATGATATCGATCATAAGCACGGCACAAAGCTGGTTGGCAGATGGAAGCTGCCGTACCGGGAGGGGGTCCTGACCGCTCTGGCTTATGATGAAGAGGGGCAGGTGATTGCCACCGCCAGCCGGTCCTCCTTCGGAGATGCAAGCAGGATCAGGCTGACGCCGGATAAGCTGCAAATGAAAGCGGACGGCACCGATCTTATTTTTGTGGAAATCGCCATGGAGGATGAAGCCGGCCGTCCAGTGGAAAATGCCAACAACCGGGTCCGGGTAGAGGTTTCCGGAGCCGGGAGGCTGTTGGGTCTGGATAATGGGGACAGCACAGATTACGACCCGTACAAGGGATTGAGCCGGAGGCTGTTTAGCGGCAAGCTGATGGCGGTGATCGGAGCAGCTTTGACCCCTGGCGTCATAAAGGTTATTGTTTCGTCCACCGGTATGGAGAGCCAGACGCTGGAACTGGGGGCGGAGGCGCCGGGTTTACCCGTGGCAGGTCTGTCTGCCAATATGGGTAATAAGGATGTGGCTGTTGTGACCGGGCAGGCGGATGAAATCCCGCTTCGCAAGATTGAGCTGGTGAGTACCGATGGCCAGGAGCTTGATGCTTCACGAAAGCAGGTCACCGTGCAGGCTAAGCTGTATCCCCCGGATACCTCCTATACGGAGGTGGAGTGGAGTGTGGTGGACGATGCGGGCATCAAATCCAATATTGCTCAGGTGGAAAGCAACGGCCATACTGCTGTATTGACCGTGTTGGGCGATGGCAGCTTCCGGGTGCGCTGCACCAGCCGCAACGGCACGGACCGAATCAAGCTGATCTCACAATTGGAATTCCGGGTCAGCGGAATCGGCACCGCCTATCTGGACCCGTACGGTTTTGTGTCTGCCGGGCTGTATGATTACAGCAAAGGGGAAATCAGCAACGGCAACGAGCGGGGAGTGGCCACCAGCCGGGAGCTGGAAACCCAGGTGGGTTTCCATAACCTCGACTTTGGGCCGTATGGCTCGGATACCATCACCCTTCCCATTTTCGCCTTGTCCAGTGAGGAATACCCCCTGCAGATCTGGGAGGGGATGCCGGGGGAGAAGGGAAGCTTGCTGGTGGCGGATGTGGTTTACCAGAAGCCCTCCAAGTGGAATACATATCAGGAGGAAACCTACAAGCTCTCCAAACGGCTATCCGGAATCACCTCCCTCGCGTTTGTGGTGCGCCAAAAGATTCACCTCAAAGGTTTTTCCTTCACCCGTCAAAGCCGGGCCTTCGGACTGAACCTTGCCACGGAATGCGACCGGATTTATGGAGATAGCTTCATTCGTACCCCGGATGCGGTGGAAGAGATCGGGAATAACGTTTCGCTGGAGTATGGCGGAATGGACTTCGGCAGCACGGGGGTGTCCCGGCTGGTGGTGTTCGGCAGTTCCCCCATCGACAAAAATACCATTCGAATCCGGTTTGAGCACGAGGAAGGCGAAAGCCAGCAGCTGGTTGAATTTACCCGGTCTGAGGGGTACGAGGAAAGGAGCTTTGCGCTGGAGCCGGTAACCGGGGTTCAGAAGGTTACATTTATGTTCCTGCCGGGGTCCAGGTTTAATTTCGGGTGGTTCCGGTTTGAGTAAAAAGGAAGCAGCCGGGCATTCTTCCTCCATCTACGGTATAATGGCCTCTATATGAACTTTAGGATGAGATGGAATGGAGGAAATAACCATGAAAATGGTATGTCTCGGCGACAGCTTTACCCGCGGCTTCAAAATCAAGGCAAATGAGGCTTGGGTATCTCTGCTTGGGGAAAGAGCGGGCTGGGAGGTTCTCAACCTGGGAATCAACGGCGATTCCTCCGCAGGTATGCTGTCCCGCTTCCGCCAGGATGTGATTGAAGCAGCACCTGCCCGGGTTCTGATTACCGGAGGGGTCAATGACCTGATCCTCCGGGTGTCCGCGGATACAGTTTGTTCGAATATGGCTACGATGATCCACCATGCCCGCCACCACCGGATTGTGCCCATGCTTGGTTTGGAGCCTCCCGTGATCCCGGATATGGCGGAATCGTATTGGCCGGGAGTAACCGATTTCTGGCGGGTGAATTTGGAGCTGGGGGAGCTGCGGCTGAAGCTTCAGGCCTTTGCCAAGGCCTTTAAGGTAGAAACAGTGGATTTTTATGGTCAGATGGATGCCTATGCGGGGGAGCTCAGGGAGCTGTACAGCGACGGCCTTCATCTGAAGGCTGAAGGCAACCGGTTGATGGCGGAGGCCGTACCGGATATGTAAGGAGCTGCGAGGAAACCCGGTGAATGCCGGGTTTCTTTTTTTGGGGGAGGGGAGGAGGGTGAGGACAAAATCGGTGCATGAAAAGGATAAAATCGGATATGTACAAAATACCCGCATGTCCCTATAGTAATGATTATTGATAATGATTATCAATAACATTAAGGCCAGCTGCTCCAGAGAGGCAGTGCAGGCAAGGGAGGATTTACGTTCATGTTGAAAGGTTGGAAGTTTATATTGCCTCTTCTGCTGGTGTGGGGGTTGGCTGCATGCGGCAGCAGCACACAAACGGAGGAAGCCTCCGCCGGGACGCCTGCGGCTTCGCCGGCCACCGCCGGTGCTTCACCGTCGGCACCGGCCTCCGGTACGGGCAGCGAACGGAGCATCAAGCATGCCATGGGCACCACGGTGCTGAAGAAAAAACCGGAGCGGGTAGTGGTTTTATTTAACGGCATGACAGATAATGCAGTGGCTTTGGGCGTGAAGCCCGTAGGGTCCGTGGAATCCTGGGAGGAAAAGCCGTGGTACCTGTTTTTGCGGGACAAGATGGAAGGTGTCAAGAACCTGGGGGAAGAGACACAGCCGAATATTGAAGCGATTGTGGCTTTGAAGCCCGATCTGATTATCGGCGCCAAATCCCGTCACGAGAAAATATATCCCCAGCTGAGCGGCATTGCTCCCACGGTAATGACGGAGAATGTGTTTGACTGGAAGAATAATCTGAAGCTGGGCGCTGAGGCCATGTATATGGACCAGGAGGCAGGCAAGCTTCTGGAGCAATGGGAGAAGCGTGTCGCTGAATTTAAGCAAAAGGCGGGCAGCATGGGCTCTACGGAAATCTCCATTATCCGCTTTGAAAGTGACGGCAGCGCCCGCATGTACATAACGGGATTTGCCGGAACGATCCTCCAGGAGCTGGGACTGGCCCGCCCCAAGGCCCAGCAGGTAGAGGGGAAAACCGTCGTCAACCTCACCTCCAAGGAGCAAATGCCCCAGCTGGACGGGGATTATATCTTTGATATTACCCGATTCAAGGAAGGGGATGATGGCAACAAACAGGCCCATACCTCATGGACCACCCATCCTTTATGGGGGACTATGAAGGGGGGCAAGGGCGGACATTATTATCCCGTGGATGTTGTGAAATGGAACCTAAGCGCCGGCGTGCTGGCGGCCAACGGTATGCTGGATGATCTTTACAAGTATCTAGGTGTCCGTTAGGAATTTTTTATAGAACGCGGAAAGGAACAGATTATGCCGGATGCAGCGATAAACAAAGCCCGGGACTGGCCGGGAGATAAAACGGTTCACAACAGAAGGGAAACTCTTCGCTGGACTATGCTGGCGGGACTTGTGGTACTGCTGGCCTCTGCTATGGCCGGGAGCTTACTCCTGGGAGTAGTCCGCTACCGACTGGAGACGGGATGGTCGGCGGTGTTTTCTTATAATGAGGCCATTATGGAGCAAATGATCATCCGCACTACCCGCCTTCCCCGGGCCTTGATTGCCGCCGTTGTAGGAAGCAGCTTGGCCGTGGCGGGGGCCATCATGCAAACCCTGACCCGGAACCCCCTGGCTTCGCCGGGGATTCTGGGGATTAATGCGGGGGCGAGCTTCTTTGTAGTGCTGGCCGCCGTTATGTTCTCCGTCAGCTCCATGCCGGTGCTGATGGCCATGGGCTTTGCCGGTGCTGCGCTGGCGGCGGCAGTTGTGTTTGCACTGGGTTCCTTGGGCAGGGGTGGTTTGTCGCCCATGCGGCTTCTGCTGGCGGGAGCGGCCATCTCCGCTTTGTTCTCCTCCTTCACCCAGGGGATTCTGGTGCTGAACAAACAAGGGCTGGGCAGTGTACTGTTCTGGCTTACGGGAACCATTGCCGGACGTGAGCCTGATATGCTCATCCAATGCTGGCCTTATCTGGCCGTGGCTCTGGCATCCTCATGGGCTCTGTCTCCGCAGCTGAACGTGCTGATGATGGGGGAGGAAACGGCTCAAGGATTGGGGCAGCGCACCCTGCTGCTGAAGGCGGCCTTGGGGGTGGTTGTGCTGGTGTTGGCAGGAGCTAGTGTGTCCATTGCCGGTCCGATCGGTTTTATCGGTGTGGTGGTGCCCCATCTGGCGCGGTACTTGGTGGGAGTGGACCACCGCTGGGTTATCCCCTGCAGTGCCTTGCTGGGTGCTTTGCTGTTGGTTTCCGCCGATTTGGCGGCCCGGTTCATCATGGTACCGGAAGAGGTGCCTGTGGGGGTAATGACTGCGCTTATCGGCGCGCCTTTCTTCATCCATGCGGCCAGAAAGGGGATGATGCGCTCATGATACGTCTTCTTTCCCGGCAATCTGCACCTCTTCCTGTTTCCGGATCTGCACAAAACCGGCATGCTCTGGCGGTTACAGCCGGACTCTTCGTGCTAGTATTTGTGGCTGCTGTAATCAGTGTTGGAGCGGGAGATATGTTCATCCGGCCCGACAGGGTGCTGGCAGCTCTCTTCGGCTCCGGCTCCGAGGCTCATATTATGGTAGTGCAAAAGCTCCGGCTGCCCCGGATTCTGACCGGGCTTTTGGCAGGTGCTGCTTTGGCCGGTTCAGGTGCCATCCTGCAAGGGGTACTGCGCAATCCCATGGCTTCCCCGGATATTATCGGGGTGACGGGAGGCGCGTCCGTAGCGGCGGTATTGTTCCTGACCTATGGAATTGGGTTGAGCGGCATCGGATGGCTGCCTGTTTTTGCTTTCGCCGGCGGGGTGTTGGTTTCCATGCTGCTGTATCTTCTGGCATGGAAAAACGGGGCCTCACCCGTACGGTTAATCCTCATCGGCATCGGTATGTCTTCCTTAACCTCGGCGGGCACCACGATGATGATTATCTTCAATCCGCGGAATGATGCAGCCATGGCCTATGTATGGATGACCGGCTCCGTATATGCTGCCAATTGGACCAATGTGGCCACCATCCTGCCATGGGTAGCAGTGCTGCTGCCTTTGGCGTTTCTCTATGCCAGACATGTTACTATCAGCCTGCTGGGGGATGAAACAGCTATTAGTGCAGGTAGCCCTGTGGAGAGTAAAAGACGGGTACTGTTACTGATCAGCGTCGGTCTTGCCGCATCCGCCGTTTCGGTGGCAGGCAATGTGGGATTTGTAGGGCTGCTGGCTCCCCATATGGCAAGGCGTTTGGTGGGCTCCAATTTTGCCAGACTCCTGCCTGTCTCCGTACTGCTGGGTGCCCTGACGGTGCTGGTGGCGGATTTGGCGGGGAGAACCTTCTTTTTGCCGCTGGATGTGCCTGTTGGCGTATTTACCTCCATGGTGGGGGCGCCTTTCTTCATATATTTGCTGTACAGAAACCGGAATAAGTGATTTACATAGAGGAGGAGATCGAATGGAGCAAGCGGCGAAGAAAACGGCAACTCCTGTTGCGGATATCATACGGGAGCGGAGAAGTATCCGGGTTTTCAAGGAGGAGCCAGTATCCCAGGAATTGATAGAGCAGCTGCTTGATGTGGCGGTATGGGCGCCCAATCATCTGAACCGCCAGCCCTGGCGCTTTATCCTCTTTCAAGGCGAGTCCCGCAAAACCTTCGCCCAGGCGATGGTGGAAACATATTCCACAGAGGAGCGGGCCAAATACGGGGAGCCCAAACGGCATTATCTGGAGCAGGTTCCAGCCCATCTGATTGTGGTTTTGAAGGAGGATCCCCGGCAGAAGGTTTGGGATGAGGATTACGCGGCGGTCTGCTGTCTGATCCAGAACTTCCAGCTGGCGGCTTGGGAAGCAGGGGTGGGCGTAGTCTGGAAAACCAATCACTACGGTTACGAACCCGAATTTCGTGAGGCTGTGGGTATCCACCACGGAGAAAAAATCGCCGGTGTTCTCCATGTCGGGTATCCCCGGGTGATTCCGGAGCCTGTTGCACGCAAATCCGTATCCAGTCTGTTGACGGTACATTCGTAAACACTAATGTAAATACTAATTTTCCTTTTCTCCTGCTTCGAGAACGGTTATACTGTTAAGTGATAATCATTCTCAATAAATTGCGGGAGGATGGGAAATGACGGCCTGTATGCAAACCTCCAGCTCGACTTTTACTGTCCTGACCGGCATATTCAAGCGGAGCTTGAAGCCGTCAGGCGGATTGGTAAGACGGATACCTTGCCCGATGCTGGTGATGATCACCTCAGGGGAAGGGCTGTTACGTTTGGATGGACGGGTGCTGCGGTTGAAGACCGGTCATCTGTTTCATCTAATACCTTTTATGCGGGCAGAGCTGTATCCCAAGGAAGGGGAGCTGGAATACACTGTGCTTCTGTACAGGACTTGGATGGTAGGGCGAAAAGGAAGGCACTGGACAAGCACCTTGGCCCCTGAGGCGGGTACCGATTTACCTCAGGGGATCATCCGTCTGGGGGATACCGCTCCTGTGCTGGAACGGCTGGCCTTGCTTGATGCGGCGGGGCGTACCGGCAGGGCGCAGGTGCAGCAGCTTTTTTCATCTCTGCTCCAGATGATATCGGACGAGATGCTGGCGGAAGCAAACGAAGCTGCAGTTGAAGGCATTCTAGACGGGAGCATCGCATATATGCACCGTCATTACCGGGATAAAATCCGGCTGCAGACCCTGGCGGAGCTGGCCGGCTTAACCCCAACCTCATATTCGCGGAGCTTCAAAAAAGCCATGGGCGTTACACCGGTGGATTATCTGAACGGCATCCGTATTCATCAATCCAAGCTGCTGCTTAACCAGCCGGATGCCACTGTAAGCGGGGCTGCTCAATCCGCCGGTTTTGGCAATGAATTTTATTTCAGCCGGATATTCAAACGGGAAACCGGCATTTCGCCAGCGATGTATATCAAGCGTAAGCAGCTCCGGATTGCGGTGGCCTGCTGCATGCGTTACGAGGATTGCCTCCGCTCCATAGGAGTGGAGCCGGTTTCCGCCATGAATGGGCTTTTGCATATCCGGCTGCCCGGACAGGAGGAAACCTTAGCCCAGTTTCAGCAGCGCCAGTTGGAGGCGATCCGCAATGCCAAGCCAGACGTCATTTTAGCAGATATCCGCCATCGGCGGTTCGGTGCGGATCTCCAGGAAATTGCGCCTACCGTGATGCTGGAATTTTCCACAGATTGGCGCAAGGTCCATTATCAACTGGCCGGGCTGGTTGGCCGGGAAGAGGAAGCAAAAACCAGCATACGGCTGATTGAACAGCGTATTGCAATGGCGAGGAGGCTGCTTGCGGCGAAAAACGGCGGACGGAGCTTCAGCTATCTCCGCCTGTACGGGGAGAAGATCAGAGTGCAAGGAATGACAGGTCATCCCTTGAATGCACTTTTATATCAGGAGCTGGGTCTTGCCCCGGGCAGCGGTGTGCCGTTACATGGGGCCTATCGGGAATACGGGTGGGGGGAACTGACGCACTCCAGAGCGGAGGATATGTTCCTTTACGATGATCCGGACCGTTCACCGGACGAAGCTGATTTGTTCGCCAAGCTGCAGGCCGCCTCATCGGAGGAGGCCGGAGAAGAACGCCGCCTGTTTACCTCCTCCAACTGGATCGGAAAAAGCTGGTCACCCTTAGGCCAGCGCCAAATTATTGATGAGCTTCTGGGGCTGGAGCTAAGCTGTGGCTTAGGAAGCTGATTGAACCCGATACCCGGTTTTGTCGTCAAACAGTACATAAAGCTTGTCGAGGGTCTGTCATCAAACTCCGAGGGGAGCAGGCAGGCTTTAGCGGCAAGCTTTTTTTGTCTTTATTTCCGGGCAGCTTTTGACGATAAAGATAAGGAGAAGTTTAACAAAAGTGAGGTGGACGTGATTTGAACAGCAAGCGGAAAAAGGTTGCTTTGCTCGCCTTTCTGCTGACAGGAGCATTTGCGGCAGGGGCTGCGGCATCCAACGGAATCGAGCGGGTGGACGCGTTTCTCCGTCCGGATTTTAAGCTGATCGTCGATGGCAAAACCGCAAAGCTGGACAACCCGATTCTGGTTTATAACGATACCAGCTATTTGCCGATCAGAGAAATCAGCGGCTTGTTAGGGGCTGATGTGAATTGGAATAACTCCTCCTATACCGCATATGTCAATTCAAGATATGAAGGGCAACCGGCTGTGCCGGAAGGGGAGAAGGATTTTGCAGAAATTGAATTGACCAATCCCAATCCGATGTACATGAAATATCTGGGCAGAGAATATGGAATAATGACTTTTTATGGTGATTCTAGTGTATATTACCGTGTTATTGATTTGAATCGCATGGGTGTAAATACGGCTGGTGCAATGAAGTACCGCGAGAAGAATACCCATGATTTATTTATAAAAGAAGAAGATGTTCAAAAACTCTGGAAGGAGAATCCGGAGCAGCAATGGAGCATTAACACTGTAATGTCTGGAGTGTATGAAGATAAATTACAGAAATTCTTTCAATCGATGATTGATGATATAAAGACAGTACCATATAAAAATGATGATTCGTATCAACTACTTTTGCCCTTTACTAACGTTTTTTTCATTGATGCTCTTGACGACCATCCTGAACAGTATGCTATGTATTATTGGGATACGTATGGGGGAATTGGAGTTATTGTAGTTAGGGTGCAAAAGGACCAGAATGATGCTTATTTTCGAAGATCTTTTACGCAAATCGATCTGAAGTATTTGTACGATTTTTTGTCAAAATGAATGTTCTCCAAATACATAATAATAAAAAGCCTCCCATTCTGAGGAGGCTTTTTGATAATGCTAGGAAGCGTATCACAAAAATGAAGAAGAAAGGACCATTTCCATGACCCAATTCGAACAGATTAGCGGGCACATTTGGATCATGCATGCGGAGCATGAGACAGACCGGCCTTTGCTTGCCGCCATTGTTGGGGAAAGGCGGACTCTGCTGATGGATGCCGGGGCTTCACCGTCCCATGCCGCCCAGTTCCGGAAGGAGCTGATCAATCGGGGTTTACGCCTCCCGGATATAATGATGTTGACCCATTGGCATTGGGATCACAGCTTTGGTTTGTCCGCGTGGAACGTGCCCTCCATCGGGGTGAGGGAAACCGCTGAACGCTTACGCCTGCTGAAGGGGTTGGACTGGTCGGATAAGACCCTGAACGATCTGGTCCGGCAGCAGATTATCAATGATAGCAGTGCGGGGCACATCCGCCTGGAATATGGGGCTGACCGCAACATTGAGATTCGGGAGCCGGATATTCTTTTTGAAAAGAAGCTGGAGCTGGACCTGGGTGGAGTGAGCTGTGAAATCCATCATGTAGGCGGAGATCATGCCGGGGATTCCTGCTATCTTTTTGTCCAGGAGGATAAGACCTTATTTCTGGGGGATGCCCTGGGTCCCTCTGTTTACGGAGGCCCGCGGAAGTATACCAGCGGCGAGTTTTTGAGGCTGACTAATGAGGCTTTCCGTTTTGACGCCGATATATATGTAGAATCGCATTCCGCCCCCGTGGGTAAAGCAGAGTTCCGCCAGGATATCGACCGCTATGTGGAGCTGGCCCGTTTGGTTGAGGCATGCGGAAAAAATCAGACAAACATTGAGGAAGGCATGAAAAGGTTTCTGCAGGTACAGGAGCTGCCCCAGGAGTTTGTCCACGCATTGGAATGGTTTTTGACGGATTAGCGTTTCCGGTGAGACTTTTTGCTCCCTTTTTCTGGTTTTCAAAAAGAACAACAAAGGCAGCTTCGCACATACGGAGCTGCTTTCTTTGGATTTTCACGTTTTTTTTCAAAATTCGGGTGGAGTTACGGCCCAGAACCCTTTATAATATGACAAGTACATGAAACCGTAAAAAAGGAAAAGGTGTTTACATCCCATGAGTATATTGAATGTAGAAGGTTTAAGTCACGGTTTTGGGGACCGCGCAATATTCAAGGATATGTCCTTCCGTCTTTTGAAAGGTGAGCATATCGGCCTGATCGGCGCCAACGGTGAAGGCAAATCCACCTTTATGAACATTGTGACAGGCAAGCTCCAGCCGGACGACGGCAAGGTGGAATGGGCCAAACGGACCCGGGTTGGTTATCTGGACCAGCATGCTGTCCTGACCAAAGGCCAAAGCATCCGGGACGTGCTGCGCGGCGCTTTCCAATATTTGTTCGACATGGAACAGGAAATGAATGATATGTACGGCCGTATGGGCGAGGTGTCCCCCGAGGAGCTGGAGCAGCTGCTGGAGGATGTAGGCACTATCCAGGATATCCTGACCGCTCAGGATTTCTATATGATCGATGCCAAAATCGATGAAACTGCCCGCGGCCTTGGTTTGACGGATATTGGTCTGGACAAGGACGTCAACGATCTCTCCGGCGGCCAGCGCACCAAGGTGCTTCTGACCAAGCTGCTTCTGGAGAAGCCGGACATCCTGATGCTGGACGAGCCCACCAACTATCTGGATGAGCAGCATATCGAATGGCTGAAGCGGTATTTGCAGGGCTACGAAAATGCGTTTATTCTGATCTCCCATGATATTCCCTTCCTGAACAGCGTGATCAATCTGATTTACCATATGGAAAATCAGGCGCTGACCCGGTATGTGGGGGATTACGAATACTTCCAGCAGGTCTACGAGGCCAAGAAGCAGCAGCTGGAATCCGCATATAAGCGCCAGCAGCAGGAAATTGCCGACCTGAAGGACTTTGTTGCCCGGAACAAAGCCAGTGTGGCAACCCGAAATATGGCCATGTCGCGGCAGAAGAAGCTGGACAAAATGGAGGTTATCGAGCTTGCCAAGGAAAAGCCGAAGCCCCAGTTCAACTTCAAGGACGCCCGCACCTCCGGTAAGCTGGTGTTTGAAGCGAAGGATCTGGTGATCGGTTACGATACCCCCTTGTCCCGTCCCTTGAACCTACGAATGGAGCGGGGACAAAAGATCGCCCTCTACGGCGCCAACGGCATCGGTAAAACCACTCTGCTGCGCAGTATTTTGGGACAAATCCAAGCTATTTCCGGCTCCGTCGAGCTGGGTGACCTGCTGCAAATCGGCTACTTCGAGCAGGAGATGAAGGATGCCAACTACAACACCTGCATTGAGGAAGTCTGGCAGGAGTTCCCGTCCTACTCCCAATTCGAGGTCCGGGCGGCCCTGGCCAAATGCGGGCTGACCACCAAACACATTGAGAGCAAGATTGCGGTGCTGAGCGGTGGCGAAAAAGCCAAGGTCCGGCTCTGCAAGCTGATTAACCGGGAAACCAATCTGCTGGTGCTGGACGAACCGACGAACCATTTGGACGTAGACGCCAAGGATGAGCTGAAGCGGGCATTGAAGGCCTACAAAGGAAGCATTCTGCTGATCTCCCACGAACCGGATTTCTACCGCGACGTGGCCACCGACACCTGGAACTGCGAGTCCTGGACGACGAAGGTGTTTTAAAGCTAAAGCAAACCGCTCTCCAAGATGGAATCCATCTGAAAGGAGCGGTTTTTTCATTGCAATCTATTCATGACCCCATATGAGGTCTGTACCTTTAACAAAGATTCGGTATGATATATGTTATACCGATGATAACTATTGATAAACTGATGACAAGGGGGGTATCGAATGGAAAAGGTCAATTCACCGGAAGAGTTGATGGAGAACATATCGAATATGAGCCGCGACAACTCCGTATATCAATTTCATATTCCAGGTAAAGGAAAGTTTACTCTTGTTCTGCAAGAGGAAGAGCAGAGATCCATTCAAGCTGATGTTGAGGCGAATCCGGAACTGAAATTCATGATTGAACAAAGCAAACAGGAATTCAAGCTTGGCAAAGCCATGAGCACATCGGAGTTACTTAAATCCTTTTCTGCCAAGGACTTTTGAGTATGAACCGCATCGTTTTATGGTCTCCTCCAGTAAGATACAAGCTCTCCCAGTTTCGCAGAGAGCGATTTTCCCCTGAGGAAACGTTTGATTTCATATCTCAATTCATTCTTCATATAGAAGCAGTGCTCTCCAATCCGATAATAAGCAGAGCTTATACAGAGGAATTCGGCACTTATGAGGGTATGAGGCGTATCGTTATAAAAAGGTACTATATTTCACTCGTGCAGCGACAGCACCGAAGCATCCTCAATATCGTAAAGCATGCCGCCAGGATTGCTGTTCACCAACTGGATAATTTGGTTGTAAGCATGGCCGCTTGTTGGAGCGATGGCATCGAATGTAATCTTGTCTGCTTGAAGCATATCCACGGTTTCTTGAACGGTAAACTGGGACAGCAGGTAGGTATCATGAACAGCGGCATCGGTCACGAAAATGATCCGTTTGGCATTCGAGCTGCCGAGCTCTTCGAGTATGTAAGCCCCCATATGAATGGCTTCCAAGCCGGATTCATCGTCATCCCCTCCGCCATAAGCCACCAATGAGTCCAAATACCCCTTCAGCTTATCTTTATCCTGGGTAAAATCAAAGGATTCCACATCGTTATAATAATCGTCGTAGTAGTTAAAGTCTCGGTAGGCCATGACTGCAAAGTTCGAACCAGCGGGAACGGAATCGACGAAGCTTTTGACGGATTCTTTGATGTAGTCGATGACTTCACCCATGCTGCCTGTCACGTCGATGACAAACACAATATCGGAGGGAGCAGAGATGCCCTTCGAGATATTGCTTAGAATAGGAGAGCTGCTGGAAGGCCCGGATTCGGTTGGTTCTGACGGTGCCGCAGCGGGCTGCTCACTTTCAGCCGATGTGGGAACAGATGGCCCGTTTTGAAAAACGACAACCGAGCTTGCTTCTCCGTTCCACTCTACTTCACCGCCGAAGGCTTCACTGACGAAACGGACCGGGACCATCGTATAGCCGTTAACCAATTGCGGTTCTGCGCTTAGGGTTACGGCAGCACCATTGATGTAGGCGGTTTTGGAGCCTATGGTCAGGACAACAGTCCGGCCTTCTTTTGTTGCCGTTACAGTTTGGGTAGAGCTGTCCCACTCCACGGTGGCGCCTAAGGATTCGAAGATGGCCCGCAGCGGAACCAGCACATTGCCGTTGGAGTTAACAGGTGGCTGCTCGTAGCTTTGTTTTTCGCCCCCGATGTAGACCTGGATGTTGTTGGGTTCATGGTTTACGGTCATAAATTGGGGGATGGATGCGGACAGCCCTCCCGACTGATTAACCGTCTTCAAATAAGAATAATAGCCGCCTGTGGGAAGCCCCAGGTTTGCCAGGGAATAAGTGGACGTGCTTCCGGGCTCAAGCTTAATCTGTCTGACTACCTGGCCGCTCGCATTCTTCACCATCAAATACGAGGTGGAGCCGGAACCGCCAGCAGCTGCAGGCAGTGTCACAGTGAAGGTGTTTCCCGACGTGGCCGTAATACTGCCCGGATAGCTTTCACCTGACGGAACATGAGCCAGTGGCTCCGTGGGTTTGCCGGGAGTCGGTTTACCAGTGCTTGGTGAAGGTGTAGCCGCGGGAGTCACAGCTCCCGGAGAAGGGCTGGCAGACGGAGAGCTCTTGGGCGTAGCACTTGGTTTTGGACTGGCAGTTGGAGAGCTCTTGGGTGTTGCACTTGGTACCGGACTGGCAGACGGTGAACTTTGGGGTGCGGTTGGCACCGGACTTGTGCCCGGAGGATTTTCCGCTTCTGCCCCAGCAGGAGAAAGGGGACCGGTTATAGAAGCTGTTGGGATATAAAAATAGATGGTGGAGCCGGAGTACGGCGCCTGCTGTTTTTCCGATAACGTTACAGTATTGGTTTTGGCATTGAAGGTAAAGTTGGAGGAGGTTACCTTCGTTCCGTTAATATACAGACTGACGTTTTTGGTGGAGCTCAGCGTGTAATTTGCCGGTACCGAAAAGGCCCGTGTAGCGCCATCCCCCTTGGGCATAGCAATACCGATGTTGGGTATGCCTGACTTTCCTTCCCCCCACTCAAAACCGGGGATAATGCCATATTGGATATGAAGCTCGTTACCGCTGTAAGGCGCTTTATTCAGGGTGATGGTATAACTGTCATAATCCACTGTGTAGTCCTTGGGATCCGCTTTGATGTTATTGATATACAAGCTCAGGGTAGTATTGGCAGCGGTCAGTTTGTTCTTCGTGGTAAACCGGAAAACACGGTTTTGCCCATCACCGTCTTCTAGGATATTAATTAAATGATCATGCTCCCGGTATTCCAGGGAATCCGCAGCTTGGGCTGCTTCGGCTTGAAGGCCCAAGCTTCCAAGAAGGAAAATAACCATGAACGGCAACACCAGCATTTTTCTGACTTTCATCTGCTTCACTCCATTTATGTATCATAAGATGAGTAAGCGGCTATTCACCGGATAGCACACTCACAAGGCAAGCGGTCCATAATATGACAAAACCTGCCGTTATTCCACTTTATCATAGAAGAACGT
This sequence comes from Bacillota bacterium, assembly GCA_023393235.1. Taxonomy (GTDB): domain Bacteria; phylum Bacillota; class Bacilli; order Paenibacillales; family NBRC-103111; genus Paenibacillus_AR. Next base: position 50,266 of record JAEWMH010000038.1, on the reverse strand, counting down.
ACAAGATATAGGAATTATTTTCCGAAACGAGGATGATTCTATTAAAATGCAAAAAGGAAAAGAAGCCGAGCTTCAATCGTTCGGCTTCTTTTTGGCGCGGTGGGGAGGGAGCGCTATCCCCGGAATTCAATCTGTTCGCCATCCGGTCCCTGGAAAACAACTCTTTTCCAGCCTGCCTCTTGGGGAACCCGGGGGCTTGGAATATGCGGCTCCTTCACAACCGGTACCCCGGCGGCTATCAGTCGGGCATAATCCCCGTCGAAATCATCGCTGATCAGGCAGAAGTGGTAGCCTTTGTTTTCTTTGTCGGATGTCCAATGCTCCAGCTCCAGCACGGTATCCCCTAATTGCAGGTAAACCACCTTTTCAATTTCCGGCATTCCTGGCACGTCATGCTCAAAGTATTTTTGGAAGCCAAAGTGCTCCTCATAAAATGCGATGGATCTAGCCCGGTCCTTCACTGAAAAAGCAACGTGATCAATACGTGTAAACATAGGGCATCCTCCTCTAGTTTATTTTCGCTTTAATCTGCAGCACAACCCAATTGGAAGGGCTTGTGTTATAAAAGCCATGAGTCTCGCCGTTGGGTGAAAAAAGAATATCCTTTTCCTTCAACAGAAAATTCTCGTTGTTGATCCTGACGGTTCCTTCGCCGGAAATCACATAAAAAACCTCGTCGATATCTGCATGCTTATGATCCGGTGTGGATTGCCCAGGCGCATAGAGCAGCAATCCTGTATCCAGCAACCCCTCTTTAAAAATAGCTTTGCGGGAGCTTTTTGTAACAGCAGTTTCCAGTAAACCTTCCATATTGGATGTTACCAAGCGGTACACCTCCTGTCTGTTGAATTCTACGATAAGGCCAATGCTATCTTTTCGCAAGAAGGCACTATTTTGTGCTATACTGACCAAAAACTAAGTAATGGCTATTTAGCGGGGATAGACTTAAGTAGGAGGAGCTGATTCGATTATATGGAAGCACTTCGTTGGTTTTCGGACACTGAATTAAAAGAGGAGTACCTGAAGGGGAAAAAGCAAATCGCCAAATTCCAAAGAGAGTTGAAGGAAATTTCGAGTGCAGATATAGAAAAACGCATTGACATAGAAGATAAGTTGGAGGATGAGCAAGATTTTTTGGCCAAAATTGCGGTTGAAATTGTAAACCGTCTCTATGCAGAAGAGCATGGCGATGATTATCCGGTGAGGTGAGCGAGATGATGGGAGTAAGTCCGATTCATGCGGTAGCGGAAGAGATAGTGGATGTTGTGGCAGATTGGCTGCAGCAGAGTGAGCAAAAGAAGGGAAAGGCGATGGAGGAGGCGATTAACCGGACTCCTCTCCAGATCGGCTTACATAGCTTGCTCCACATACGTTACAAAAAAGAAAAGCTCCAGCTGTTCACCTGGATCAGTGACTATGGCTCGGCTGAGCATGAACGCCAAATTCGTCCACTGGATCCTTCCATAACCCGGGAGCAGGTGGAACAGACGCTTATCCCCTTGCTCGGACAGGGGATCAGACAGAAGCTGCAAGCATACGAAGCAAGTGTGCTGCTTGACTATCGGTTTCAGGTAAGCATTGAAGTGGATCATTCCGGTATACTTCCAATTATGCATGATGTGAATAAGCGCAAGCGTGAGCTTCTCCTGCAACGCATTCATACTTATATTACGGACAAGCTGGAGAATAAGTCTTATCCGACTAATCCGCTGGAAAGTTTTTTCCTGGCCAATCACCTGGTAGATCCGCTGCTGTTTCCAAATATGGATACTGCGTTTGTCCTGCGCATCTTCGAACGGGTCATGGAACTCAACAAAGAGAATCCAAAAAAACTGAAGGAGCATCGCGGTAATTTCATCCGCGCTTTCCAACACTGGACGGAAGAGGAGTTCCTGCCTGCTTATTTCCACCGAATCAAGCCTGCATGGGGACGCGTTGAATATACCAAAAAAGCGGAGCTCAACGTAACCTTAATTAATCCGCAGCAGCTGGAGCTGGCTTTGCAAACTGCGATTTTGATCATTAAGTTCGAACCCAATTACAGCCGTCCGAGAGGTCTCGAATTTCTGGAACGCTTGCAGGAATTAGGCTATACCAAGGCGGCGCAGGTGATGATGGAGGGCAGCGGCACACTTCCTGTCGAAGCTGTCCAATATAAGGACCGACAGATCGAATGTTTGGCTCATGATGTGTTTTCCACCATCACGATTCGCATCAAGGAAGAGCATGCAGATAGTTATGGAAAAGGGCTGGATTTTATCTGTGGCTTGCTCTCGCAAGGATTCTTCCGCAGCTATCAAATTAAACTGAAGTCATCGGCCAAGCACTTCCTGGATGTCCCCGGACTGGCGAAATCACAAACCCATCGTTTTTTTGCCAATGCTTTGCAGTACGAAGAATTGCATCCCAAGCTTGCGGCTTATGCACGATTGGCAATGGTGGAGTTTGAGTGGTATGAGGATACGGAGGGGGAGAAAAACTGCATGCCCGGCACCTATGCCGTTTTTGGCCTTGGTCTGGCAAGTCCAGCATATTTTCCGCTTGTGGAAGCCTATATGAAGGTGGTTGACGATGAGCATCAGTCTGTGCTGATTGCTTTTACCTCAGCGTTTATTACCCGTTATGGAGTTAACGAAACCTCACTGCCAACGATTGTGGCCTGTCTGTTCCGGTGCCAGGATGGCAAATTTACCAAGCTTGGTCCTGTCTTCGAAGATTCTGGCAATCTGCAGGCTCTAGCCAAAATTATGACAGCTCTGGCTCCGCATGAAGCCCGGCATGTGGCTGAGCTGATCTGGGGGTGCATGGAGAAGCTGGAGAAAAAAGCTCACACCGCTAAAGGCGATCTTGCCCCAGGCTTCACAGCTGTGCGTACCGCGGCAAGCCGGAAGAGCTGAAGAATCATGGAGTATAGCAAATAGAGCAAGCAGCGGGCCTGAATTCAACAGCCCTATGATGGTTAGGAGCCGACAACATGCCTTGTGATAAAAATTGCCCCATCGAGCATACCGTGAATTTGATCGGACATAAGTGGAAGGTTTTGATTCTGAGGAATTTGTTTAACCAAGGCACACAGCGATTCAGTGAACTCAGCAAGGGAATTAGCGGCATAAGCCAAAAAATGCTGACCCAACAGCTCCGGCAGCTGGAGCACGATGGTATCATTCAACGGACTGTCTATCCCGAGGTACCGCCCAGGGTCGAATATGATCTTACGGAGCTGGGGCATTCGTTAAGACCCATAATGGAGGCAATGAATGTGTGGGGGAAGGAGCATTTGAAGCAGAGCGCCCAAAACCAGTAGAGGTTTGGAAACATCGTTCATGGGGGCCTGCTTTTTTGGGTAAAATATCCTTGAGCAGAAGAAGGTTCAAAAAAGGAGGTGACGCCCATGACCACTCAACACGTACCCAATCGTTTAGCCAAGGAAAAGTCGCCATATTTGCTGCAGCATGCTCATAATCCCGTGGACTGGTATTCTTGGTCGGAGGAGGCCTTCGAAAAAGCGGAGCGGGAGAATAAGCCCATCTTCCTGTCTATTGGCTATTCTACTTGCCACTGGTGCCACGTGATGGAGCGGGAGTCCTTTGAGGATGAAGAGGTTGCGGCGCTGTTGAATGCGCATTTTGTTGCGGTGAAGGTGGACCGCGAAGAGCGGCCCGATGTGGATCATGTGTACATGTCGGTGTGCCAGGCGATGACCGGGCAGGGCGGATGGCCGTTGACAGTGCTGCTGGCGCCGGACCGGACGCCTTTTTTGGCGGGAACGTATTATCCCAAACGACGGAAGTATGGCCGTGTTGGTCTGATGGAGTTGCTTGCCCAGGTGGGGGAGAAGTGGGCTGCTGACCCGGAGGGGATGGCGGCTATCGGCAGGCAGGTGGCGGATGAAACCCGCAAACAGCTGGGTGAGCATTCCAGCGGGAAGGTCCAGACGGGACTGCTTCCTCAAGCCTATGAGCTGTACAGCAAGAAATTCGAAGCACGTTACGGGGGTTTTGGACGGGCGCCCAAGTTTCCCTCCTCCCACAATTTGTCTTTTCTACTGAGATACCATTTCCGTACGGGGGAAGCCCACGCGCTGGAGATGGTGGAGCATACATTGCAGGCTATGCACCGCGGCGGAATGTACGATCATGTGGGCTTTGGCTTTGCCCGGTATTCTACGGATGAGAAGTGGCTGGTGCCGCATTTTGAGAAGATGCTGTATGACAATGCTCTATTGGCCATGACCTTCACGGAAGCTTACCAGATTACGGGCAAGGCTCTCTACGCACGGGTGGTGGACGAAATCTTCTCCTATGTGCTGCGGGATATGACCAATCCCGAAGGAGGCTTCTATTCGGCGGAGGATGCGGATTCGGAAGGAGAAGAGGGGCTGTTCTACGTATGGTCCCCCCGGGAAATTACGGAGGTGCTGGGTGAAGAGGACGGGGCACTGTACTGCAGTGTTTACGATATTACCTCTGTAGGCAATTTTGAAGGCCACAGCATCCCTAATCTGATCGGTGCAGTCAGTCTGGAGCATGCTGCGCAGGAGCGGGGGATGGACCCTCTGCAGCTGAAGGAGCGGATGGAGGAATGCCGCCGGAAGCTGTTCTCATACCGGGAAAAGCGGGTTCATCCCCATAAGGATGACAAGATTTTGACCGCCTGGAACGGGCTGATGATCATGGCCTTGTCCAAGGGGGCTAAGGCACTCAACCGCAGGGATTATGCGGATGCAGCGGAACGTGCGGCGGCTTTCCTGATGACCAAGCTCCGCCGGGAGGATGGGCGCCTGCTGGCCCGTTACCGGGATGGAGAAGCGGCTTATTTGGGGTACTTGGATGATTATGCTTTTTTGGTATGGGGATTAATCGAGCTGTATGAAGCGACCTTTAAGCTGGAGTATCTGAAGGAAGCACTGGCACTGAATGAGGAGATGCTGCGGCTGTTTTGGGATGAGGAGGAAGGCGGCCTGTTTTTCAACGGCTCTGACGGGGAAAAGCTGATTACCCGGCCCAAAGAGCTGTACGATGGTGCGATGCCCTCCGGCAACTCCGTAGCAGCCCATAACCTGGTTCGGTTGGCGCGGTTGACCGGATCCGATGAGCTGACCCAACGGGCGGAAGCCCAATTGAAAGCCTTCGCCGGCACGGTAATGGGGTACCCGCCCGGCTTCTCCATGTATCTGCTGGCTGCCGATCTGCATCTGTATCCTGGACGGGAGGCAGTGGTGGCCGGAACGGGTGGTGCCGTAGATACGGAGGCGCTGGCTTCCGCCTTACGGCAGCATTACCGCCCGGATACGTCTTTGATGCTTCACCCTGCAGGTGCCGAGGAAGAAGCTGAAGCTCTTCTGCCCCTGACCGTCGAAAAGCTGCCCGTTGCAGGCAAAGCCGCTGTATATATCTGTGAGAACTTCTCTTGTCAGGCTCCGGTTACGGATGCGGAGCAGTTGGTGCCTTAGCACAAATAACGAACAATACCGGACGTTAGCATAGAGATAGGAAGAGCCTAACTTTGCCGAAAAGCGAGTTTGGCTCACCATTATATTAAGGTTTTGGAGGACATTAGATGAAGAACGCTGTTTTACGACGTCGATTCCTTTTGATATTGGCAAGCTGTGGTTTGGCTTCTGTCGCTTTTGTAAATTCCACACCTGCAGTCGCAGCAACAAAAGTGCAGACACAAATCGGAGAAACTGTCTTTGCCCAAAAGGATATGGACAACGCACTCCAATCAAATGTATTTTTATCTGACGTTTTTACATTAAACAACAATAAATCTTATGTGGGAGTTTTTAAATCTTACCTACGTAGTAAGATGTTTTACGGGACATCGGAGGATTTGATAAACTGGAAAATTACCTCCGATTACTTTGATCTCGTAAGCGGAAATGGAATGCACGTAGGTATTCCCAGCGGAGACAAGACTGCACTGCAGGCCACTGCCGATGGCGTGGATTGGAAAATCATAAGCTTGCCGGATGACATCAAGCCCCATCAAGTGGAATTCAAAAATGGCTACTTCATTTTAAAAGGGTCCAATGCGCATGATTATTTATCTAAGGATGCAGAAAACTGGTTTGACATCACAGCTGGCTTACCTGATGTTATCACTGATGGCCAACTCCTTATTGTAAATGGGAAACTATGCCTGGCGTCTTGGAAGGATCATAACTTGGCACTATACTCCACATCATTGCCGGATGAAACGGAATCAAAATGGAATTTGAGTGTAAGTCCGCAAAAAGAAGGATACATAGTAGCAATGTACAATTACAATGAGCAAAATGTTGGGGTTCAGTTGCTCGGGCTTCATAAAACTGCTCCAATTTTCTACGTAACCAGTGATTTGATGAATTGGGAAGAAATGAGTGAGGAGGAGTACAAAAAAAGCACCCGCAAATCAGATCCTCCAAGCAAAGACATGAATAATATTACTGTTGACCCTAAACGCTTTGAAGCCATTGAAACAGTAAAGTATAAGTCCGTTGAGGAGAAGGACTTTACCTGCGATGAATCCTCTGTTGTCGTTTCTAGTGATGGAGTAAATTATTCTAAAGAAGCTATCCATATTTTTTGAATGGGGAAAAAATTAATAAAGCAGCTGGAGCGAAGCCTTACTTTGAACATCAGGGGAATTTTGTTTGGGCAACAGAGGGAGCGATGTATGCCATTGGCAGGGGTTATTTACCTGAATACACAAGATTTTGGGATGATATTTCCCGAGGTGAATTCCTCTCGCTTCTTATGCAGTCCTTAAATGTCCAAGAACCTGCCGCAGTACATCCTGGATATGTCCGCTTTAAGGATGTTTCTATAACCGGTGTGAAAGGTGATGAAGGAAAACGGATAGAGCGGGCCAACAAGTTGGGACTGGTAAGCGGAATGGATGATAATCAATTTGATCCTAAAAGTCCGATTACCCGGCAGGATATGATGGTGATGACCTACAATGTCTTATCCAAACTGGGAAAAATACAGCCAGACGAGACGTTATCCTCACTGGAGTTATTCAATGACAGCGGCGATGTTGCAGACTATGCGAAGCTGGCTGTTTCATCCTTGATAAAAAACGGAATGATTTCTGGAGATGGAGCATTAATCTATCCAACCAAGAAGATGAACAATGCGGAAGCTATGGTATTGGCGAAAAGCCTGAACGTTTATAGATACCGGTGAACCGGTTAGAGCGGACAAAGTTTGAAGGGTTGTGCTCGAACCGGTGTGACCGATATTATGTATGCAAACCTTAAAGAAACAGCAAATACCTCGGAGTATGCTTTTTGTAATCCAGGTAAGCCGGGCCGAACAGGTGGGGCAGGAGCTTTTCCTCCTCTAGAATCTGCTGGTGAAGAATGAGAATGCAGCATACGGCGCCAAGGCAGATCACAATGTTGGGCATCGCCAGGGCGCTGCCCAGATAAAGCAGGTCAAAGCCTACAAAAGCAGGATTCCGGCTGATCCGGTACACCCCTTGGACCACCATCGCCGTTTGCTGGTTCTCCTCCACACCTGCCCGCCAGTTATCCCGCATGGTGGTGATGGCGGCAATAAAAAAGGCTGCACCGATAACCATCAGGAAAACTCCGGTGGACCGTACGTCCTTCGGCAGCGAAAACCCGCCCATATACCGAGACAGTCCGGCGCTGGCGTATTGGATCACCGTCATTCCATAGGTGGCAACCACTAGGGCGGTTTCCACCTGTTTGGTTCTGACCGGTTTCGGTCCTCGGGCCAGCCGGTTGGTGCGAATGCCTTGTTTGGCCAGCCGGAACTGCTTATAAAAATATGCCAGATAAAACAGGGTCATGCAGATGACGGCTGCAGTGTTGAAGACCATGAGGTTGTTCGTTTCCTCCTTTCCCAATAACAGTAACACAGCCCATCCCGGGAATCACGCCTGCATTCTGAGGTCCGTGCTTCTTCCGCTGAGATGGGCTGTTCATGTTTTTATTTATTCTGGAGAATGGTTTCCCAGAAAGCAGGATCCTCCTGGCCCAGCCGCCAAGCGGCTACTCCGACAAGGTCGTACTTTTTGGCGAGCTCAAGCCGTGCTTTGACCGATTCCTGATTTTCCAGCCAGAAGACCCGCTTGTTGCCGTCATCGCCGTAATATTCCACCTTGTATTGGTTAAAGGTTTTGTCCCAGGTGGAAACAGTCGGCCTGGAGGCCATCAAGGCCTTGAGATCCCGGGAGTACAGGGCTTTGTTCCCCAATAACCCGCCGTTGGCATCCAGTGTCCATTCCCGCACATAGAAGGGGATGCCCAGGATCAGTTTGTCCCGGGGAATGCCGTAGGACAGGAACTCTTCAATACCTTCCTCCACCCACTGCAGACCTGCAACCGAACCGGGAACGGTGCTGCCGGAATAATGCTGGTCATAGGTCATGGTAATGATATAGTCCACGATGCTGCCCAGCTTTTCATGGTCGAAGGCAGTGAGATGGTTCCACTTGACGCTGCCGCGGGGAAGATCTACGGAGATCTTGAGCCCTTGCTGATGGGCGGCGGTGGTCAAATTGGTAATGAATGTGGTGAATGCGGCTCGGTCCTTGCCGTTCAGGCTTTCAAAATCCACGTTGATTCCGTCTACACGGAGCTGGGCGCTTTTGGCTACCAATGCCGAGATAAAACGGGCTTGGGCATCCTTGTCCGCCAAAAACTGGCTGGTCAGGGTGCTGTCAAATTGATTGCTAACCAGCGGATGCACCTGGTAACCCCGGCTGCGAAGAAGGTCCACAGTTTCCTTGCTGGAGGCGTCCTTCAGCTTGCCGGTGGCATCCTCCAAGGTAAACCAACTGGGGGAATCCACATCGAGTCCCATCAAGTTGGAGGTTTGGGTGTCGATGGTGCTTTTGGCGGAGGAGCCGTTCCAGCTCCAGATCTGCAGGGCGCGGAAGTTATTCCAGAATTTCATCCCTTCCCGGCTGCGGATGGAGGCATTGGAGTAATAGGAGGCGTAGCTTAGGGCATCGCTGAGCTTGTTATATTCGCCGATCAAATTGCTGTTCTGGTAGACGGTATAAGTAGGATAATTATTCCAGATAATCTTGCCGTTAAGACGAATAGTGGAATGTCCCCATAGCCGGGCATAATCTGCAGCCTGATCCAAGTTGACGAATTCATCCAGGAAATTTTCGTTCTGATACACCTTGTATTCCTTGAAATTGGTAAACACTGTTTTCTTGTCCGCAATTCGGACTATCTGGGAGCCGCCCCACTTCAGGGCTTCGTTCACTGCATCCTCCAGATAGGCGAAGCGCCAGCTGTCCTGGGAGTAGGTTCCTTGGTAAACCTGGTAAGCCGGCTGGCCGTTGCGGAGCTCCGCTTTTTCCTTATTGCTCAGGTTGTCCCAGATCCAGCGGTTATCTGACAGGTCGATGATATGGGCGCCGCCCCATTTCCGGGCTTCGGCAATGGCTGCATTGAGAGTGGTGAAGGACCAGCCATCGAGTGTGGCATCACCTTGATACACCCGGTAGCGGGGATAGTTGTTCCACACCCATCCGCTGCCCTGCAGGTCACGGACGCTGGAGACGCCCCATTTGGAGGCTTCGGCCACCGCTTCCTCCAACGTGCGGAAGGCGCCGTCGGGAAGGGCATAATCCAATTGATACACCTGATAGCGGGGGTAGTTGTCCCATTTCCATGCGCCGGTGCTGATTTCCTCTACCCGGCTGGCATAGAAGTATTGAGCATACGCGACAGCTTGGTTGTAATCCTGAAATTCCTTAACGGGCTGGTCGAATTGGTAAACCCGGTACTTGGTTGTTTTGTCCGCCGCCGCAAGTCCTTGGGCAGGGGCCAGGAAGGGAACGGCAATGGCGCAGGCTAATGAAACGGCTAATCCTTTATACATCCAATTCCTCATGCGTCACTCCTCTTTCTACCAGTTTCTACTCTATTAAACGGCAGAATGATAGATTTGTTGCGCAGGAAAATATGGGAATTTTTTGTCATCAAAAAAAGCCCCTCATGTCCGCTAAGACATGAAGGGCTTTGGCTGTAGTGGAAACGATTATACCGCGACTCTGGCGATCATTTCATCCTCAATATCCAGAGTGATCTGGCTGCGGAACACCTGAAGGCCATGCTCCTTGTACAGATACTGCTCAATGGCTTCCAGAATGGTGGCCTCAATGAGATATTGGCTCCGGCCCATAGTGGTGACTTCCGCGGAATATCCCAGATCGTCATCATACATCAGCTGCACTTCCACGGCCTCCGGCCGGATTTGCTTGCGCAAGGCCATGTTCAAGCAGATGGCATTCATAATGTCCTGCTCATTCAAAACCATGAATTAGTACCTCCGGCTGTTGTAGCGTCTTTTCCGGAAGTAGCTGATGAGGGCGCGCACGGCCATGATAACGGCAATGATCGCGAAGACATTTACGAACAAGCCCAGCATTTGGCCCAAAAAGCCCATATTGCCGAACAGACCGCCGAACATCAGGCCTGCAAGGCCGCCCAGGAACAGGCCTCTGGCAAAACCGCCGCCGAAAAAGCTGCGTTTGGGTGTAGTGGATGCAGCAGTTCCGGGCGCCTTGGTGTTGGAGTCGGGGGTGGTTTTATTCACGCCCGAATTGGATTTGGGAGCGGGCGCCTTGTAGCTGCCCTTGGGCGATCTATAGGCTTTGGCATAAGAAGCGGCTTCCGTTTGGACCGGTAACACAGTAGCCGTAACACCGAATACCAAGGATAAGCATAGAACAAGCTTGATGATTTTTTTCATAATGCTGCGATTTCTCCTTTAGAGGTTAGTGTGATGTTTAGCACATTGTACATTTACTCATACGGATAGAATGTGATGCGGTTTCACAATTGATGCACATTTGCTAAAATAAGTGATATTGGTTTTTAGACAGGACGGTGATGGTATGGAAAGCATTGGTTTTGCTGATGCATATGTGACATATTTGGCCCATTTTCATGGAACCCGAGACTATTTTGAATGCCATGAGTTGTTGGAGGAGCATTGGAAGGAGGAGCAGGATCCGCTGCTGAAGGAGGTTTGGCATGGTCTTATCCAGGTGGCGGTGTCCTTGTACCATGAGCGCCGCGGCAATCTGCCGGGCGCCAGGAAGATGCTGGAGCAGGCGGTCATCCATTTGACGAAGGTTAGCCCGGAGCGGGCAGGGCTGGATCCGGTGAAGCTGCTGGGGATGCTGCGCACCCGGTATGACGCATTGGCGCAGGATTACGGGGCTGGGGCGGAAGCCAGGATCTTCGAGGATATGGCGCTGCCATTTCTTGATGGCGGACTTCTCCGGGAAGCCATGGATCTGTGCAAGGCATGGGGCTGCGAGTGGGGCAGAAACAGTCCCATGAATGAGGATATGCTGGTGCACCGGCATCTTCTGCGGGACCGGACGGATGTGGTGGCGGAGCGGGCCAGGCAGCTTGCTCTGCGCAGGCCATCCCAGCAGGATGCAACAGAGAGGGATGGCATATGAACGGTGCAGCAGGTACCAAGGTCCTCATCGTGGATGATGAGCCGAATATAGTGGAAGTGATCCGGCTGTATACGGAGCATGTGGGCTATACCCCCATTGTTCTGAACTCCGGCAAGGATGTGGTCAAAACGGTGGAGGAGGAGCGTCCCGATCTGGCGGTGCTGGATGTGATGCTGCCGGATATCAGCGGGTTTGACCTTTGCCGCGGAATCCGGGCTTTGCCGGAGCCTCTGAATGAGCTGCCAATTATTATGCTGACCGCCAAGGGCGAATCCATTGACAAGCTGCGCGGGTTCAATCTGGGTGTGGATGATTATATGGTGAAGCCGTTTGATCCCAATGAGCTGGTGGCGCGGATGAAGGCGATATTGAAACGGGCCAAAAGCGCGGGTACCCGCAAGGAAACCAAGCAGCCTGAGCGACGTGTCCTGGAATATCCGGGGCTGCTGGTGGATCTGGAGCAATACAAGGTAGCCGTGGACGGGGAGCGGGTAGAGCTGACACCCAAAGAGATTGAGCTGCTGTATTTTATCGCGTCCTCACCTGGGCGGGTATACACCCGGGAGGAGCTGCTGGAGCAGGTGTGGAAGTTCGATTTTGCCGGCGGAACCCGTACGGTGGATGCTCACGTGAAGAATATTCGGAAGAAGCTGGGGGTTTGCTCTGCCTGGACTATCCAGACCTTATGGGGGATCGGGTATTCCTTTGAGGTGGAACGGACATGATCCGAAAGCTCAGGCAGAGTCTGTATCTGAAGCTATTTTTCTCCTTCCTGGCTACATGTATTCTGTTTTTTCTGGCGTTGGCGGTGTTTTGGAGCAATTATTTTTCGGAGCTGTTTTATAAGGATAAGAAGCAGCTTCTGGTGGACCGTTCGGCGGATCTGATGCAGGTGGCCAAAAGCTACCAGGACGGCAGCTTTTACAGCCGGGAGCTGCGGATCTCCATGCGGCTGATCTCCCGCAGCTTTAACGGCCAGATCTGGATTATGGATCAGACGGGCACGATCATTTACAGCACCGATCCCTCCGGGGAAGGGCAGACCCTGCCCAAGTCTCTGCAAAGCGCCTTCAGCAAAGCCTTAAGCAATAACCGGGATTTCTTCGTGGAGCATCTGCCTGTAGGTCCCCCCGGGCGGCCGGATGGGCCTAATGGTCCCAACCAGCGGAAAAGCAGCTTTCTCATCTATTACATGCCCCTCCAGCTGAACGGGCAGTCGACGGTGGCTTTTTTCCATACGCCGGTGGAGGATATTACGGATGTGGTGAATGCGGTCCGCTGGAATATCTGGGTGCCGCTGATTTTCTCCCTGATCGCCGTAGGTCTGATTCTCTATATTATTAGCCGGAAGCTGGCGCGGCCGCTCCAGGAGATGAACCGGGCGTCCCTGGCGGTGGCGGAGCGGAATTTCAACATCCGGATCCCGGAGGGGTCAGACGACGAAATCGGGCAGGTGGCGAAAAGCTTCAATATTATGATTGAAGAAATGGAGCGTTGGGAGGATTCCCGGCAGGATTTCCTGGCCAATGTCTCCCATGAGCTCCGTTCTCCGCTGACAGCGCTGCGGGGGATGATTATGGCGATGAAGGACAATGTGATTCCGCCGGACAAACATGCCCGTTACCTGGACATCTGCGATATGGAGGTGCAGCGGCTGGGCCGTCTGGTGGACGAGCTGCTGGATCTGGCCCGGATCCAGAACGGCACGGATATTTACCGCTTCGAGCCCGTGCCGGCCGTGAAGAAAACCCGCGAGGTGCTGGAGCTGATCGCTCCGACCGTTAAAGCAAAAGGTCTGGTGCTGGAGGTGAAGGAGCCCGAAGCGGAGGAGGAGCGTCAGGCACTGGTCAGGCTGGACCCAGACCGGTACGCCCAGATTCTCAACAATCTGCTGCACAATGCCATCAAGTTTACACCCGAGGGCAAGCGTATTACGGTAAGCATGCATGCTGTTAACGGTCGGTTCGAAGTCAGCGTGGCTGATACGGGCAAAGGAATGTCAGAGGAGGAGGTCAAGCGGATCTGGGAACGCTTCTATAAGGCAGATCCTTCCCGTGCCGGCAAGGACGGTGGCGGGACCGGCTTGGGCTTAACCATTGCCAAACATCTGGTCAGCGGTATGGACGGCCAAATCGGGGTTGCCAGCAAGCCGGGGGAGGGGACTGTTTTCACCCTGCATTTTCCGTTAGCGGCTTCGGTTTGATGCTTCGGGCTCCCCTGTTCTGCAAAGAGAGATTCTAACGGATGTCAGTGACGCTATTCCGGCAAAAACACCACTTTTAAAATTCTAACGGCGGCCAGAGACGCTATTGGACTCAAACGGGCTAATATTAACTCGTTTTGAGCTCAATAGCGTCTTCTGCTTCCGTTAGATTTTTTAAACCCCCATTTTGGAGCAAATAAGGGCTTCCACTTCCGTTAGACCTACCAGCCGGAAAATCCCCATCATTTCACATCTTTTTTACAAATCATGCATACCTGCTTCAAAGTTGTCCGCTATCCTGACGGTATCGTCAGGATTTTTTTGTGGAAAAACGCTGTACGGCGTGTTTTCATTCGGAGGAGCTTGTTTTGGGTTGAACATGGAGGAGAGGGGGACTTTACTATGCGCAGAAAAAGCTACATAGTCCTTCTTTTTTTGGCGGTCTGCGGACTTTTTGCTGCCGCCGGCTGCTTAAGCCGGTTAGAGTCCCGCACAGCGGCCCCGTCCATATCTCCATCCGTGAGCCCAGCAGGAACCCAGGTCCCGTCTGCCTCATTGGAGCCGATCCAAAGCCTGCCGGAAGCGGATATGGTCCAATTCTTTCATTTCCTGCTGGAGATGGACGACAAACCGAAAACAACCCTGACCAAAATGCAAGCGGAGGCGGTGCTGCCACTAGTCAGACAGAATGTGGAAAAAGGAACCATGGACGAGGAAGACAAAAAGGCGATTTTGCACACCTTCAGGGAGGAGCAAGTGGCCTTTTATACCGTTTGGATCAACCGGGGGGATGATCCCGGAAGAGGCAAACCGCCGGATAACCGCAGGGATGGCGGCCTTACGGATGAAGAATGGCAGCGCTGGAAGCAGGATTGGATGCACCGGACGGATCAGGCGCATCCAGAGCATCCGGGAACGGACGCTTCCAGCCCGCCTGGTGTTACGATCCCCCCCGGCCCGGATGGAACCGGCCCCGGAGCCTGGGCGGCAGGGGAAAAGAATGTGGAACAGCTACTACTGGAGCGGCTGGAAAAGAAAATTCAGCATTAACAGTTGGACAAAACGGATAATCGCGGTGTTTTAGGAGGCGGAAGAATGAATTGGCTAAAACGGAATAAACGATGGCTGCTCATGGCTCTGGTTGTGGTGGTCTGCGGGGGCGGCACATGGCTTTACCTGGGTCAGCGCGAGGCATCGGGAAGCAGCAAGGATACGGAGCTGACGGCCAAGGTCACTAAAGGGGATATCCGGTCCTCGGTGACAGGCACGTCCCAGCTTCAACCCAAGGAAACCAAAACCATTCAGGCTCCTGCCGAAGCAGTCATTAGTAAAATCAATTTGACCCGCAATATGGAGGTCAAGAAGGATGATGTGCTGGTGGAGCTGACCAGCGCTACATTGAGCAATAACATGACCAAGGCGCAAGCCACCTTGGCTACATTGGAAGCGAATTTGAATGATGTTACGGAGCAAATGAACGCCCTGCAGACCGTATCTCCCATCAGCGGAGTGATTACTCTCGCCAATGGATTGGATGCCGGTGTGGAGCTGAATCGCAAGGCCAAAATCGGCACGGTCTCGGACAATACCAAGCTGGTAGTGACTCTGCCCTTTTTGATGGAGGATGCCCAGCAGTTTCAAACAGGGGAATCCGTGGAGCTGACCATCGACAGCTTCATGATGACCAAAACCGGTAAGATCACCAATATCGGCAAGGACCCCAAGCCGGATCTGAAGGGCAACCGTTTGCTGGATGTGGAAATTACAGTGGAGAATGATGCCACTATGGACGCGGGTCTGAAGGTGACCGGCAAGATTACGACCGCCACCGGCACCGCAGAATCCCGTAAGGAAGGAACATTGGCTTACAGCCAAACGGTAAATATTCTGGCCGGGGTGGCCGGAACCGTCGAGCAGTTGAATGTGAAAACCGGCGATTATGTGCAGAAGGGCCAGCTCCTTGTGGTTATCGCCAATCCGGATATCAACAACGACTATTTGACCAAAAAGACAAATTACGACCAGCAGCAGTTGACCATCGACACCCTGCAGGAGCAGTTGGATGCTCTGACCATTAAGGCACCCTTCGACGGTGTGTTCTCCACCGACTTTGTCAACCAGCGGACCAATATCCTGACCACGCTGGTGCCGGGAACCAAGGTAACCAGCGCAACCCAGTTCGGCGGTGTGGCCAGTATGGAAACCATGACCTTAGCCATTCAGGTGGATGAGCTGGATTTGCCCAATATTAAGGTTGGCATGCAGGTGGATGTGAAGGTGGATTCCATCAAGAACAAAACCTATAAGGGTGAAGTGACCCAGGTCTCCACAGTAGGTACAACCACAAATGGAGTTACATACTATGATGCGGTGGTAACCGTGTCCAAGCCGGACGGGTTAAAATACGGTATGACCGCAACCGGTGAAATTCTGATACAAAACAAACAGGGGATCCTGATGATCCCTCTGGAAGCCCTGCAAAGCCGGGCAGGCAAATATTACGTAAAAATCAAAAACGAAGACGGCACCTACGAGGAACAGCATGAGATTAAAATCGGTATCCGCAATAAAACCAATGTGGAAGTAACACAGGGTTTAAATGAAGGACAAACGGTTGTGATCCCCATCCAAACCAAAACCCAAACCATGAGCGCCGATGAAATCCAGAAGCTGCGGCAGCAATTCCAGCAGGGCGGTCAAAACGGCCAGGGCATGCAGATCGATCCGGCAATGATGCAGCAGTTCCAGGAACGGATGCAGCAGGGCGGCGGTGGCGGCGGTACCCGGCAAGGCGGCACGACCGGTGGCGGAGGAGCCGGGGGCGGTGCTGGCGCTGGAGCAGGTGCAGGCGCCGGGGGCGGTGGTCAGCGTTGAGCGGGAGACCCAATATTATTGAGCTGACCAATATTGTCAAGACCTATACCCGTGGAGCTGAGGAGCTCCATGTATTAAAGGGAATTACCCTTCATGTGCAGGATGGTGATTTTGTGGCCATTATCGGACCCAGCGGTTCAGGCAAGTCCACCCTGATGAATACCATCGGGCTTCTGGATGTACCCACCTCGGGAAGCTATGTGCTGGATGGGGTGAATACCTTGGGTCTGTCCGATAACAAAATGGCCGAGCTGCGCAATCACAAAATCGGTTTTATCTTCCAGCAGTTTAACCTGCTGCCCCGGCTGACCGCGTTGGAGAATGTGGAGCTGCCCCTGATTTATTCCGGTATATCCCGCGCTGAGCGCCGGGAGAGCGCGCTGGACATGTTGGATAGTCTGGGGATGAAAAGCCGTGCCGGCCACAGACCCAGCGAGCTGTCCGGCGGCCAGCAGCAGCGGGTTGCCATTGCCCGGGCGCTTGTGTCCAAACCGTCTCTGCTTTTGGCGGATGAGCCTACCGGGGCTTTGGATTCCAAAACAGGCAAGGAAGTGCTGGAGCTGATGCTGGAGTTGAACAAACGGGGCAATACCATTGTCCTGATTACCCATGATCCCGGGATCGCCGAACATGCCAGCCGTGTAGTGGCCATCCGGGACGGCGAGCTGATCAGCGATCACCGTAATGATGGCGTTGGGAAAGAAGCCATGCAGGATGAGGCGGTGTTGAAATGAAAATATGGGAATTAGTCCGTATGGCGCTGCGCACGGTGATTTCCAACCCCATGCGCTCCATCCTGACCATGCTGGGGGTTATTATCGGCGTAGGCTCAGTAGTTGCATTGGTTGCCATCGGCCAAGGCTCCACCGCCAAGGTTTCGGATGAAATCTCCGGCTTGGGCACCAATCTTCTGGTTGTAAACATCC
The DNA here is from genome assembly GCA_023393235.1 of Bacillota bacterium. Taxonomy (GTDB): domain Bacteria; phylum Bacillota; class Bacilli; order Paenibacillales; family NBRC-103111; genus Paenibacillus_AR. The sequence goes on along the minus strand of JAEWMH010000038.1, from coordinate 32,818 downwards.
AGAATACCGGCCGGGCGACCCAACTGAATTATGACGAGCTGATGCAATTGGAGCAGTTTCCGGAATTCAATTGGGTGGCTCCCACCATCAGTAAGGGCAGCTCCAATGTGAAATATGACCGGACCAAAGCCTCCTATTCGGTAATCGGAACCAATGACCGGTATGGTAGCATGAACAAGGTAACCATGGCCTCCGGGCGGTTTATTGCGGAGCCGGACCTGGAGTTCCGTAACAATGTGGTGGTGCTGGGCAGCGATGTGGCCAAAACCTTCTTCGGATTTTTGGATCCGGTAGGCCAAGAGGTGAATATTGACGGTGTGGTGTTTTCGGTAATCGGCGTTATGGAGCAGAAGGGCAAGAACATCAATAATACTTCCATCGATACCACGGTCATCATGCCTTTGACCACCGCACAGCGTCAATTTAAGCTGGGAAGCCTGCGTACCACCTATGTGGAGGCGGCCTCCAAGGAGGATGTAGCCACAGCGGAGCAGACACTGAAGGAATATTTATATTATAAGTTTAAGTCCGACAGCGGATATGAAATTTTGAACCAGAATGAAATGATGAAAACCCAAGAAGCCATTGCAGCGCAAATGTCGTATATGCTGGCCGGGATTGCAGCGATTTCCCTTTTGGTCGGCGGCATCGGCATAATGAATATTATGCTGGTTACGGTTAGCGAACGGACCCGGGAGATCGGGATCCGCAAATCGATCGGGGCGAAGCGGAGAAATATTCTGTTCCAGTTTTTGGTGGAATCCATTGTGCTCAGCGGTCTGGGCGGACTGATCGGGCTCTTGGTCGGCATCGGGATATCCTACGGGATCGAATACTTCAATAGCTCCATGCCTACACAGGTTTCTCTGTGGGTGAGTCTGGCGGCTTTTCTGTTCAGCGTTTTGGTCGGGGTGCTATTCGGTTTGTACCCGGCTAACAAAGCCTCCAAGCTGCGTCCCATTGATGCCCTTCGTTTTGATTAATACCAGAACTAACAGACTGACTTGAAAGCAAGCCTACAGGAGGTAGAACCCTTTGACGAAAAACCAGCTATTCAGCAATCATAAACGGATTTGGAGCGGTGCTTTGGCTTTTGTCCTGGCACTGGCCATGCTTCTCCCGGTATGGGGGAACAGGGCGGAAGCCGGCAAGGAAGGCGTGTTCCTGGATTCCAACGTGTACTACACCTTGGAGAAGGTCCAGTTATCCGCCGGAAGCGAAAAAAGCTCCTTCCGCTTTACCGTAGAATTGGTGAATGATTCGGATTATGTAGTAGATATGAACCAATACGGAGTAGCGGTCAGAGATGAGGCTGGCAACCGCTACGGAGTGGAGTTGACGGAGAAAATCAGCTCCCGTGTTCCTGCCCACAGCACCAAGCAGGTGAAGTATTCCGCCAAACTACCCGCCAGCGTTAGTCTGGAACAATTAAAGGTGGAAATTTATGCCTGGGATATGAAGGTCAGCGGCTATATTCGCTCCATCGGCATGCTTTCTGTCGCTGCCGCGGCGGAAGCAAGCCAAACAGCGAAACCATCAGCTATCGTGGCGCTGGGTGAAGTGGACAGCAGCTATGCCACAGATGCCCTTGTTAACTTTGAGCTGCAGCGGGCGTACCATGCTTATGCCAAGGATAACTGGAACGTGTATGCGGAGCTGATGGTAGAGAATCTGGGAACCGGCAGCTTCAAGCTTCCGTCGGCGCTGCAAGCCGGGCTCAAAAACGCAGAAGACTTGACCTTCAGCGGCTCTGTCGTGTACGGCGGTGATGTCATGCTTTTGCCGCATCAGAAATCCACAGTGGTACTGGAATTTCCGGTAGGTGAGCTGTCCTTAAACGGAGTCCTTTCTATCGACTTCAGCAAAAAGACAGCTGCAACTTCCGCTAATAGCGGCAATAATACATCCAACGGTTCCAACGGCACAACCGCCAGCAGCACCAATGCCTCTACCACCAGTACAGCGGCGGTTCTGGAATCCCTGCCCATCGGCGGATATATTACCGCCTATAACCAGGGAGAGCTGCAAGCCGACTCCTCCAACCGCAGCGGACTGACAGCAACTGTGGAATCGGTAAGTATAGCTTCAAGAGCGGACGGTGTCTCTGCAGAAAGTGTCTATACCCTGAAGAATGACGGCACCAAGGCTGTCAGTGTGCCTGCTCTGACTGCTTTCTACCAGTCCAATGGCAGCACCTTGACTGTGGTCGCTGAGGATTCCGCGTCCCATCCGGATTACCTGGCTCCGGGGGAAAGCACTACCTATTATTACAGTGGTGTCCTGCCCACCGGCATTGACAGCTCTGCAGTTCAACTGGTGGTGATGGAAGCTAAATCCGCTTCTGTCAGTGTCCCGGTATTCGTGGCCAATCTGCCCGCAGATGCCGGAACCGGTGCTCCCGTGGAGAGCGGAAGCTCTATTTATGCCACCTCTGTTGGCAAGCTGGAGATTAATCTGAACGCTTCGTATCGCCTGAAGAGCGGCTCCGGGGATGATATCCTGATGAGCGAGGTTCAAGTGCATAACCCGCAAGCCGAATCCGTCAAGCTTCCTGCCCTGTACGGCGGTTATTATGACGGCAAAAACACGGTAGATGCCACCGTCAAGGCGGTGCAAACCTCCGCTTACATCAATGCGGGTCAAAAAGCGACTCTGTATGTATTCGCCACTGTCCCCTACGATATGGAAATGTCCTCCGGGAAGCTGATTCTAGGCGAAGGCATAGAAAGCGGCGGCACCGTTTCGAAGAAGAAGGAATGGCTGCGTGTGAATTACATGCTCCAGGATGAAGCTGTTTCTACTGTGACCTTAAACAATACCTGGATGGTGTCCGACCCTAGCCGAGTATCTACAGGGGCGGTTGTGGAGGTCAAGCAATACAGGAGTTTAACACCTGGTGACTCCACCGTAACAGCGGCGGTGCGGATTAACCAAAAAAATCTGATGAGTCGCAGCGGCAATGTTGTCCCTTACGTTGGTTACCTAGAAACCTCCAATGGAGAAGTTTACGAGCTAACCGCCTCCTCACCTACAGGAAAGCTGAATAAGGATGGCCAGGCTATGACCACATTGTATGCCCAGCTTCCCTTCGGCGTTTTGGACAAAAATGCATATGTGGTTTTTGGTCCCCAAATCAAAGACCAGATTTTTTCACCGGCCCATAAATACAAGTTTAGCGAATCGTCCAACCAGCCTGGACCATTGAATGGGGAAACATGGATCATCAATGAATCGGTTTTTCCCTTTAACATCAAGATTGGCGCTATAGACCGATTGTTAACCTCCAGCGGGTATTATTTCAGCTTCAGATATAAGCAGGAGAAATTGAGTGGTACACTGCACAACTCCACAAACCGGTCTTTGTACTTTGAAGTGGAGGATGCCAACAATACTATTGTGAAGACATTCGATATCCCTCTAGAAGGAACTGGGGCCTTTGAAAGCACCGACGATGTGAATGTCAAACAAACCTTAAAGGTATCACCATCGGATATTAAGGATACTGACAGCTTTTCTGAAGGCAACCGCATCAAAATATACGAGAAGTTTGAAAACACTGTTCGTTATTTGGGGGAAACTACTATCAATCTAGATTAACGGCTGTGTTGAGTCGAAAGGATGGGGCACAGGATGAAAGTCTGTGTCTCTTCCTTTACGAGGAGGAGTTGGATGAGCTTTCACATAAACAAGCTAGCATTTTGGATACTGATCGTGCTTTTACTGCTTCCTGCATCTGTTTCAGCCCATGACAGCACCGTGCAAATAATTGACTTGGATACACAGCCAATAGTAACCGATCAGGTGTTTCTTGATGTAGGCAACCACTGGGCCTCAAATGCTATCTACAATATGACTAAATTTGGCATTATCAATGGGTACGATGAATTTACCTTCAAGCCGGGAAATAGTATTACCCGGGAGGAATTTGCCTCCTTATTGGCAAGAGCCTTTTCCTTAGAATGGAACAATGGCAAACGGATACCCACTTATGAAGATATCCAGCCGGGAAGATGGTCTGCCCCTTATATTGAGGCCGTCCGCGGTATCTATCCAAACCCTTTTGTAGGGAATGAAAAGGATTTTAAGCCCACAACGCCAGTTACTCGTGAAGAGTTTTCATCAGCGTTAGTCCATGTACTTGGGTATACCGCACCAGACCGGACGGATCCCACTGCTTTGGACGGTACCTTCCGGGATGCCGGGCAAATCGCTGAAGAATACCGGAATGGGGTTGCGGCTGCTGTAGAGCTGAAGCTTGTGCAGGGCCAGGCAAACCGCATGTTCGCCCCCAAAGCATTCATTACCAGGGCTGAAGTGGCCAGCATTATGTACCGTGCTGTTCTGCTGACAGAGGAAGATACGGAACTGAATCAGCAGATTTATCTTCCCGAACAAGTTACAACAAATGTCTTCGAGGTTACCGGAAAAGTTGAAGCCGGAGCTGAAGTGGTATTAAACGGACAAAAGCTGGAAGTGGTCGATGGTGCTTTTCAGGCCCATATAAGGGTACCAGAAGTAGGCATGTACAATATTGTTATTGCCGTCACCCCGTCTTCAGGGAAGGTGCAATTTGTTCGTCGGAAGTTAGTATACGAACAAGCATTCCCTCAAATCAGCCTCTACAGTTTTTCCGGGACTGCAACTCTCAACAAAATTACCCTGTCGGGCAGAGTAATTGATGAAGAATCCGGTACACATCCGCAGTTTTATATTAATGGTGAAAAAATAAATGTACTTAGTGGCGGAAATTTTAACATGAATGTTAGCTTAGAAGCGGGCGTAAATTTATTTCGGTTTTATGCTGTCACAAACGATGGGAGGAGTGCAGATATCACTAAGGAGATTTTGTTCACTCCCCTGGTGCCTGTGCTGAACGTGGATTCCGTTCCAGAAAGCACGAAGTCCAATACCGTCAAGATAACCGGCATCGTGAAAGATACTAACGATGAGGATGTAGAAGTATATATGAATGGAGAAAAGGTGAAAGTGGACACCCTCGGTGCATTTTCTCATCAGTTAAACCTGATTTCTGGGAAAAATACCATCGTGATTACCGCGCAGAACAAATATGACAAGGTAAGCACAATTGTAAAGACCATAGAGTTTAGTACAGGCAAATAAGTCAAACCGGTAGGTCCCTGCGCAAAAACACCCCCGCACAAGCGCAAGCTTGCAGCAGGGGTGTTCCTTTTATTCCTCCGGCTGTGCCGCCGCGGCTATCCCGTCCTCCGACAGCAGATCCAGCCTGCCGGTGGTGGGGTCAATAATGAGCCCGTGGACGAGGATTTCTTTGGGCAAGAGGGGATGGTTCTTGATCAAGGAAACGCTCTTGACTACACCCTCCTGGGCTTTGCCGAAGCCGGTCAGCCAACGCTCCAGGTCGATGCCGGAATGGGCGATGGTTTCCAGCACCTCGGGTTGGATGCCCCGTTTTTTAGCTTTTTCCAGCACTTCTCCCGAGCTCAGTCCGGTCATGCCGCAATCATAATGCCCGACCACGAATACCTCCGTAGCGCCGAGCTCGTACACAGCTACCAGGATGCTGCGCATAATGCTCCCGAAGGGATGGGAGACGATGGCGCCGGCGCATTTGATAATTTTGGCGTCGCCATTGCGCAGGTTCATGGCTTTGGGCAACAGCTCCACCAGACGAGTATCCATACAGGTCAGGATGACGATTTTTTTGTCCGGAAATTTGTCGGTGACATATTCCTTATATTGCCCTTCTTGCACAAAGCTTTGATTATGGTTCAGGATGTCCGTGATTCGCGACATGGCGTTGCCTCCCAACTGCATAATTATACATGCTATTCAAAATATTAATGAGTATTCTATCACAAAACCCGCTTCAGTTGAAAAGGATTTTAAAAAAACGTATCATAATTTTAAAACAGGCAAGGTGGGATCACAAGGTATGGCTGATTTTGATTCGGTGTTACAGGGTTACCGTGAACTGGTGGCCAAAATCCGCAGCTATCAGGAAGCTGTGGGGCTGATTTATTGGGATATGCGGACCGGTCTTCCGAAGAAGGGCGTAGAAAGCCGCTCCCAGGTAGTGGGGGTGCTGTCCGGCGAAATGTTCAAGCTCACCGTGTCCGATGAAATGGGCGGATACCTGGACACTCTGGAAAAACCGGAGTATGCAGAGAAGCTGGATACCATAAGCCGGAAGATGGTCAGCGAAAGCCGTAAGGAATATGACCGCAGCAAAAAAATTCCGCCGGAGCGGTATCAGGAATATGTCGTGCTTACCTCGCAAGCAGAGTCGGCATGGGAGGAGGCCAAGGAAAAGTCCGACTGGGCGACCTTCCAGCCTTATCTGGAGCGCATCGTGGCCTTTAACCAGGAGTTTATTGAGCTGTGGGGATATGAAGGCTCTAAATATAACACCCTTTTAGATATGTATGAGCCTGGTATGACCGAAGAGAAGCTGGACCGTTTGTTCGGCGCCTTGCGCAGCAAGCTGGTGCCATTAGTGGAGGCGATTGTCCATGCGGAGCATAAGCCGGACACCTCTTTCCTCCAACAGACCTTCCCGAAGGAGCAGCAAAAGGCCTTCAGCTTGTTTATTCTAAAGGAAATGGGCTATGATTTTGACGCAGGCCGTCTGGATGAGACGGTGCACCCCTTTGCCACCGGGCTGAATCCGGGAGACGTTCGGGTTACCACCCGCTACCTGCCGGAGGATGTGGTCAGCGCCCTGTTCGGCACCATCCATGAAGGCGGGCACGCGTTGTACGAACAGAATATTATGAAGGAGCTCGAGGGCACCAACCTGTGCTCGGGTACGTCCATGGGCATCCACGAATCCCAATCTCGCTTCTGGGAGAACATGGTGGGGCGGAGCAAGGCCTTCTGGTCCCGGTATTACCCTGATTTGCAGCGCATCTTCGAAGGCCAGTTCGACGGGGTGGCCGCGGGGGATTTCTACCGTGCGATTAATGAAGTAAAACCCTCACTGATCCGCATTGAGGCGGATGAGCTGACATACAACCTCCATATTATGATTCGTTATGAGATTGAGAAGGCACTGTTCGCCGGTACGGTCAAGGTGGCGGATCTGCCTGAAGTTTGGAATGCCAAATACAAGGAATATCTTGGTGTAGTCCCGGCCAATGCAGGGGAAGGCGTCCTGCAGGATGTCCATTGGTCCGGCGGTTCCTTCGGGTATTTCCCGTCCTATGCCTTGGGCAACATGTACGCCGCGCAGATCCGGCATACCCTGCTGAAGAAGCTGCCGGAGGCGGAGGCGCTCATCGCCAAAGGAGACCTGCTGCCCATCAAGGCATGGCTGGCTAACGAGATCTACCAATACGGCATGCTCCATACGCCGGGTGAAATTGTAACCCGGGTAACGGGAGAGGAGCTAAGCCCGGATTATCTGGTGGACTATCTGACGGAGAAGTATAAGGAGATTTATAAGCTGTAATCATTTCATCATGGATGGACCGGGAGGCGATGAAACATGGAAGTGCGGATGAATGCACTCACCACGGAGAAAATCAAACAGGCGATGGGGAATAAAGAGGGCATACTCAAGCTCTTCTACGATACGGAGGATTGCGGCTGCAACGGCGTATTGGTACTGCAGGTGCTGGATCAGCCCTATCCCACAGATATTCAGGTGCAGGCGACGCCATTCTCCATCTTCATAGACCGTCAGCAGGCACCGTTGTTTGATGACCTCATGAATGTGGAGGCGGATCCTGTTTTTCCGGTATACAAGGTCAGCAGTGATGATTCCGTGTTCAGCACCAATGTGCCGGTGAAGGATTTGCGGAAGCAAGCCGTATAACCATTTATAGGTAAGCCGGAAAGCCCGGTCCTTTTCCATAGCGGAAGAGGCCGGGCTTTTTTATTTCATAATTTACTTTTACTAAAAAAATTTTACCCAATATTCTCGGCGTAGTTCGGTGCGGGGATATTGATCAGAGTTACATACAGCGTGGAATTGCCGTTTCCGCCGCTGGTGTAGGAGAATTCCTCATCTCCAGTTACCCGAACGACCTCGCCGCTCCCCAGGGCCGATTCCGTACCGTTAACGGTAACGGCTCCTTCACCCTCCAGCTGCAGGATGTATACGTCTGCCCCCGGATGCTTATGAGTCGGCAGCTGCTGCCCGGGGCCGAAATTCAACAGAAATATGACATGGCCTTCCTCTTTAAACAGAAGCCGCTTGGTAAAACGGCCCTCCGGAAACTCTTGGAACTCACGGATTGTTTTCTTCTCCATTTACTCCACTCTCCTTTTCCTATCGCTATAAATACATTGTACAGCCATACAGAGATGATTTTGTGACGTACGTCACAAGTACGTTTTCAAAAAGTTTCTCACCCGCCTATAGGCAGATGCATAGGATGGAGAAACGAAACATTCCATCAGGGAGGAACACCAATGAAAAGGAAAGCCGGTTTGCTATCCATAGCTCTTGTGCTGGTTCTGTCCGCGGGGCTTGCGGCTTGCGGAGGGAAGAAGGAGGAGGGTTCAACCACTGTCCGTCTGGCTGAGGTGACCCGGTCCATTTTTTATGCGCCTCAGTATGTGGCTTTGTCCCAGGGCTTTTTCGAGGAGGAGGGGCTGAAGGTAGAGTTCCAAACCATCGCCGGCGGGGATAAGGTATCTACAGCACTTTTGTCCGGCCAGATTGATGTGGCGCTGGTTGGAGCGGAATCCACCATTTACGTCCGCAACCAAGGGGCAGATGATCCACTGATCAATTTTGCCCAATTGACCCAGACGGACGGGACCTTCCTAGTTTCCCGCAAGCCTGTCACGAACTTTGACTGGAGCTCGCTGAAAGGGGTCACCTTCCTGGGGCAGCGCAAGGGCGGTATGCCGCAGATGGCGGGGGAATTTACCCTGAAGAAGAAGGGGATCAATCCCCAGAAGGATCTGAATCTGATCCAGAATGTGGATTTCGCCAATATTCCGGCGGCCTTCACCTCCGGGACGGGAGATTACGTCCAGTTGTTTGAGCCCCAGGCCACAGTGATTGAAAAGGAAGGCAAAGGCTACGTCATCGCCTCCTTCGGTAAGGAAAGCGGCAAACTCCCCTACACTGTATTTATGTCCAAAAAAAGCTACATCACAAAAAATTCCGCCACCGTGCAAAAATTCACCAATGCTATCCATAAGGCACAAAAGTGGGTGGAGGCCAAGTCGGTTCCGGAGATAGCGGAAGCCATCATCAGCTACTTCCCCAACACGGATAAAGCAGTGGTGGAGGGTGTGGTGAAGCGTTATAAGGAGCAGGGCTCCTTTGCCACCGACCCTGTCATTGATGAAGCAGAGTGGAAGAATCTCCAGGATGTAATGGAGGCGGCAGGAGAATTGAAAACCCGCGTCCCCCTGGCGGACCTGGTGAACAATTCTTTTGCCGAAAAAGCCGCGAAGTAGGTTTGGTTGGGTGAATGGTTATGGAATAGAAATTTGAAGGCCCCCGCAAAGTACCCGGAAAAGCACAGGGAAAAGGCATCACTTTGCGGGGATCTGTAGATTGGAGGCTGGCGTTCCCATGGGCTCTTCAGTCCGCTTGAAGGATGTCACACATGTTTATGTCAACAAGCAAGGCGCCACGCTGGCGTTGGAGGGCATTGATTTTACCCTGAAGGATGGAGAATTCGTCAGTATTGTCGGCCCCAGCGGCTGCGGCAAAACCACATTGCTGTCCATTATGGCGGGACTCTTCAAGCCTGCGGACGGGAAGGTGGAGGTCAATGGAACCCTTTTGGAGGGGCCGTCGCCGCATATTGGCTACATGCTCCAGCAGGATTATCTGTTTCCGTGGCGTACCATCTGGGACAATGCACTTCTGGGCTTGGAGCTCCGCAAGGCGATTACACCGCAATCCAAGGAATACACCCTTCATCTTCTGGAGGAAATGGGGCTGGCGGACACCCTCCAACGTTATCCCTCTCAGCTCTCCGGGGGAATGCGCCAACGGGTGGCGCTGGTGAGAACCCTTGCAGTGAAGCCGGATATTCTGCTGCTGGATGAGCCGTTCTCCGCTCTGGATTACCAAACCAAGCTGCAGCTGGAGGATCTGGTGGCCATGACTCTGAAGAAACACGGGAAAACGGCAGTGCTGGTCACCCATGATATCTCCGAGGCCATTGCCATGAGTGACAGAATCATCATCTTGGACCGCAATCCGGGCCGGACCCGCAGAGAAGTCGCAGTTCCGGAGGTTATCCGCCATGAATCGCCGTTTCTGGCCAGGGAGGCGGAGGGGTTTCATCCGCTGTTTCATACCATCTGGCAGGAATTCGAGGCGATTGAGAAGGATGCCGCGGAGCGGAAGGGAGGTCCCGGGCCATGAAGGAGTCCTCTGCACCCCTGTCCCTTACACGCCGGGTCTGGGAGGAATACCGCGCGGCACAAAAGAAACGCAACCGTCTCGTCCGCCTGACCCAGCTTCTGATTCTGCTGGGCGCCTTCGGCTTATGGGAGCTGGCCGGACGGCTGAAGTGGATTGATGTGCTGCTGTTCAGTTATCCCAGCAAGATCTTCACTCTGCTGTACGAGCAAATTTCCACCGGCGAGATGCTTCCCCACATTGGTGCTACTGTGTGGGAGACCCTGGTAGGATTTATCCTGGGCACGGTGGCGGGAACGGCATTGGCGGTACTGATCTGGTGGTCTCCGTTTCTGGAGCGTGTGCTGGACCCCTACATTGTCGTTTTGAACAGTCTGCCCAAGGTGGCGTTGGGGCCGCTGTTTATTGTAGGCCTGGGTCCCGGTTATACCTCCATTATCGGAATGACGCTGGCCATCACCGTTATCATCACCACGTTAGTGGTGTACTCCAGCTTTAAGGAGGTGGACGCCAATTATCTGCGGGTGATTCGGGTGTTCGGGGGCGGCAAAACACAGATTTTCCGCAAGGCCGTATTCCCCGCATCGGTGCCTACCATTGTTTCCACCCTTAAGGTAAACGTAGGGCTGGCCTGGGTCGGCGTGATCGTCGGCGAGTTTCTGGTTTCCAAGGAAGGGCTGGGCTACTTGATTATATATGGCTTTCAGGTCTTCAATTTTACCCTGGTGATTGCCAGCCTCCTGGTGATTGCCGTAGTGGCTGCCCTGATGTACCAGGCTGTGGCCTGGCTGGAGAACCGGCTCAACAACCGCTGGTAAATACAATCCAAAAGGAGAGGGAATCATGTCTAATAACGTTTATACCCCCGGTCAAGTGGTGTACCAGGCGGACAATCAGCATGTGGAGGCAGCTAAAGGGGTACGGGAAAAGCTGCAGGGCATCTGCAAGCATCGGTTAATGAACCGCCACGTGATGGTAAAAACCATAGACGGGCATGAATACGAAGGCATTATCGTCTTTATCGACGACGGAAATGTGTACTTGAGCCTTGCCCAGGATGAAGAGCTGAACAAACGGTTCTTCCCCTATGGCCCCGGCTTCTATGGTCCGGTGAACCCCGGCGGGGCAATCCTGCCGCTGGTCCTGTACAATTTGCTGGCCATTACCTTGTTGACCTGACCGATTGCATTCGAAAGCTTATCATTTGCCATCGAAACCTGCGGAATCTCCGCAGGTTTTTGCTATTTTTGGTGAAACCGCTCTAAAGGGAAACAAAAATCGTATAGAAACACCTAAAGATTCTTAAGGCCCGGAATGACAAAATCGCGGTACATTATAAACATCCCATCCAACAACGAAATTCCGCAGAAAGAAGGAGAGACCATGAAAACAGCGCCACCCGCTGTCGGAACGGGGCAAGTGCCGGCAGCCAAAGAGGCATTTTACCAGACAAAGCGGTTCAAGCAGAATATCCCTCTATTTATCATGCTTATACCGGGAATCCTTTATTATTTGATCTTTCGCTATTTGCCTATGGGCGGTCTTGTGATCGCTTTCAAGAATTATAATTTCCATGACGGCATATTGCACAGTCCATGGGTAGGGTGGAAATACTTCGAAATTTTGTTCCAGTCCCACGTTACGCTGCAAATCATCTGGAACACGCTGACCTTGAGCATTCTGAATCTGATCTTCGGATTCCCTGCGCCGATTATTATCGCCATTGCCTTGAATGAGGTCCGCAAAAACTGGCTGAAGCGCTGGATTCAAACCATCATTTATTTGCCCCACTTTTTGTCCTGGGTTATCGTGGCCGGGGTGGTCCTGACCCTGTTCTCCATCGACGGCGGCACCATCAACAAGCTGCTGGGTCATTGGGGAATGGAGCCGATTCCATTCCTGTACCGCGCCAACTCATGGATCGCTATCTTCATCGGCTCCGGCATGTGGAAGGAAATGGGCTTCGGCGCCATTATTTATCTTGCCGCTCTTGCCGGCATTGATCCCAGCTTGTACGAATCCGCGGGGATGGACGGCGCAGGCAAGCTGAGACAAATTTGGCATATCACCCTGCCGGGCATCCGTTCTACCATTATCCTGCTCTTGATCCTTGGTATGGGCCGCCTGATGGAGGTAGGGTTTGACCAGGTTTACAATCTGCAGAATCCTACGGTCCTGGAGAAAGCGGAGGTCATCAGCACCTACGTGTACAAGGTGGGGCTTCAGCAGGCCCAGTTTGGCTTAACCACAGCCATGGGGTTGTTCGAATCCTTTGTTGGTCTGGTGCTGGTACTGTCTGCCAATGCACTGGCCCGTAAATTCGATCAGGGACTATTCTAAGGAAAGGAGGGACATCCTCTTGAAGGAATCCACAGGCGGAAAAGTGTTTGTCGTCTTCATTCATATCGTATTAATCCTGATTTCGCTCACCTGTATTCTGCCTTTCCTGCATCTGATTGCATTGTCCGTAAGCTCGGGACATGCCGTTGATCTGGGGCAGGTCTGGATCTGGCCGGTGGGGCTTGACTTCACCGTATACAGGTACTTTTTCGAGAATACACCGGCCCTCCGGGCCTTTACGAACAGCGTCACCATTACCTTAATCGGAACCTTGCTGAGCATGCTGGCTACGGTGCTGACAGCATATCCCTTGTCCCGCCGGTATCTCTATGCCCGCAAGCCGATTACAACGGCCGCATTGTTCACCATGCTCTTCGGGGGCGGTATGATCCCCACGTATCTGGTGATGAACAATCTGCACTTGACCAATACCTACTGGTCCCTCTGGTTTGGCGGGCTGATCAGCACGTATAATATGCTGATTATGAAAAGCTACTTTGAGAGCATCCCGGGGGAAGTGGCGGATTCCGCCCAGATCGACGGCTGCGGCGAGGTTCAACTCCTTACACGCATCATCCTTCCGCTGTCTCTCCCCATGCTGGCTACACTGACGTTGTTCTATGGCGTTGGTTACTGGAACATGTTCATGAGCGTTATCCTTTACATCAGCAAGACGAACCTGCAGAATTTGACTGTAATTGTCCAGGGTATGCTGCAGATTCAAGGGAATTTCAATGTGTCGGCCATGGATATGATGCAGCAGCAGGAAATGGTGTCCGAAAAGCTGAAGGCGGTTGGCGTTATGGTTATGGTTGTGCCTATGCTGGCGGTATACCCGTTCCTGCAGAAGTATTTTGTCAAAGGGATTATGCTTGGTTCTATTAAAGGGTAGTAATGAATTCACTCATAGATTAAGGGGGACTCCACATGGAAAGACAATCATCCGCAACAAAAATGAAGGTCACAGTGGCATTGGGGTTGTCGGCGGTGATGGCAGCAGGGGCAGTGGGCTGCAGCCAAAAGGAAGAGGGGACAAAAGGGAAACCCGAAGAAAAAGCGACTATTACGGTTTCCAATTATGACAGAGGCAATATCCCCGCAGCGGAGGGAACCGTTGAGGACAACCGCTGGACCAAGTGGATCAATGAGCATTCTCCTGTTACGGCCAAGTATGTGCCCATTGCCCGGGCAGAATCGGTCAAGAAGCTGAATGTGCTGTTCGCTTCGGGCAGCGCGCCGGATATTGTCAATGATTATGATACGGGGTTCCGGAATACTTTGTACCAGCAGAAGCAATTGATGCCGCTGGACGATTATTTGAAATATGCACCTGAATATGAGAAGCTGCTGGAGAAATACCCCCAGCTCCGCAAGATCGGCACCAAGCCGGACGGCAAGCTTTATGAAATTGGCAAAATTAATGAACCCCATCTGCAAAGTGTAGCCTTTATCCGGATGGACTGGCTGAAGAAGCTGAAGCTGGAGGTTCCCAAAACCACCGACGAATTGCTGGTTGTGCTGAAGGCCTTCGTAGAGCAGGATCCTGATGGTAACGGCAAGAAGGATACGTACGGAACCAATATGAGCTACACCTCCGACGGTATGGTGGATTCCATGTTCGGCTCCTACGGCTGGAAAATCTCCAGTGACGACAAAATTGTAAGGACCTGGGACAATACGCTGGAGTCGATGAAGTTTAAGAAAAAGCTGTTTGAGGAAGGACTTATCGATAAGGATTACCTGGCAGACAAAAATGGCGCCAAAGCCAAGCAGGATTTTCTGAACGGCAAAATCGGCATTTATCTTCCTCCGGCGATTACCAACTGGTTTGAGAATACAGTTACGGATGTCAAAACCCTCAAAAAGGTTGTTCCGGAGGCGGAGATCGCACCGATGGCACAGCCCAAGTCTGCCATGGGGCAATACGTCCATCATGTGGTGAACCCGGTGCAGATGACCACGGTAATCAACGCCGCGACCAAAAATCCCAAGGCTGCTATGGAATACATTAATTTTATTATCAAGCCGGAGACCAGTCTCATTCTGAAGAAGGGTATGGAAGGAGAACACTGGAAGAAGGGAACGGACGGCTTCCCCAAGGTCATTGATCCTGCGAAGAATGCCAAGGAGCTGGATTGGGCTGCGGACTATTCCATGTTCTACTCCATCCCTGAGAATCCGCTTTTGATTTCCACTACCGCGTTCGATGTCAGCGATCCCGACCAGAAGGCAGGTCTGGAGATGCTGAAGAAGGCCGACGAGTTCCTGCTTAACCCCGACGCCCAATATCCCGCACTGAGCCATTATGAGCATATGCCAACCCTGCCCAGCGATTTGGTCGTAGTTAATACCAATGTGGACAAGGAAATGAAGGACATTTTTACAAAAGGTATTATCGGCGGGCCCAAGTATACCCCTGAGCAAGCCGTAGCGGATGCCAAAGCAGCCTGGGAAAGAGGCGGCGGCAAACAAATTGAGGAATTCATGAATACCTGGTATAAAGAGAATAAGGACAGAGCTTTCCTGGGCAAGGATATTCTGGAACTGGTCCGTTCCCAACACAAGTAAGAGAAGGAGTTTATCCATCATGACAAATGAAGTACTGCTGCAAAAAATCGAACTGGTTGTGGACAGGCTTATGAATCTGGGCGGCAGCGACTACGAGAAGGATAAAACTGTCGTCCATGCCGATACCAAAAAAGGGATTGTCCAACGGGATTTCGGCATTGAGGAATGGGATTGGCCCCAGGGAGTTGGCCTTTATGGCTTGTATAAGCTGCAGAAGGCAAACGGCGGCAAACGGTACACGGAATTCTTCTGGAACTGGTATTCCCGCAATCTGGAGGCGGGACTGCCGTCCAAGAACATTAATACAACCGCCCCTTACCTGGCTTTGGTTCTGCTTTTAGACCAGCTTGAAGCATCCGAACCTCTGGAGCGGCTATGCCGGGATCATGCGGACTGGCTCATTCATGAGCTGCCGAAAACCAAAGAAGGCGGTTTCCAGCACACCGTCACTGCCATCGGCAACCGGGATGGAGTCCACCTGCATAATGGCCAGCTTTGGATTGACACCCTCTTTATGGCGGTGCTGTTCCTGAACCAGGCGGGGCGCAAGTTCAACAAGCCGGAGTGGGAGCAGGAAGCCGTACGCCAGATCCTGATTCACATCAAATACCTGTATGACAAGCATACCGGACTGTTCTTCCATGGCTGGAGCTTCGAGCGCAACGATAACTTCGGCAGCATCTTCTGGTGCCGCGGCAATTCCTGGTTTACCTATGGGTTGGTAGATTATTTGGAAACCTGCGCAGATACGTTGAACCCGGGCGTCCGTCAATTCCTGGTGGATACGTATAAGGCTCAGGTCAATGCCCTGGTTCCGCTCCAGGCCGCTTCCGGCCTCTGGCATACGGTTCTTCAGGACCCGACCAGCTATGAAGAGGTTTCCGGATCGGCTGCCATCGCCGCGGGTATCCTCAAGGGCATCAAAACTGGGCTACTGGATTCCTCCTATCAGGCTGTTGCGGACAAGGCCATTGAGGCGGTCTGCCAAAATATCAGCGAGGATGGAACCGTGCTGAATGTATCGGCCGGAACCGGGATGGGAATGGACAAGGAGCATTATCGAAACATCACCATCATGCCGATGGCATACGGTCAGTCCCTTACTCTTATTGCTTTGTATGAAGCTCTAAAATAATACAGCTATACCGGAACGCTGATGTGGCGCGCTTCCTTCCCAAGTAGACAGGTCTATGGAAAACCTTGTTTACGGGGAAGGAAGCGTTTTATAATACAAATTGATATTTAAGGAGGGGGCCGATTGCATCCAGCAAGCTGGCCGGGTTATATAGCCCGTAAAATAAAGAGCAGCTTCAAGATTAAGCTGATCGTGCTGCTCTCATGTATGGTAGCACTTGCCTTTGCCTTGGCAGGCTGGATGGTATACCGGTCCAACATCCAGTTAATGGAGGATGAAATCAGCAAGCAGTTCTCCATCGCTAACGAACAGGCATTGGCCAGACTGGAGATGTCCTTCCAGGAAATCAACCGTGTATCCCAATCCATTATCCTCAATCCCTATATCGAGCAATTCTTAAGAGAGAATACTGCTTCTCCAAACGAACCCTATACGGAATATAAGAACCGCAAGTATGTGGAGGAGCAGCTGAATATGCTCTTGGTGGATGCGCCGACGATCCGCTCTGTTTTTTTGTATAACGAAAATGGGGAAATGACGGTTCTCTCCAAAAACGGTGCGTCTGGGGAAATGGGGGCGGATGATCTGGCCAGGATGATGGACAAGCTGAAGCCCCACAGGGGGAATTTGGTCTGGGGCAGGGCAGAGGCGGCCAGTACCATTGATCCGGACGGACGCAGAACTGTTCTGGTTGCAGCCAGGCGGATGCTGAATGAAAAGCTGATGCCTTATGGCACCATGGTTTTGGTGATGGAGGAAAGTCTGATTTCCAAGGTGCTGCGGGATATTACGGAGAACGGCAAGGTGCTGCTGCTGGAGCCCATGGGCAGTATGCTTTACTCCAATGCCGACCAAAGCGAGATGGGCCAGCTTATGCAGCTGACACTAGAGCCTTATCCCCGGTACGTCAAAATGAACGGCATCACCTATCTGTTTGTCCGCCACGAGCTCATTCCGGCGGGCTTTAGCCTGTACGGCGGAGCATCTCTGCAGGAGATTCAGAGAAAGAACAAGGACATTATCCAGGTGTTTGCCGCAGCCGGAATCGGTGTGATCCTGCTCAGTGCGCTGCTGATTACCATATCCACCCGGACGCTCCTGACTCCTTTGGCACATCTGATGCAGGGGCTTCGAACATTACGTTCCGGCGACTTTTCAGTCCGCGTGCGCGTTGACTCCGGCGATGAGCTGGGTTATATCGGCGACAGCTTCAACAGTATGGCGGAGCAGGTGAGCGAGCTGATCAATAAGGTGTATCTGGCCCAGATCAGCCAGCGGGAATCGGAGCTGAAGGCTATTCAGGCGCAGCTGAATCCGCATTATCTGCATAATCTGTTCAATGAGCTGTATTGGAAGCTGTACGGCGACGACCAGGAGGAAGCAGCGCTTCTGATCAACGCGATCTCGGAAATGCTGAAATATTCCCTGAAATCCGTGCAAACCGATACCACTCTCGGAGAAGAGCTTCATCAGATCAGAAACTACATTAAAATCCAGACAGAGCTGTTCACCGGCGAGATTGAAACCATTATTCAGGCTGAGGAATCCTTATTGAGCCTGCGAATGATGAGGTCTCTGCTCCTGCCCGTGGTAGAAAATGTGTTTGTGCACGCTTTCCGCGATATGGAATCGGACCGGGTGCTCCGGATTAAAGCCTACATGCTGCAGGAGGCGCTGCATATTGAAGTGGCCGACAACGGATGCGGCATGGATCAAACGACCTTAAAGGCTCTCACGAAGGCGGAAGCGGTACCAACCGATGGCAATAAAACGGGAATCGGCTACAAAAGTGTGCTGCGGCGTATTGAATTGGTGTACGGACCCGAATATGGGGTGGAGATTACCAGCAGTCCCGGGAAAGGAACCGTTGTTCATATGACGCTTCCGATTCAGGCCGCTGTGCTGGAAAACGGGGAGGGGGGGAACGGATGAAGGGCAAGCTTTTTGTCGCAGAGGATCAGCCCAATTTCCGGAAGGGATTGCTGAAGCTGGCAGGAAAACGTTCCGCCGAGTGGGTGGTGACAGGCGAAGCGGCTAATGGCCGGGATGCCTTGTCATTAATGGAGGGCAACGTGCCGGATCTCCTGCTGACGGATATCCGGATGCCTTATATTGACGGCCTGCAGCTGGCCGAAGCAATAAGAAACCGCGGCTGGATGACTAAAATTGTGATTGTCACCGGATTTAAGGACTTTACGTATGCCCAGGCTGCTGTCAAGTTCGGGGTGCTGGATTTTATCACGAAGCCGTGTGTGGAAACGGATATATTAAGCGTGCTCGACCGGATTTATGTGCAGCTGATTGAAGAGAGTCAGTCCCAGCTCGTGGTGGAGGGCTGGAAGCGGCAGCATGAGGACAATGAGCTGCGTTCGGCGATGATGGGTATGCCCTGCAACAACGCAGAGGCGGAATCGCTGCTGCATCGGATGGGGAAGTGTGAGCTGTTTGTGCTTCGTATTCCCACCTATTTTCCCCCGGAGAAGCAATATTCCGCCCAGGATGTGCCTCTCCTGCAGTTTGCGTTTACGAATATCGCCGGAGAGCACTTGAATCGGTGGTTTCCCGGAGGCTACCGGCTGTTTCCCCTGAATGCTTCGGAATGGGGTTTATTGGTGGACCGGAATGCATCCCGGCCGGAAACTGTCTCCTCCTGGCAGCAGATCCTCTCCGAGTCCGTCCAGCATTATCTGAGGCTGGTCCTTGAATGCAGTGCTCAAGGGATGTGCGGCAGTATGGAGCAATTGCGGGAAGGCTACAAACGGTATTTCCGGGAGGGAGACAGGGGGCACGGCACCGCCAATGAATCCCTCCTCAATCAGACGGCGTTATACGAGAAGGAGAAGGAGATTGTCACCTGGCTGATGTCGGAGGATAACGGCAGGCTGAGCAGAGAGCTGCAGGAGCAGGCCGTACGCATCAGCCGTCTGCCGCCGCAAACCGCTAAGATTGAAGCACTGCTGCTGGCGTCCGCCATTCTCCGGCTGGTGCAGGTCCAATTTCCCGAGTGGCAAATGGCCGTACATCCCATCGAATGGGATACGGTCTACAAATGTGTGACACCGGAGGATATTGCAGCTTGGTTGGAGGTATACATCCATGAATTCCTGGAGTCCTACAACAAATGGCTGGCCAGCAAAAACGATAATCCGGTGAAGCAGGCCATCCGGTTTATGGAGGAATCCTATATGGGAGGATGCGGCTTGGCGGAGGTGGCGGCTCATGTCCATCTGAACCCCAGCTATTTCAGCAACCTCTTCAAAAAAGAAACAGGGGAAAGTGTTACCGGCTATATCCAGAATCTGCGGGTTCAAAAAGCCAAGCTATTGCTCAAAAGCACCGATATGAAAATATTCGAAATTTCCGAGGCGACGGGCTTCAACGACTCCAATTATTTCACGCATATGTTCAATAAAATAGCAGGCGTCTCCCCGAAGGAATACCGCAAACAGTTGGCCGGCAAGTGACTCTCCCGGAGATAGCTCTCCCCAAAACAGTTCATTTACACCACGCTGCAGACGGTGTTAATATGAGGTTTTGAAGGGAGTGGGATCGGAATCGTGGAAATCCGTTTTGTCAAAACGGCGGCTGCCGTTTATCTGTCTATTCTGGCCGCCAAGCTGCTTCATCTGGATTATGCCTTAAGCGCCGGACTTATAGCGGTGTTAGGGATTGACGTTACCCTGAAGCGGAGTCTCAACACCATTCTGGTGCGGATTGCCGCTTCTTTGTCGGGGCTGTTAATTGCTTCGGTTATTTTTCTGCTGCTGGGTTTTCATCTATGGACCATTCCGGTGTTTGTGCTCATCGTATATCCCTTACAAGCCCGCTTTAAGCTAAGCGACGGGATTGTATTAAGCTCCGTGCTGGTGTTCCACATGGTGGACAAGCAGGCGGTAACCTGGGGCAACCTGTTCAATGAGGTGGCGCTGCTGTTAATCGGCATGGGTGTCGCTTCCATTATGAATCTGCTGTACCGGCCGCGGACGGATGCGGACCTGGAAGCCGCCAAACGCAGGGTAAACGGGCTGTTCTCCGCCATCTTCCTCCATATGGCCGATCATCTCCGGGATCCGGCTACGGTTTGGGACGGCAATGAGCTTTTGGAGGCGCCGGAGGCCATCAAGGAGGGGCTGGAGCTATCCCGCCGCACAGCCGAGAACAAGCTGTTTCAGGCGGAGGACCAGTGGACCCCATATTTTGAAATGAGGCGCCAGCATTTTGATTCCATCCAGAGAATGATCGATCTGCTGGCCCAGGTGTACCAGACGCTGCCCCACGGGGAAGCGGTGGCGGGCCTGTTCGATTCCTTAAGCGGCGGAGTGAAATCCGATTATTATGCCGGGGAGGTAGAGGTGTCCCTCCTGCAGCTGGAGAAGGAATTCAAAGCCATGCCGCTGCCCGGGACCAGAGAGGAATTCGAAATGCGCTCCGCTCTTCTCCAGCTCTGCCTGGAGCTCAAAACCTACCTGGCCATGTCCCGGAAGGGCAAAAAAATCCGGCAGCAGGAGGGGGAAGCGGCACAACCTGGCTGAAGGTAGGCTTGTCCGCAACATATTTTGTCCCTTCCGGCAAAAATAGTTGTCACTCTAGACGAATGTCCTGCATACAATTACATTGAATGATTGTATGGAGGAGGTTGACAGAATGTCTACTTATACAGATAGAGACTTGCAAGCAAGAGAGATTATTACGAAAGCAGTGTGCGGCAAAGGTCGTAAGTTTAGCCAAGTGAGTCATACCGTGGTTCCGCCTCATGCTCCTACCAGCATTCTTGGCGCCTGGATCATCAACAACCAATACGAGGCCCAAAAAGCAGGCGAGAGCGTTGAGGTAGTCGGAACCTACGATATCAACATCTGGTACTCTTACGACAAGAACACGAAGACTGATGTAGCCAAAGAAACGGTCTCTTATGTGGATACGGTGCCGCTGTCCTATTTGGACAAAAAGCACAGAGGCATTACCGCCGAAGTATCCGCATTGGCTACCCAGGAGCCCAACTGCATTGAAGCAGTGGTTTCCTCCTCCGGCACAGGCGTTGTGATCCGGGTGGAGCGGGAGTTCAAGGTGGAACTGGTGGCGGAAACCAAGGTGCGGGTCATCGTCAGCCCTTATGACCTGGACGACGAGGACAAGAATCTGGACTTCGATGCCGCCGCTGATGACGGCGACTATGAGGATTTGGATCCTGATCTTCTGGAGGACAATTGACAGCCTTCCCCCAAAAGCCCGAAGGGTCCTGCAGCGGATTCCGGTACCTTTTGGGGGATCCCCCGTTAGTTCAACGAAGATCCTTTTTCTTACTTACAGGATATGCCGCATAATGCTTTTCGGATGGGGGCGAATGCCCTCTTTTTTGTTAAAGAATCCAAATCTCCAATCATAAAAGGCGGGATCGCCATGTCCATGTTTGTATTATACGGCGGTGTTGCGGCGGTAGGTTTGCTGCCCCTTTATTTGAGGATTCCCTCAGGGGAGCGGCTGCCATCAGGAAAGCCGCCCAAGGCCGTTCTCCAATGGGGAGTACCGGCTCAGGAGGCCCAAGCTCTGTTTGTGTTGAATCCCTTGAAAGCGTTGATACGGGCAGGTCACCGCCGCACCTGCCGGGAATTCTGGCGGCAGAACGGCATGAAGGCGGCCAGCGGGAATGAAGAATGGGCGTATGAATTCCAGGTGGCCGTTTTCCAGCTGGATGCTCTGGCGATTTGGACCAAAGCGGGCACAGCCGCGCTGGTGCCGGCCGGAGGCAGGGCCCGTATGATCCGGAAGGGCAGGCCTTTGTCCCCGCCTGTAAGCGGCGGAGCGGCCGGATGGCGGGAGCTGCCGCCGGAGGAGCAGGAGGCCTATCACATCCGGAGGGCCAAGCGGGATGCGGTAAGGGCGGTGTATGCCCTGGGACTTTGTACAGGACTGGTGAAGGTGGGCATTAACCGGGAGGGGAACACGGTGCTGATCGGGCTGGAGGCTTGTCCGGTACTGGATGACAGGCTGGCGGAACTGTTTGCCGGGGCGATTAACCGGTATGCGGAGAAGCTGGAGGCGGCGGAACAAACAGAAGGGGGCTGGCAATCCGGCCTTGCTGCGCCTGTGGGTGTCCGGCTGGGGGCTGATCCGGAGTTTGTGCTGCGCCGTCCGGACGGCGGCTTTGTGCCTGCCAACCGTTTCCTGGAAAAGTCCGGGACGGTCGGCTGTGACGCCGTTGTGCTGTCCCGTGACCGGGTTATCCATCCTTTGGCCGAGCTTCGGCCCAAACCGTGTGACAGTCCACGGGAGCTGGTGCGGGAGCTGTACCTGACCATGCGCCAGGCTGCGCGGCAAATTCCGGATACCTCCTTGTCCTGGCTGGCCGGGAGTATGCCCGGCAAGGGGCTATCCACAGGCGGGCATGTGCATATCAGCGGGGTTTGGCTGCATCATCATCTGCTCCGGGCCTTGGATAATTATGTTGCCCTTCCTTTGGTTTTGGCGGAGGGGGAGGCGGCCGGACAACGCCGGCCCAAGTATGGATTCCTGGGGGATGTAAGGCGCAAGCGCCACGGCGGCTTCGAATACCGGACTCTGCCCAGCTGGCTGTCCGATCCGGAGCTGGCATTGGCTGTCTTGACGCTGATGCATACTGTTGCCCTGTACTACCGGGAGCTGCGGCAGACACCGCTGGATCATCTGGATGTCCAACGGGCTTATTATAACGGTGATAAGGCCGAGCTCCTGCCTGTGGTCCGCAAGCTGTGGGCCGATCTGATGCGCCTGCCCGCTTACCGCAACAGCCGGGCGGTCTTGGAGCCGTTCCGGGAGCGTCTGTTCCGTATGGAGGGCTGGGATGAACAGGCGGATTTTCGCAAGCCGTGGAAAATCCCGCCTTATCAAGAGAAAGGCGCCACTCCCCCCGCATTCATGCTATAATTAATGATATGTTTTGAGAATATCTGCAAGAAAATCAAATGTTTCGTGACCGTTCGACAGTACGGCGGAGGATGGATATGGCTAAATATACACCGATGATGGAACAGTATCTGGCCGTCAAGGCCCAGGTACCGGATGCATTTTTGTTTTTCCGGCTCGGCGATTTTTACGAAATGTTCTTCGAGGATGCGATTCAGGCCTCACGGGAGCTGGAAATTACCCTGACCGGCAGGGAGGGCGGCGCCGAGGAGCGTATACCCATGTGCGGCGTGCCTTATCATTCCGCGGACAACTACATCGCCCGGCTGATTGAGAAGGGGTACAAGGTTGCCATCTGCGAGCAGATGGAGAATCCGGCGGAGACCAAAGGGATGGTACGGCGGGAAATCGTGCGTATTGTCACTCCGGGCACCCTGATGGATGGCAAGCTGCTCAGCGAATCCGTCAATAATTACATAGCGAGTGTGGTCAAGGAAGAGAATGGGATTGGCTTTGCCGTATGCGACATCAGCACCGGCGAGCTGTATACGGCCGCGCTGCCGGGTACGGAGGCGCTTTTGGATGAGCTGTCTGTATACGGGCCCAAGGAAATCATCGGCACGGCGGAAGCGGTGGAGTGGCTGAAGAGAAATGGGGCTTCAGCCCTCCGTCCGCCTGTTTACACCGTATGGGACAAGGAGGACCCCGAAGCGCTGGGAGCTCAGTACGGCGAAGAGGAGCTGCTGAAGCTTACAGCCTTAACCCGCCGGACAGTCTCCCATTTGATCGCTTATTTGGGCGAAACCCAGAAGCGCTCCTTGGGGCATATGACCCGGATCGAAATCTACCGGCCCTCCCAGTACATGGTGATGGACCCGTTTACCCGCCGTAATCTGGAGCTGACGGAGACAGTGCGGGACCGTGCGAAACGCGGCTCCCTCCTGTGGCTGCTGGATGAAACCGTCACCTCCATGGGCGGTCGCCTGCTCCGCCGGTGGATCGAGAAGCCGCTGGTGAACCGCGATCGGGTGGAGGAGCGGCTGGAGGCTGTGGATGCCCTGTACAATAATCTGATCGTCCGGGAGGACCTGCGGCAAAGCCTCAAGGACGTTTATGATCTGGAACGGCTGACGGCCAGGGTGTCTTACGGCAGCGCCAATGCCAGGGACATGCTTGCGCTTAAGATCTCCTTAAGCCGCATGCCGGAAGCGGTGCGCCTCTGCCGGGAATCCGGATCACGGTCGCTTGCGGCTCTGGTAGACGGCTTGGACGAGTGTGCTGATGTCCAGGAATGGATCGCTTCTGCCATTGTGGACGAGCCTCCCGTTTCCGTCAGGGACGGCGGCATGATCCGGCTGGGCTATAACGACCGGCTGGACCAGCTGAAGGAAGCTAACCAGAACGGCAAACAATGGCTGGCCGAGCTGGAGCAGAAGGAGCGGGAGCGCACGGGCATCCGCTCTCTGAAGGTCGGCTTTAATAAAGTGTTCGGCTATTATATCGAAATTACGCGCAGCCACCTGGCTAACCTGCCGGAGGGTTTGTATGAACGAAAGCAGACCTTGGCCAACGCGGAGCGCTTCATTACCCCTGAGCTGAAGGAGAAGGAGGCGCTGATCCTTGAAGCCGAGGAAAAGATGGTGGATGTGGAGTATGCCCTCTTCAACGAGCTGCGGGAGAAAATTGCCCTCCAGGTCCACCGTTTGCAGCGGCTTGCTGAAGTGGTTGCCGCCGTGGACGTGTACCAGTCGCTGGCTTCTGTCAGCGCACGCCGGCGCTTCCGTAAGCCGGAGCTGTCAGCGGGTTATGATCTGACCGTTGCAGGCGGCCGCCACCCGGTGGTGGAGGCTGTGATGCAGGACGGCTCCTTCGTAGCCAATGATACGGCCATGACGGCGGAAGGCGGGCCCATGCTGCTGATTACCGGCCCCAATATGGCAGGCAAAAGCACCTACATGCGCCAGGTGGCCATTATTTGCATTATGGCCCAAATCGGCTGCTTCGTGCCGGCGGAGAAGGCGGTCATTCCCATGACGGACCGGATCTTCACCCGGATCGGGGCGGCGGATGATCTGATTGGCGGCCAAAGCACCTTCATGGTGGAAATGATGGACATCCAGGTGATGACGGAAAAGGCTACCCGCCAAAGTTTGGTTATCATCGACGAACTGGGCAGAGGCACCTCCACCGGAGAAGGGATGGCCATCGCCCAGGCGGTGATCGAATTTATGCATGACCGGGTGGGCTGCAAAACCCTGGTTTCCACCCACTTCCACGAGCTGGCCCATCTGGAGGAGAGTCTGGCCGGGCTTAAAAATTATTGCATGGCCGTGAAGGAAAGCGACGGCCAGGTTACCTTCCTGCGCAAGCTGATTCCCGGTGCGGCCAGCACCAGCTACGGCATCTATTGTGCGCGGATAGCCGGGTTGCCCGGCGGCATCATCGACCGGGCGTACCAGCTGCTGGCCGCCTTCGAGGAGCGGGCAGGGGCGGTAGAGGCGGCGGTTTCGCTGGAGCGGGAGTCTGGGGAGCCGGAGTTTGTGCCTGCGGTTTCCGATGCGCTTGCCGCCTACACTGCTGCTCCCGAAGCCTTGGTGGAGACAGTGCCTGCGGTGCAGCTGAGCCTCTTCGGACTGGAGGAGGACAAACCCTCTGCAGCAGATAAGGCCAAACGCAAGCAGGATGCACGTACGGAAGGGGTTCTGTCCTCCATCCGGGAGATGGATCTGATGAATATGACCCCCATGATGGCCATGAACCTGCTTTATGAGTTGAAGCGGAAGCTGGACGGCAAATAAACCTATATAGACATGACGAGAGGGGATTCACCCATGAAATTCGCCTTAATCAATAAAAGCCGGGCGGCTGACCGAAAAAGCCGTTTGCCCGCCTGGAAGAAAATCGGCTTGTCGGCGGTTGTAGCCACTCTTGCCTTGCCCGCCTGGAGCGCCTACGCCAGTGTTTCCTCGGACAGGATGCAGCAGGTATTGGAAATTCTGTCCACCAGCCATGTGAGCGGCGCTTCGGAGGAGGCTTTAAGTGATGCGGCCATTCAAGCCATGGTGCAATCGCTGAACGATCCGTATACGGAATTTATGGACAAGAAGCAATGGAGCCAATTCGAGGGCAGTCTGGCCCGCAATTATGTCGGAGTAGGCATTCTCATCAGCCATACGGTGGAAGGGGTCTACATCGAGCAGGTGTTCCAGAACTCCTCTGCGGAAGCGGCAGGCCTTAGAGCCGACGATATTATCGTGAAGGTTAACGACACCGAGATCACGGCAGACAATGCCAAGGATGTAGTCACCTTTATCACCGGGGAGGAAAATAGCAATGTCACCATCACTGTGCTCCGCGGCGGCGAACGGCTGGCTCTGACCATGCCGCGGAAAGCTGTTTCCCTGCCTGTGGTGGACAGTGCGTATCTGGACGGCGGTGTGGGATATCTCCGGGTATACAGCTTCTCCGATAACTCGGATGAGCAGTTTACCGAAATCCTGGACGGATTCCGCGCCAAGAGCGATTTCCGCTCTTTGGTTATCGATCTTCGGGACAACCCGGGGGGTCTCCTGGAATCCGCGGGATACATGGCCTCCAATTTTATTAAGGACAAGATTCTGATCCACACCAAAACCCGCAACGGAACCGATAATCCGGTGAATATTGTCGGGGGCACTACCTTGTCCCAGCCTGTATACGTGCTGGTTAACGAGAACAGCGCCAGCGCTTCGGAAATCCTGGCGGGTGCGCTGCAGGATTACAAGGTGGCAGTGATTGCCGGTACCAATACCTACGGCAAGGGCAGCGTCCAGAATATCTACAGCCTGAGCGAAGGCTCCAAGCTGAAGGTAACCATTGAAGAATATCTGACGCCGTTGGGCCATCCGGTCAATAAGGTAGGCATCAAGCCGGATCTGGAGCTGGAAGGCGGTATGAACCAACTGCTCCACGTGCTGCGTTTGGCGGGAGTCCAGAATTTCAAGGTGGAGAAAAAACGCACTGTGGTTACGGTGAATGGCATGAAGGTGGAGGATTCCCTGCCCGCCGTAGAAGAGAATGGCAAGCTGTGGGTGCATTCCCGTGTACTGGCTGCATTAGCCGGCGCGGAATTGAAGTGGGTTCCCGAATCCCAGGGCGTGGAGCTGTCCGTGAAGGGACAAGCACCGGTTCTTATGGCAGGAAGTGAGGCCAAGATGGCGGGGGACTACCTGCTTCTGGATGCCGCCGCTTTTGTCCGGAGCTTCCCTGGCGTTAAGCTTGAGGGTACATTGGACCAGCTGGTGCTGAGCTCTGCTGCGGTGAACTGATATGGGTGTGATCCGGGTATTGGATGACCACATTGCCAATCAGATTGCGGCGGGCGAGGTTGTGGAGCGGCCCTCTTCAGTGGTGAAGGAGCTGGTGGAAAATGCCATCGACGCCGGAAGCACCCGGATCGATGTAACGGTGGAGGACGGCGGTCTGACCCTGATCCGGATTGCCGACAACGGCAGCGGCATCGGGGCGGATGATCTGGAGCGTGCGTTCCAGCGTCATGCCACCAGCAAAATTTCCTCGGGCAAGGACTTATTCCATATCCGGACGTTGGGCTTCCGGGGAGAGGCTCTGCCCAGTATTGCGGCGGTATCCAAGGTGGAATGTGTCTCGGCTTCGGACGACAGCGGCCTGGGGCGGCGCATCGAGCTTGCCGGAGGCCAGCTGCTGGCCCATGAAGATGCGGCAGCCAGCAGGGGCACGGACATCCGCATCAAGGAGCTGTTCTACAATACCCCGGCACGGCTCAAATACATGAAGACCATCCAGACCGAGCTGGGGCATATCTCCGACTTTATCTACCGGTTGGCTTTGTCCCACCCAGGGATTGCCTTTTTGCTGAAACATAACGGGAATACGCTGGTCCAGACGCTGGGTAACGGTGACCTGCTGTCCGTCATCGCCGCCATCTATGGGACAGGTGTAGCCAAGAAGATGCTGCCGATAAAAGGGGAGAGTCTCGATTACCGGATCAGCGGCTATATCTGCCGTCCGGAGGAAACCCGGGCGGGCCGCCACGCCATCTCCACCGTCATTAACGGGCGCTATATCCGCAACTATGCCGTGGCACAGGCGCTGGTCAAGGCTTACCATACGCTCTTGCCCATCAACCGCTTCCCGATAGCGGTGCTGCATATTGAGATGGAGCCGTCGCTGTTAGATGTGAACGTCCATCCCTCCAAAATGGAGGTCCGGTTCAGCAAGGAGCCGGAGCTGCTGGAATTTATAGAGGAAACAGCTGGCCGCATCCTGCGGGGGACCGCCCATATTCCGCAGGCAGCCCAGCCCCAGGCCAAGGCGGCGGCTAAGCAGGCGGTGATCCAGGAGCAGCTGGAGCTGTACCGGCCTCAGGCTCAGGCTCAAGCTCCGTCAGGTGCAGCCCCGGTGAGAGAGCAGCCGGGCCCTGCCCAGCCTCGTGAGCTGGAGAGCACTTGGAAGGAGCGGCAAGCCACCCCCTCCGCAAGTGCGCCGTACCCTGGGGAGCAGCAAGCCACCCCATCCGCAAGTACGCCGTACCCCGGGGAGCAGCAAGCTTCCCGCAGTACCGGGGGAGCAGCCGGTTATCCCGGCAGCTCTGCTTCCACCGGAGCCGGCTCGTCCTCCGGTGCGGGAGCTGCTTCGGCCGGTTACCCGGCCCCGGCAAGAAACCAACCACAGCGGGAGCAGCCGCCCCGGCCTGAAACGGTACAGAAGCTGCTGGTTTCGCTGGAGCATGTGGAAGATGCCGATGCAGCCAGTGTGGCGGAAGGAGCGGATGCGCCTGCGGGTACGAAACGCAGCCTGCCAAAGCTGCCGGAGCTGGACCCCATCGGCCAGCTCCACGGCACCTATATTGTGGCGCAGAATCCGGAAGGGCTGTACCTGATTGACCAGCACGCCGCCCACGAACGCATCAACTACGAGTATTATTATGATCTGTTCGGACGTCCCCAGGGAGCCAGCCAGGAGCTTCTGGTGCCCATCACCTTGGAGTTTACTCCCTCAGAGGCAGAGGTGCTGAAGGGCAGGCTTTCGGTACTGGAACAATCCGGGGTTTATCTGGAAGCCTTCGGCGGCAGCACCTTTCTGGTCCGGGCTTATCCGCACTGGCTTCCCCCCGGGGAGGAGCGGGAGATTGTCACGGAGATCTGTGAGTGGGTGCTGGCCGAACGCAAGCAGGTGGACCTGTCGAAGCTGCGGGAAAAGGCCTCCACCTTATGCTCCTGCAAGGCCTCCATCAAAGCCAACCAGTCCTTGACCCGGGTGGAGATGGAGGCGCTCCTGGACAGGCTGTCCTCCTGCAGAATGCCGTATACCTGCCCCCACGGCAGGCCAATCGTCATCAGCTTCTCCACCTACGAGCTGGAAAAGATGTTCAAGCGGGTCATGTAAACGGGCATCGCAGCACAAAAAAACGGACCGGAGTTATACCTGGTCCGTTTTTTTTGATTCTGTGCCCTCCGCAATCAGCAGGGGCGGGGACGGGGACGGTGATGGCAAGGGCATGGCTTCGGGCGGGGAGGAAGCGGCCGGGGCGGGTTACCGTGGTAACGCCGGTAAACCCGGACATTGGTGCGTTCCGTAATCCGCGTAAATCCGTGGCGGATCAAACAGGCATGGGCCTCGGACAGCCTTTTGCCCACTTGGATTTCTTCCTTGCAGGGGGTGGCGCTGCCGACGACACAGCTTCCGGTAATCCGGAGTACACCGTCAACGGTGGCGACCCGCACAGTAACCACATCGGGCTTATGGACACGGCGGAAGTTTCGGCTCATCGTTATCTCTCCTTTGCGGTAAGAGTTATTATAGTAGATGAGTACCGGAGGTTGTCTGTCACGGCCATGAGCCATGAGCCATACGCCCGATTCGCATTTCCGCGGATTGTGGTTTATAATGGGTAGGAATTATGCTAACATATTGACAGGGAATGGAAAAAAATCATGTTTGTAACCACCTCGTATCACCCGTCGGCTGCGGAATTGGACCAAGCCCGGAGCCTGGCGGCAAGGCTCGGCTGCCGGTATGTGCAGCGGAGACAATCCTCATTGCCCCGCCTTCAGCGGGAGCATGGCACTCAAGGCATTATTGTTGCGACTACCTTGGGACTGCGGTATTTTCCCGAAGGAAGCAAGGATCCCTTTTTCTTTCATCCCAGCTCGGCCCAAGTGCGGATCAAGCGCCTGCTGCAGGGAATGGCCGACGGTTTGCTGGATGCGGCAGAGGTGCGGGTGGGGGATGCGATCCTCGACTGCACAGCAGGACTTTGCTCGGAATCCATTCTTTTTGCGTATGCAGTTGGCCCGGCAGGCGAGGTCACAGCGCTGGAAAGCGAACCGCTGGTTGCCCTTTTGGTAGAGGATGGCTTAAAAACCTACGAATCCGGGCTGGAAGTGCTTGATCAGGCCATGCGGCGGGTAAAAGTGATCCAGACCGACCATCTGGCCGAATTAAAGCGGCGGCCCGACAACAGTGTGGATGTGGTCTATTTTGATCCCATGTTCCGCCAGACCATTGAGGAAACCAACGCCCTTGCTCCCTTAAAGGCCATTGCCAACGACAGCGCGCTGCTGACTCAGGCGGTTCAGGAGGCCAGACGGGTTGCCCGGCGCAAGGTCGTGCTGAAGGAGCACCGGGAGAGCGGAGAGTTCGAACGATTGGGCTTCCGCATGTTATTCCGGCCAAATACGAAAATTGCATACGGAGTGATGGATGTATGAATAAAGCCGGACTCTTCCGTCATCCCGGGGACAAGCCGCCGCTATTGGTGCTTCTGGGGCCAACCGCCATCGGCAAAACGGGGCTGAGCGTGGAAATTGCCAAACGCTACGGCTGCGAGATTATTTCGGGGGATTCCATGCAGGTGTACCGGGGAATGGATATCGGGACTGCCAAGATCACCCGTGAAGAAATGCAGGGTGTACCCCACCATATGCTGGATATCTGCGATCCGGATTACCCTTTTTCGGTGGCTGAATTTCAAGAAAGAGTGCGGCAGTTGATCTTTGACATCGGCAGCCGTGGTGCGGTCCCCTTTATTGTCGGGGGCACGGGGCTGTATATTGAATCCATCTGTTATGACTTCCAGTTCAGTGAGGTAGGCTCTGATGAGGCGTTCCGCGAGGAGCAGCGCCTGTTTCTCGAGGAGCATGGGTCGGAGGCTCTCCATGCCCGGCTGGCCGAGATAGACCCGGACAGTGCCGGCAGGCTTCATGCCAACGATACCCGGCGGGTAATCCGGGCGCTAGAGGTGTTTCACCTCACAGGACGTACGTTAACCGAGCAGCTTGCCGGTCAAACCAGAGAATCACCTTACAATCTGTGCCTCGTAGGCTTGACAATGGATCGGGATATTTTATATAACCGTATTGAAGCCCGCATTGACCAGATGATGGACGAGGGCCTGGTGGACGAGGTGAGAGGGCTTATGGCCCGGGGGCTGACCCGAAGCCATATCTCCATGCAGGGATTGGGCTACAAGGAGATTGCCGCTTACCTGGAGCAGGAGACAACCCTTCCCGAGGCGGTCCGGCTCCTGAAACGGGACACCCGACATTTTGCCAAACGCCAGCTTTCATGGTTCCGCCATATGAAGGAAATTAACTGGATTGAAATACCGGAACATGCAAAACTTTCACGTATCCTGCACAAATTCCATGAAATACTAGCAGGAAAGTTCGAAGGTCTTACGGAATATATTGGAGAGCATGAATATCCGCAGATTTGACATATAAGGCGTCTTACACTTTGAAGGGGGATTCCATCCATGAACAAGTCCATTAACATCCAAGACAACTTCTTAAATCAGCTCCGCAAAGAAAACATCCCGGTAACGGTTTATCTCACCAACGGGTTCCAGATCCGCGGCGTAATCAAAGCCTTCGATAACTTTACGATTATCGTGGACAGCGAAGGCAAGCAGCAGATGATTTATAAACACGCCATTTCCACCTTTACGCCGCTCCGCCCAGTTTCCTTCAACCAGGAGGTCAATAACGACTAAGCGGTCCGCGTCTGCCTGGATTGGAAAACGAAACCTTTTGCATATCCGGCACGTCAAATAGAATAGCGCCTGAGGAGCAATCCCTAACTCAAGGGGTTGCTCTTATTATTCACAGGACGTATCCGACAAAGAGACAGGGGGATGAAGAGGTGGCCAACCGAAAACCCGCCAAAACAAAAACCAAGAAGCCGGGCAAGCGCCGCTTTTCCTATGGCAAGCTGTTTATCGCAATGGGCATTACCGCGGCAATCGCCATCGTATGCGCTACTATTGGTTACATGGTCATTATTTATAACGGCCAGAAGATTTTCAACGAAAACAAAGACAAGATGGATATGATGGAAGCCTCCATTATCTATGATATCAATGATAAAGAGGTGTCGGTGCTGGGCCGGGAAAACCGGGAGCTGGTGGATAAAAGCGAAATTCCGAAAAAGGTCGCCTATGCGTTTATCGCCACGGAGGATAAACGGTTCGAGCAGCATGCCGGCGTGGATGTCTGGGCCATCGGTAGGGCGCTGGTGAAGGACGTTATCGCCAGAAGCGCCGTAGAAGGCGGCAGCAC
>JAEWMH010000229.1 GCA_023393235.1 Bacillota bacterium | reverse complement strand
GGGTTGGAACAGGCTCCAAGCCCTGCTTAACCGGGCATCCAAGAAGTGGTACCGGCTCAAGCTGGGCAGGGGGGATTATGATGCGGTCTTTATCACCTCGCCTGTATTCGAGGACCGGTTCCTGATGGAGCTGCCCGAACATAAGCCGTCGATTATGGTGGTGCATGATACCATGAGGTGCGTGTTAGGCCCGGATGGTCTGTATGATCCGTCCGGAAGCAATGCGGACAGGCTTGCCTATCTCATCGATCATGTATCCACCGTGGTGGCCATATCGAATCAGACCAAGGCCGATATTCTTGTCTTAACGCAGGCGGAAGAGGACCGCATACACGTGATTCACACCGGCAACCTGCTGTCTCTTGATGCGGAACGTCCCATTCACGGGCTGCCGCGGCGGTACCTGCTTTTTGTCGGCGACCGGACAGGCCGGAAGAACTTCCGTTTCTTCGTCCATTGTATTGCCCGTTGGCTCCGTGAGGAAGAAACTGATCTTCACCTGGTCTGCACTGGGAAGACGAATCCATGGGAGCAGGCCCTGCTGAAGAAGCTGGGGCTTCAGGACCGTGTACATTTTTTCGATGCCCCGGATGATGTTTTGGTATCTCTATATAAACAGGCGCTGGGACTAGTGTTTCCGTCTCTCTATGAAGGATTTGGCTTGCCCGTGTTGGAGGCCATGGCTCTGGGTTGTCCGGTCCTCACCTCGACTACAGGCGCCTTGCTGGAGGTAGGGGGAGATGCTGCGGTTTATGTGGATCCTGTAAATTCGGCGTCGATTCTGGAAGGGGTCCGAAGCATCGTAAAAAACCCCACGCTAAGGCAAGAGCTTATACAGAAAGGCTTGCGGCAGTCACGTAACTTCGGGATGTCACGGATGGTTGACATGTTTATGGAGCGGATTGAAGCTTCGGTAACAGCCATATGTGATAAGACGGCACAATGACGAATAGCTGGAGGGTGGAAGGGTGTTATCATTCTGTACGGTTATAACCAGGGACTATCTCCAGCAAGCTATGGTGCTCTTCAGGTCTATAGCCGAGCATCATCCGGAGAGCCCCTTGTATGGTCTGGTGGTTGACGGGGATCCCAGTGAGGAGGATTATTCCGGCCTGCCCTTTCAACCCGTATTCCTGGAAGACCTGGGTATGAAGAATTTGGAGCACATGGTGATTTATTATAGTGCCTTCGAGCTGTGCAATGCGGTAAGGCCTTCTCTCCTGAAGCATCTCATGCTGAAATATGATGTGCAGAAGATTATTTATTTGGATGCGGATATTTATGTGACTGGAGCATTCCAGGAAGCTTCCTCTGTGTTGGATGCCTGCTTGTTCAGCTTAACACCCCACATTACGAAGCCGCTTCCCCTGGACGGGCAGCAGCCGGATGACTTGCAGCTGCTTCAGGTGGGGCTCTACAACAGCGGGTTCTGGATGTTCAGGAAGCATGAGCGTTCCCTGATGATGCTGGATTGGTTGATCAGCCGGTTCGAGCGGTATTGCTTCGATGACCTGGCCGCAAGAATGTTCTGTGACCAGAAGCTGCTGCCTATGCTGGTTCAGCTGTTTCATGACGACTTCAAGAGCCTGGATGCCCCCCAATATAATGTGGCCCATTGGAATTTGTTTCAACGGGATATCGTTTACAGGGACAATCAGTATTGGATAGATGACAAGCCTGTAGTGTTCTTTCACCTCAGCGGATTTCGCCCGGAAGAGCCCCATCTGCTTACCCATCATCTCCACCGGATGCCTGCAGAATTATTGGATACCTTGCAGCCGGTTCTCCTGAAATACTCCGCCTTGCTGCGAAGTGATGCCGCCGCAGGAGTGGAGGTTCGGGGGTATAAATATTCAAATGATCCCGACACCGGCCTGGCTTTAACACCCTCCCGGCGGCGTTATTACTTTGAACATGGCACCCTTGAAGGGGTTAAGAGGATAGAAAGACGGCAGGCGCTCAGAAGAACAGTCAAGAAGTGGGTTCGTAGGGTTTTGCCATTCTCATAAAGCCGCATAAGTCCGTCACCTCCGGTGGCGGTTTTTTTGGATTGTATCACCCGGGAAATATTTTTGTGGATGCGAAGTGACCAACGGTCTTCCGGGCGGGTCTAACATATAGAAAGACAAACCAAGAGAAAGGAGAGTGCCACATGGAGATGAATGATCTGATCCAGCGGGCCAGGGGGGGAGATGCCGAAGCCTTCGTCGCCCTGATCAAGCAGCTGGAGCATTCCATGTACAGAATGGCCAAGTCCATGCTGCACCGGGACGAGGATGTGGCGGACGCGCTGCAGGAGAGCATTCTGAAGGCGTATAAATCCTTGCCGTCTCTGCGGGAGCCGAAATATTTCAAGACATGGCTGTTCCGGATTGTGATTAATGAATGCAACAATATCCTGAAGCAGCGTTCAGGCGCCAATGTGGTTGCCGAGGTTCCAGCCGCTGCTGTCCACACGGATGCCTATGACAGCGTTGATCTGCGGGAGGCCGTGGAACGTCTGGAAGAGCCCCAGCGTTTGGTGGTTCTGCTCCATTATTACGAGGACCTGCCGCTGCGCCAGGTGGCGGAGGCATTGAACATTACGGAAAGCGCCGCGAAGATGCGGCTGTACCGGGCGCGTGAAATTTTACTTCGCCAATTCGCACATTTTCAGGAGGGGACGTTGAGCTATGGATAAATTCGGAGGAATCGAGAAGGAAATGAGAGCTATCGGGATGGAGAATCAGGCTATATCCTCCCTTGTGCGGGAGCGTCTTGACGAGACCTATGCGGCGCTTACCTGCCAGCCGCAGCGAAGCATCCGGTCCAAGGGAACTCGGCGTCTCCGCCAGCTGATGCTTTCGACGGCGGCAGCGGGCCTCATCGGGTTTGGCGTTCTGGGTGCGGGCTTCGTCTCGCCGGTTATGGCCGGTGCGCTCAAGAATATACCGGTTGTGGGGAGCCTGTTCAGCAGCATCCAAACGGATATCGGACTGCGGACGGCGGGTGTGCTGGGATTGACGAGCCAAGCCGGCAGCGCAGCTGCATACGAGGATGTGAAGCTGGAGGTGAGCGAGTCATTCTATGACGGCACCCGGGCTGCGTTCCTGCTCCATGTGGCAGCGCCGAACCTGAAGAACGGCATCTACGATAATGGGAAAAAGGATCTGAAGCTCTCCAGCGCAGTGGAAAATGTATTCTTTCAGGTGGATGGCGGAGCCGAAGGTGGAGGCTTGTATTTCGGCGGAGCCGGCGAAGTGTCTCCGGACACGCTGGTCTTCGAGCAGGTGATGGCCCCGGGGACGGCTCCGGATTCGTTCAAGGGTACGGTGACAATGAAGCTGGATGGCATCGATCATGAATTCGTCCTGGAGATTCCGTTCCAGAAGACTGCCATCGGGTCCATGGGGGCAAAAGACACTCTTGCCGTAAGCGCAGGAGATCTTACCTTGGCGGTTTCCAATGTGTCGGTTACGCCGGTTTCCACCCGCTTAACCACCTCCGTGGCCCTGAACGGAGCCAAAACGCTGACGGAGGCGCAGGAACGGCGCTTAATCAAGGTTGGCATTGCGGTTTATGACGATCAGGGACGCAGACTGCCCGCCCTGAACGGAGATGGTGTGATCCAAGGGAACCGCCTGGTATTCGACCGCCGGTATGCCACCACTCCCGGGAACACCGCATTTTTAACGGTGAAGCCGTTCCTGATCCGGGATGATTTCGCAGAGGACGTGAAGGAGGATCAATTCCTGAAGGGGCTGGAGACGAGGATCGAGCTTACGCCCGCTCCATAATAGAGAGATAAAGCAGAAACAGGCTGTCCCTTGCGGGACGGCCTGTTTATTTGGATGCTTGCGGCTTTTTGGCACCCAATCGGTTTGCCCCGATCACTCCTGCGATGATGAGCACCGAGCCAATCAGATGATACACGGTGATTTCCTCCCCCAGAAACACCGCCCCGGCAGCCAGCGAGACGATGGTGGAGAGATTGGAGAACACGCTCATTCTGGATGCCTCCATCTTGGACAGGATGTAGTTGGAGGTCAACGCCGTAACCAGTGATGAGGCGATGCCCAGGAACAGGATGGAGACGATGAAGGTACCGCTGGCCAGCGGGGCGAAGAAGCGGTCCAGCGTCCCTGCCGCCGCATGGCCGGACAAGGATACGGTCACGAGAGTGATAAAGCCGATGCCCAGCATCAGATACGTGATTTCCGCAGGACGGAAGTGCTTCGATAACGACCGGGCCATCACCGTATATCCGGCGAAGGCGGCACAGGTCAGCAGCAGCAGGGAAATTCCCAGCATGTTGGATAGATCAATCCGGCTGCCTTTCATTACGAAAATGAAAACCACCCCAAACACGGACAGAAAGATGGACAGCTTCTGGTAGAGAGTGGTCCGTTCCTTGAGAAATAGGGAGGCGATAATCATGGTGACAACCGGCGTGAAGGCGTACAGAATGCCACCCTCCGCCGAGGTGGCGTGCTGCAGCCCGAAGGCTTGGAGTGTAAAAAAGCCCAGCGGGTACAGGACGGCCAGCAGCAGCACCTTAGCCAGCGGTTTGCCGCGGTAGTTGAGCTTGATCCAGCCGAAGGCCACGGGGATGGACATAACCAAGAAGGAGGTGGCGAAGCGGAATGCCAGCGTGTCCATGGGACTGGCGTAATCCAGCGCGAGTTTGGCGAATAAAAAGGATAACCCGATAATTCCAGCGTTGAGTATGGCCAGGAAATAAGGGAGCCGCAGATGGTTTGATGTCATGGTGGTTTGGTTACCTCCTCTTTTTTCTTAACGATATGGCAAAACCGCTATGCAAACAATGTGATTTTGGTTAAACTGTACCGATACAGTCGGGATACAGACAGGGGGAGCGGTGTGAGGAAATATCATTCGATTCTATCCGATATGGAGAGCAAGATCCGGGAGGGGCTCTACCGTCCGGGGCAGCGTCTGCCCTCCGTCCGCAGCGCTGCAGAGTCATACGGCTGCAGCATCAGCACGGTTACCCGGGCATACGCGGAGCTGGAGAAGCGCCATGCTATTTATTCGGTGCCGCAAAGCGGTTTTTTCGTGGTGGAAAAGCCGGGGGACTGGCGGGACAAGAGGGACGACAGCGTCATCAATTTCGCAACGGTGCTGCCGGATTTGGATATGTTTCCATATCTGGACTTTCAGCATTGCTTGAACAAGGCCATCGATATCTACAAGTATGACCTGTTTACCTATGGCAACCCGCAGGGGCTGGAATCCTTCCGGCATACCCTGGTCTCCCATCTGGCGGGCGACCAGGTGTTTGCCAAAGCTCATCGCATCATGGTCACCTCCGGCGCACAGCAGGCGCTGCAAATACTGGCCAAAATGCCCTTTCCCAACGGCAGCACAACGATTCTGGTGGAGCAGCCCAGCTATGATCTATATTTGCGCTTCCTGGAGGCGGAAGGGATACCGGTGCGGGGGATTCCGCGGACGACGGCCGGTATTGATCTGGGCGAATTGGAGCGGATATTCGGCAGCGGGGAAATCAAATTCTTTTACACCATGTCCCGGTACCACAATCCGCTGGGGACCTCCTACAGCACACAGGAAAGAAGGGCTATCGCCAGGCTGGCCGACAAATATGATGTGTACGTGGTCGAGGACGATTATATGGCCGATCTGGGCGTAGAGCGCTCCTTCGACCCGATTCATGCGTATGATGAAAATTCCCGCGTGATTTATGTAAAGAGCTTTTCCAAGATTATTTTTCCGGGTTTGCGGGTGGGGGCGGCTGTATTGCCTGATGGACTGCTGAAGACGTTTCAGGCGTACAGCAGCTACTCGAACACCTCTCTTTTGTCCCAGGCAGCGCTGGAGGTGTATATCAAAAACGGGATGTACGAACGCCACAAGCACAAAATCAGCAGCTTGTACGCCTCACGGCTGCAGGCGCTGATGGAATCGGTGAAGCGGCACAATGAAGCAGGGTTACTGGAGGTGCCGGAGATTACATCGGGCATCTACACCCCGTTTATGCTGCAGCCCACGGTCAATCTGGAGCGGCTGGTGAACCGGCTGGCAGCGAGAAAAATCACCGTTGTGTCCGGCAAGGCCTTTTATTTGTCCGATTACAAAGAACGTGAGAAGTTTCTGCGGGTCAGCATTTCCCAGACAGGGGCGGAGCAAATCGAAGAGGGGGTTAAGGCAATCGTGGAGGAGGTGCGGCAGCGGACTCCGTGGTAAAAATAGACATGCGGTTAATTCTTTCTGCGAAACTATCGACTCTATGTGAGGGGTATGTTATGATATATTTCTGTGATAACGTGGTAATGGAGTAAAGCGTTTTGGTCTTACTTTGTGAAATATTTCCTACAGATGGGGGATTCGCATGAAAAAGATTGCGGTATTGGGCATGACTCTTTTAATTATGGTGATGGCTGTTCTGGGCTGCTCCAGCTCAGGCAAGGATGATAAGGAACTGGTTATCGGCATTGACGACAAGTTCGCCCCTATGGGCTTCCGGGATGAAAAGAATGAAATCGTCGGCTTCGACATCGATTACGCCCGGGCGGCCGCCGAGCAGATGGGCTATAAGGTGAAGTTCCAGCCCATCGATTGGAAGACCAAGGAGACCGAGCTTTCCAGCGGAAGGATCGATCTGATCTGGAACGGCTACACCATTACCGATGAGCGTAAGGAAAACGTGCTGTACACCAAGCCATACCTGAAGAATAGCCAGATTGTGGTCGTGGCAGCCAATTCCGGCATCACGAAGCTGTCTGATCTGGCAGGTAAGGAAGTGGGCCTGCAATCCCTGTCCTCGGCAGCGGATGCGCTGGACGGCAACGCCATCAAGTCCCAGATCAAGAAGGTGACGGAGTTCTCGGATAATGTGCTGGCTCTTGCCGACTTGAAGATTGGCCGGGTTCAGGCTGTGGTCATTGACGAGGTCGTGGCGAAATATCATATGTCCAAGGATAAGGCTGCCTTCAA
The DNA here is from genome assembly GCA_023393235.1 of Bacillota bacterium. Lineage (GTDB taxonomy): Bacteria > Bacillota > Bacilli > Paenibacillales > NBRC-103111 > Paenibacillus_AR. The sequence continues at coordinate 29,120 of JAEWMH010000229.1, read as the reverse complement.
GCTGCTGGATGAAGCGCTGGCTCCCGAGGAATATGGCATCGGCGTGAAAAAAGGCAACGAAAAGCTTCTGACCGAGCTGCAAAAGGCGCTGGACGAGCTGAATCAAAACGGTAAGGCTGCAGAAATCTCCAATAAATGGTTTGGCGAAAATAAAGTACTGAAGTAATTGATACAGACGGCGGAAACCGGATTAAGGCTAATCTGGTTTTCCTGCGTTCGAAGGAGCTTTAGGCGCGATGGATCTGGATTATCTCATTCGTATTGGAAAGCCCATGCTGGAGGGGGCCCAAACCACAGTATTGTTGTTTCTTATCGCCATTCTGCTGTCCATCCCTCTCGGGTTTCTGTGCACGCTGGCGGTCAAGAGCCGGGTGAAGCCCCTGGCCTGGCTGGCGAATGGTTACATCTATGTGATGCGGGGAACCCCGCTGCTCCTGCAGCTGCTGTTTATCTGCTTCGGCTTGCCGATGCTGCCTGTGGTGGGCGAATATTTGGTGATGGACCGTTTTACAGCGGCGTGTCTGGGCTTTGTGCTGAACTATGCGGCCTATTTTGCGGAGATCTTCCGGGGCGGTTTGCTCGCGGTGGATAGAGGCCAGCAGGAGGCCGCACAGGTGCTGGGTTTGAGCCGTTGGAAAAGCATGACGCTGGTAATTATCCCCCAGATGTTCCGAGTCGCCCTGCCCGCGGTTGCCAATGAATCGGTGACCCTGGTGAAGGACACGGCACTGCTGTACGCCGTCGCGGTTCCGGAGCTGCTGCATTTTGCCCAAACGGCGGTGAACCGGGACTCCTCCATTACTCCCCTGTTTCTGGCGGGTGTGATTTATCTTCTGATGACGGCGGTGCTGACGCTGCTGTTCAAGTGGCTGGAGCGGCGGTTTAAATTCGAATAAAGGAATGGCAGCATATGACCATGATTCAAGTTGACGGACTACGAAAATCCTTCGGCGAGCTGGACGTTCTGCGCGGCGTCAGCCTGGAGATCAAGAAAAATCAGGTGGTGGCGATTATCGGGCCCTCCGGCTCCGGCAAAAGCACCCTGCTGCGCAGCCTGATCCACCTGGAGCAGGTGAATGGGGGCAGCATCCGGATCGGGGACGATTATCTGGTCCGGGACGGGGCCTATTGCAGCGGAGCGGAGATCAAACGGATGACCACCCAAATGGGAATGGTGTTCCAGCATTTTCATCTATTTCCCCATCTGACGGTAAGGGGCAACCTGGAGCTGGCTCCACGCCATGCAGCCCGGCGGCAGGAGACGGCGGATGTTCGCCGCCACAGCCTGGAGCTTCTGCAGAAGGTCGGCCTGTCCGACAAGGCGGATGCTTATCCCTCCCGATTGTCCGGGGGCCAGAAGCAGCGGGTCGCCATCGCTAGAGCCCTGATGATGAAGCCGGAGATTCTCCTGTTCGATGAACCCACCTCGGCCCTTGACCCGGAGCTGACCGGGGAGGTGCTGAAGGTCATCCGCGAGCTGGCGCTGGAACGGATGACCATGGTCATAGTCACCCACGAAATGAGCTTTGCCCGGGAGGTGGCCGATCAGATCATCTTCATGGACAAGGGAGAGGTCATCGAAACCGGCACGCCGGGAGAGTTGTTCGGCAATCCCCAGCAGGCACGGACCCGCGCTTTTTTGGGCCTTGCCTAAGGAAACACAGTGAAGCATGTTATCCCTGGAACGTACAGGCATAACATGCTTTTTTTGTTTGCCAGTGCGGGCATCTTCCATTTGTTGGCGGATGTGGCGTAAAATAAGGGAGGTGTATGAAGGTTGGGGAGGTCATGGGTAATGAAGTTAGTGGACTTGGCTGCACTGATTCCGAATGCGATTATTGAAGGGGATTCGGAGATTGAAATTACCGGCATAAGCAATCATTCACGCCGTGTGGCGCCGGGTGAGCTGTTTGTGTGTATTCCGGGTATTCCGGGGTATCAGGAGGACCGTCATCCTTACGCGGCGGCTGCGGTTCAGGAAGGAGCGGCGGCTGTGGTTGCTGAACGGAAGGTTGATGTCCACGTACCGGTTATCCTTGTTAAGGATGCGCGGCATGCGCTAGCGGTATTTTCCGCACATTTGAATGGTCATCCCAGCAGGGGGCTGAAGCTGATTGGCGTTACCGGCACCAATGGAAAAACAACCACCGCCCACATGATCGAGGCGATACTCCGGTATGCCGGACACAAGACAGGGCTCATGGGAAACATAGGCACCAAGGTTGGAGATGCCCTGTTCCAAACGGATATCAATACCCAGGAGCCGCCTGTATTGCAGGCAAATTTGCGGCGGATGGCCGATGCGGACTGTTCTTATGCGGTGATGGAAGTAACCTCCCAGGGACTGGATGCCGGCCGGGTGCTGGGCTGCGATTTCCGGACGGCGGTATTTACGAACCTTACACAGGATCATCTGGACTATCATGGCACAATGGAAAATTACATTGCGGCTAAGGGACTTTTCTTTTCCCGCCTTGGAAATGGCTTCACCGGCGATCCGGCCACCGGCAAGACTGCAGTGTTGAATGCCGATGACCCGGCTTCGGCCGTCTTCCGCAAATTGACCGCAGCTCATGTGCTGACGTACGGCATCCGGGAAGAGGCTGACGTTCGGGCGGAGGACATCCGGTTAACCTCGCAGGGGACGTCCTTCCGAGTTGTAACCTATAAAGGGACTATCAGCATGCATCTGGGAATGGTTGGTGCCTTCAACGTATATAATGCGCTGGCAGCCATCACAGCTGCACTGGCGGAGGGATTGACCCTAGAGACGATCCGGGACGGACTTCTTTCCTTGCCGGGTGTACCGGGGCGGATGGAGGTTATCAACGAGGGACAGCCCTTTCTTGTGCTGGTGGACTACGCTCATACGCCTGACGGGCTGGATAATGTATTGCGGGCGGTACGGGCCTTTGCGGAGAAAAAGGTCATCACCGTGTTCGGCTGCGGGGGTGACCGCGACCGGACAAAACGCCCGATTATGGGCGGTATTGCGGCGGAATACAGTGACTTTGTGGTGGTCACATCCGACAATCCCCGTTCCGAGAATCCCGGAGGAATATTAGCCGATATTGAGGAGGGCCTGCGTGAAAAGCAGTACCCCACAAGCAGGTATGAGATCATGGAGGACCGTGCGGCGGCGATTGCGTGTGCGGTGGAGATGGCGGAGCCAGGGGATGTAATCGTGATTGCAGGCAAGGGTCATGAAACCTACCAGATCACCAATCAAGGAACCATCCATTTTGATGACCGGGAGGTTGCCCGGGAGGCAGTTCGGAGTCTGAAGTAGGAAATGGAGGATGACTGCCGTATGAGCATTACATTTGAAAAAGTGAGTGGCTTTAAGCGTGGCACACTTCTGGATTTATTAACGGATGCGTATTCCTTTGACAGCAGATATGAACAAGCGTGGTATGCGGATTGGCAGACATTTGACCAGTTTTTCTACGATCACCTGCAGATAGCGGATACATGCGGGTTTATCACCGTGCTGCATGGTGAACCCATCGGATTCGTCTCATGGGACCCTAGAAACAGACCGGAGTATGTGGAGATCGGCCATAATTGTATCGCGTTGAAACACAAAGGCCGAGGGTATGGTAAGCTGCAGCTGCAGGAGGCGGTCGACCGAATTTCTCAGTATGATGTAAAACAAATTACCGTTACCACCAACGACGACCTCATTCCGGCTCAGCATATGTACGAAGCCGTGGGTTTCTCGCGATTGCAAGTGAGGAGAAACGCCAACAGCGACGATTTTGTCCAGGAACATATCGATTATGTGTATCCATTGAACCGGGGCCAAAGCGGAGAGTAGCTCTAACGAATCTGTGCAACGCTATATGACTATAGGGAGGTATATTTCAAATCTAACGAATCCTAGCCACGCTATATCTCCGAATTGACGCTGAAATGCTCCCTTACGGTCAAATAGCGTGTTACAGATTCGTTAGATTTTTATCCTGCCTCTTTTTCGCGAAATAGCGTGTTACAGATTCGTTAGCGCGACACCTCACCCAACCCCCGCAGAAGCAGCGGGCACTAAACCATCCTTATCCTTGCTGCACCAATGCTGTCAAATCCGGCTGCAGCTTATGCCGCAGGGCGTACAGCATACCGGCCCCCACCAGGAACGCCACGGCGTCGGCGATGACCAGCGACCAGACCACTCCGTGGAAGCCGTGGGTTTGGTTGGCGATGAACAGAACGGGAATCAGCGTAATCCCCTGAATCACCGACATCATAAAAGCTGCAGTCCCCTGCGCCGTTGCTTGGAAGATCCCCGTAAACAAGGTCGTGATGCCGGAAATAAAGAGAGACAGAAACGTCACATGCAAAATATAGCTGCCCATTTCAATTAAATGCGGGTCGTTGGTGAAAAATCCGATCAGGTGGCTGGCGATCAGGTAGACGGCGACTCCAAACAAAACGGCCAGGCCCACAATCGTTTGAATCGTAAAGCGGATGGTTTGTTTCATCCGCAATTTATTTGCCGTGAACGTAAAGGCAATCAGCGGCACCACTCCCTCGCACAGGCCCATCAGAATAAACTCGGGAAATTGCAGCAGCCGCGAGGAGATTCCGTAAGCCGCGACAGCCTCATCCCCGTACTCCACAAGAAAATGGTTCAGGATAAGCGACATGGCGCCCAAGAACACACTCATAATAAAAACAGGTACGCCGATTTTAAACACATTGTGCAGGATTTCCCCGGTTATTTTGAACCACTTCAGAGAGATGGTTAGGAACCCGCTCTTGTACTTGATATAGCAGGCGTAGAATACACTTGCGGCCAAGTTGGATACGACGGTAGCTGACGCAACACCCATTACACCCCAATGAAAAACGAAGATCACCAGTGCATCCAGCATAATGTTCACGGCAACACTGAGTATCATCCCGATCATCGAGGTATCCGCGGCTCCCTCCGAACGCACGATATTCTCCAGGGTGAAGAAGGAAACGACGAAGGGAGAGCCCAGCAGCATGATCAGAACATAGTCCCGGGTGAAGCCGAAGGAATCAGGTGTCGCTCCCAGGAAGGGAACGATGGAATCGATGAACGGCAGGCCAACGGCCATCAGAATCAATCCCAGAAGGAGGCTGCTGTAGAAGGCGAAGGACGACACATGCTTAACATCATTGTATCTTTTTTCCCCCAGCAAACGGGAGATGAAGGTGCCGCTGCCGATGCCGATCAGATTCCCTAGCGCCATAATAATGGCGAATAAGGGCAGGGTTAAGGCCAATGCGGTCAGCATGGCCGTATTATTCAGGGTCCCCAGGAAATATGCGTTCAGGATGGAATAGATGACACTCATGGAGGTGCCTAACATCATGGGAACAGCAAAGTGGGCAACGGCTTTGGCGATGGGAGCTTTTTCGAAATAATAAAGGTTTTCTGTATCCATACGAATCACCGCTTTCTTCTCAATTTCGCAAGTCTAATCTAACGGTGTTAGATTGAACCTTACAGTGTTAGATGATATCATGGACCTATGGTCTTGTAAAGTACAAACTTACACTGTTAGATAAAAGGGCGGATACGATGAAAAAACAGCAGCCTCAGATTTCGGAGGAAAAGATTCTGGAAGCCTCGTGGGTGCTTCTTGGGGAGGAGAGCATCGAGAAGTTCAGCATGAGGCGTCTGGCCGACAGGCTGGGGATTCAGGCTCCTTCTTTATACTGGTATTTCAAAAGTAAGCAACGCCTCTACCAGCGTCTGGCCAATCAGGTATCGGGGATTATCCTGGAGGAGTTCCACTCCGAGGGGGACTGGAAGGAGCAGCTCACGGGCCTTGCGGTAACGGTACGCAGTGTGCTAAGCCGCTATCCCTGCTCCACCCAGCTGATGATGATGACGCTGCCCCATGAGCCGGACATCATCCGCTTCACCAACCGCATGCTGCTTTGTGTAGAAGCCACGCCTCTGGAGCTGGAGCAAAAAATGCAGGTGGTTACCACCCTGGTGAATTATGTTTACTATTTCGTTCTGGACCATTACCAGCATGAGCGCAGTGTTTCCGAGATGCTTCATGACCATGGGGCGCTTCCGGGCGAGGAGATAGTGCGGCTGCTGGATTCCATGAGCGATAAGGATGCAGGACTGTTCCGGAGGATGTTCACCAACGGGCTGTTCGAGCTGATGGGAACCGACAGGGCCTTTGAGTTTGGCCTGAAGGTCATTCTTTTGGGAATCGAACAGGTGATAAAGGAGCAGGAGGAGAAGTAGCGCCGAATAAGGTATAATGCTTGTATAGGCGCTGATGGATTAACGGCGGCTACTTAAAGGAGAGCTTATGACATTCGAACAATTGCAGTTGATTCCCCCGATTATGAAAGCTATAACCAAGCAGCAATATACGCAGCCTACGCCGATCCAGGAGCAAGCCATCCCCCCTGCGCTGGAAGGCCGGGACCTGTTCGGCTGCGCCCAGACGGGAACCGGCAAAACCGCGGCGTTCCTGCTGCCGATCATTCAGCTGCTGAGCATCCAGCAAGGGCGCCCCAGCGGCAAACGCGTCATCCGTTCGTTGATTTTGACCCCTACCCGCGAGCTGGCCATCCAGATTGCTGACAACGCCAAGGCTTACGCCAGCTTCACGAATCTGCGCTGCGGCGTGATTGTGGGCGGGGTTTCCCAGAGAGCCCAGGAGCAGCTGCTGGCCCAGGGCACGGACATTCTGATTGCCACCCCAGGGCGGCTGATCGACCTGATGAACCAAGGATTTGTGGACCTGCGTCATGTGCAGATTCTGGTGCTGGACGAGGCCGACCGGATGCTGGACATGGGGTTCATTCATGATATGAAGCGGATTATTGCCAAGCTGCCCGCCAAGCGGCAGACGTTGTTCTTCTCGGCCACGATGCCGCCGGAGATTATGTCCCTGGTCAACTCCCTGTTGAAGAATCCGGTCAAAATTGAGGTTACCCCTGCCTCCACAACGGTGGAGAGAATCAAGCAGATGCTCTATTACGTGGACAAGCCGAATAAGCTGCCGCTCCTCATCGATCTGCTGCAGGATAAATCCATCACCAGCGCGCTGGTGTTCACCCGGACGAAGCACGGCGCTGACCGGCTGGTGCGCGGCTTGACCAAGGTGAAGATTACGGCGCAGGCTATTCATGGCGATAAATCACAGAATGCCCGCCAAGCGGCGCTGAATAACTTCAAAAACGGCGTCACCCGCCTGCTGGTCGCAACCGACATTGCAGCCCGGGGCATCGATATTGACGAGCTGTCCCACGTGATTAACTATAACCTGCCGAACATCCCGGAGACCTATGTCCACCGGATTGGCCGTACAGGACGTGCAGGCTTGAGCGGGGTTGCCATTTCCTTCTGCGAGGATGAGGAAATTCCGTATCTGAAGGATATCGAGAAGCTCACGAAGCAGAAAATCCCGGTGATTGCCGATCATCCTTACCCGATGACCATGGAGAAGCCGGCTCCTGCGGCGCCCGTGGCAGCAGCAAAAACCAACAAAGCCAACAGGGCACCTTCCAAGGATGGAGCCCGCAAGTCCGGCAGCGAAGCCGGCGGACGTTACCGCAGACGGTAAGCACATGCTGGAAATAGATACAGACTAAGCAACAACCCCTTCCGCGCCGCAGGAGGGGTTGTTGTCTATCATGGCTTATTTCATTTAGCAATGGCTTTTTATCAGCCATGAACCTGACATCATACGTAATATTGAGGTATACTAAGATACGTCACACCTATTGAATGAAAAGGAGCTACTGGAAAATGACAATGAAGGTTGGGATTGTAGGCTACGGTAACCTTGGCAAGGGTGTTCAGCAAGCGATTGCCCAGAATCCGGATATGGAGCTGGTTGCCATATTCACACGCAGACAGCCGGAGCAGATGAAAGCGGAGGGCGGAAATGCGAAGTTCGAGCATATCTCTCTTGCGGAGCAATATGTGGGAGTCATCGATGTGATGATTATGTGCGGCGGGTCTGCAACGGATCTTCCGGAGCAAACGCCCGCGATGGCCCGTATGTTCAATACAGTGGACAGCTTCGATACCCATGCGAAAATTCCGGAGTTCTTCAATGTTGTGGACGCTGCGGCAAAAGAGAAGGGGATGGTCAGCGTGATTTCCACAGGCTGGGACCCCGGATTGTTCTCGATGAACCGACTGCTGGGCCAGTCCATTCTTCCGGAAGGAACGGATTATACATTCTGGGGCACGGGGGTCAGCCAAGGCCATTCCGACGCTATCCGCCGCGTACCGGGTGTAAAGGGCGGAGTCCAATATACGGTGCCGGTAGAAGAGGTGATCCAGCGTATCCGTTCCGGGGAAACGCCGGAATTAGCTACGCGGGAGAAGCATAAGCGGGAATGCTATGTGGTGGCCGAAGAGGGTGCGGACCTGGATGAAATCCGCCATACCATCGAATCCATGCCCAATTATTTCGCGGATTATAACACTACGGTGACCTTCATCACGGAGGAACAGCTGAAGAACGAGCATGATGAAATGCCGCATGGCGGCTTTGTGATCCGCAGCGGGGTGACAGGCCAAGGCAAACGGCAGCTCATCGAATTCAGCCTGAAGCTGGAGAGCAACCCCGGCTTTACCGCCAGTGTATTAGTGGCGTATGCCCGGGCGGCTTACCGGATGAGCCAAGAGGGGCAAACCGGAGCGAAGACGGTATTCGATATCCCGCTGGCGTATTTGTCCCCGAAATCGGCTGAGGAGCTTCGGCGCGAGCTGTTGTAATCTTTGCTTCATCTATACAAATAAAGCGAAAAGGTACTCTCCGGAGTGCCTTTTTCTATATGCGAGGTTTTCTGTGGCTTCTTGACTGCTTCATCCGGCCAAGCAACCAGATGACCAGAGGAACCGCAACTCCGAAAACCATCGCATATAAGGGCCAGATTTGAAAAAAATCTACCAAAAAGATAGTATTGGGCCACATGAAATGAGCCATAACCAAGGCAATAAGCAATACAGGAATCAATAAGGAAGTAGCATCCTGTAATCGAAACACAGATCCCAAGCCATGAACCGTAATAAAGATGAGTAGGGCCAGCCGAAAAAATATAGAGATGTACCAGAAAATCGCAATAACAATTTCGAACCGCTGGATGAAATCTCCGATGCTGATTGTGCGGACAACAAAATAGCTGGAATAGGTCAGATCCGATGCCACGCTTTCACCCAACACTGCCGTGACTAATAGCACCATGACTACGTAAAGGCTACCGCTAAACAGGGAGCTGCGGATCACAATCTTTTTCCAAGTCTGAGGGTTGCCTACATTCGGAAGCAAAAACAAAAATAAAAAGGTCTCCAAATACGGGAAGGACAGCAATAGAAAAGAAGCCCGTACGATTGGCTTCCAGCCAAATTCAAATACCGGCAAAAGATGCTTAATTTGAACCTCGGGGAGCAGCGAAATGCACACAACCAGAAACAGCAAGGGTATAATTACAAACAGAGTTTCTGCTGAGCGTCCGATGACTGCCGCCCCGGCCCGTACCACACAATAAACGGCAATAAGCATCAATGCATATACCGCTTCCTCCGGAGTTTCCGGCATGATGGAGGTGGAGATAAAGTCTCCCATATTCCGGAGGGTCAAAATGAAGATTAGAAACGGGACGGATAAAATGAAAAGAATGGTAAAACTTCTGCCGGCCCATTTGCCAAGGAGAGTGTCCATATACGTAACTAGCGGTTTGCCGTTCATTTGATTGGCGATGGCAGCATATAAAGGTATCACTACAAAGTTAATTGCCAGTGAAACAAGAACCGATAACCAAGCATCTTGTTTGGCGGTTTTTATGATAGATGTGGGGAGAATGAGATAAGCACTTCCCACTTGGTACATCACAAACCAGAATGTCGCCTGCCTTGCGGTTAACTTCTGCTTATTCATTCAAACCTCCATGTTCAAGACAGCCACTTATTCAGAAGCTGACTTGCCGGCTGGAAAATCCAACGGATAACCAACAGCGGGCTGGGAATGGGAATTCTCAATAATCGGAGGAGGCCGAGCAGGATAGCTCCCAGCATGAGAATTGCGCTCACCGTGACTTCCCGCCTCCGGTTGTTTTTAATTAACGTACGGTATTCTATCACCACGGCGATTAGGGAAATCACAAGCACCCCGGCCAGCATATGGTTTTCACTCCTCCTTTACGGGATATTTTCGATAGGGTTCATAATTTTACCGTTACGGCGCAAGTTGTAATGCATCTGAATTTCCACAGGAAGCTGGTTAAACATTTGCGTCCATTCCCCTTTCCACTCTTTCCACATTTCCGGATACTTCCGGTGGAAGGCTTCCCCAAAACCAAAGATGTCCGAGCTGTAGTAATGCTGAGCGTGGTGAACACCGTTTAACAGAACCCTCTTTAACTCCTCCGAAGCCGCCCGTTGCATGTCTATAAACGTTGCTTCGTCTGTGATATCTGCTTGGCATTGAACCTCTGCAAGATTCACCTCAATAAAAACCTCCAGACGGATGCCCGGTTTGTTCTCCTTCACCAGCGGTATGGTTTTAATGTGGGAGTGAGTGACTTCCACGGCAAATACTCCATCCAACTCGGGGTAGGGGACTATGGCTGCAGTGCTGGCGACCTTATTGGATAAATAAGTTAAGGCTTTGCTGTCCGATTCATTCAGCCAACCAACCAGACGGTCCCCGCGGAAGACGCCGACTCCTGTGTAGGCATAGCTTGCATGTGTGGCGGGCTGCTTCACATTGTCCAGCGACAGTCCCTTCTTCGAATTTCCAATCAGCTCTATTCCGGTTAGTACCGGCTCTATGCCGGTCTCAGTAAGGCTTTGCATAATATCCAGGACATTCACCGCCGTGGTAGGCGCCCATAATTTTTCCGATATCTTTAAGGATTTACTCAGGTCCAGAGCCGGAAGAACCTCGGATGGCGTCACAAAGGAAATAATGTCCTTCGCCGTATGCTTCCGGGCAATGGCCAAGTGAAAATCCGGACGGAGTTCATGATCACGGAACAGCATATCCAATACACTTTTGATACCGTTCTTTGCGGTTTTCTCATCAAATATGACGAATTGCAAATGAGAGAAGTACATTCTACGGGAGGCCATTGTCGTGAGCTTGCGGAAAGCTTCAAACAGGGTGGAGGCGCGTTCTGTATACACTCTCGTAGGAGAACGGTCTGATACTTTATTGCGGGTCATCTGTGAAGGGTCTACCACCTGCAGGCTTAGCTCGTATTGGTCACCGACTGAATCAATCCCCACAGCGAGCACAATGGACAGCTCATTCAGCTCCTTGCGGTTCCAGCATCCTGTCAGCATAACCGTCAGGACCGCCACGGCTGCCCAAGCCAAGATCAACTTTTCGGTTGGTTTCCGATTGGACCGGTTCACATTACCCATTATTCTTGCTCCTGAACGGAAAGCGTAAGATAGCATCGCGTTGTTTGCGGGCGTTATACGGCGCGATCGGACTCATGTAAGGCACGCCAAAAGAATGCAGGCTGTTCAAATGGACAACGAGAATGATGAATCCCACGGTCACCCCGTAAGCGCCAAAAACCGCCGCCAGTCCCATGAAGCAAAACCGGAGCAAGCGAATGGCAATAGACATGGCATAGGAGGGGATGACGAAGCTGGAAATGGCGGTAATGGCCACGACAATAACCATAACAGCCGATACAATACCCGCTTCAACCGCGGCTTGCCCAATCACAATAGACCCTACGATTGATACGGTTTGCCCGATAGCCCGGGGCATTCTAATGCCCGCCTCCCGTAATATTTCGAAGATAATCTCCATGACTAATGCCTCAATGAATGCCGGGAAGGGGACACCCTCACGCTGCGCGGCCAGGCTTAGCAGCAGCACGGTGGGCAGCATATCCTGATGATACGTGGTAAGAGCAATGTAGATGGAGGGGGCTAGCATGCAGATGAATAAAGACATATACCGCAGGATCCGGATGGCATTGCTATAGGTATAGGATTGATAATAATCCTCGGCTGATTGGAAGAAATCCACGAACAAGGACGGCGCAAGCAGGACAAAAGGGGTTCCGTCCACAATGATGGCGATCTTCCCCTCCATAATGCCGGCTGCCACTGTATCCGGACGGTCGGAGCTGAACAACATCGGGAAAATGGTTTTGATGTTTTGTTCCCGCAGGCATTCCTCCAAGTATTGGCCATCCAAAACCCCATCGAGCTTGATGCTGTTGAGCCGGGTGATGGTCTGCTGAACCATTTCTTCATTGGTAATACCATGCAAATACATAATTGCGATATCGGTTTTCGTCTTGCTGCCAACTTTAACTGTGGTGATCCGTACCCTGGAATCCTTTATTCTCCTTCGGATTAAGGTGGTATTCGTCCGCAAGGTTTCGGTGAAAGAATCCTGCGGTCCTTTGATCGTGGACTGGGATTTGGATTCGGAGATGCTCCGTTCCTCCCATCCCGGCAAGGATATCATGGAGCCTTCTGCCATTCCATCGAGGATAATAAGAAGGCCACCGGATAGTATCTGTTCAACTGCGTCTTCAAGAGAAAGAACAGTTGTGACCTCACCGGCATCCAGAACACTTTCGTTCAATATCTGGATCGTGACCGTTTCATTGGCCGCCCGGTCGTGCAAGGATGAGATCACATTGTTCTGGAGCATCTTCATATCGACCATTCCATCCAGGTAAAAGAGGGCAGCACGTTTGCCGCCGGGGATGACGATTTCGCGGACAATAAAATCGCTGCTGCTGCCCATGATGGACAGCATCCGGTCTATATTATGCTGGAGTTGGTGTGAGATAAGCTGCTTCATGATGCTCCCCCCTGTACTAGCAGTATTCCCAGAAAGAGGGTATTAAACCAATTTTACTTGCGTGAGAAAAGGATTTGAAAGGTGAGGGCCAAAGGTGTAAGATCAAGCTGAAAAGTGAATTTGTTGTAGGGGGGAGCCGCTCTGGCCAAGAAATCTTCGCAATTCTGGGCTTTGCTTTTATTCTCCATCGGGGTGTTTATGGCGCAGCTGGATAACGGAATTATCAGCTCTGCGCTGACTACCATCAACCGGTATTACGAGGTGACCGATAACTGGGGAGCTTGGGGGATTACCATCTATACCCTGGGATTGGCCATCAGCCTGCCCATTGTCGGGAAGCTGTCCGACCGGTACGGAAGAAAGAAGCTGTTTGCTATTGAAATCGCTTTATTCGGACTTGGCTCAACTCTGGTAGCGGTAAGCCCCTCCTTCGGCTTCTATCTGGCCGCGCGCTTCATTCAAGCGCTTGGCGGCGGCGGTATTTTTATTATCGGGAACTCCCATATCTTAAGTACGGTGGAGCCTGATAAGCAGGCCAAATACTTAGGGCTGTTGGGGGCGATGAACGGGGTTGCGGCGGTGCTGGGGCCCAACATCGGCTCTTTCCTGCTGGACTTAACAGGAAACTGGCATATTCTGTTTCTGATTAATGTGCCTATTGCCATTGTTTTGCTGGTGCTGGCCTTTATGAAGCTGGAGGAATCGGCGGACCCGACGCCAGGAAGGTTGGATCTGTTGGGGACGGTTCTGTTGTCGTTTGCCATTTTATCGATTATGTACGGCCTGACCAACATTGATATTGATTTCTGGGCAAGCTTCGGGAGGCTTGAGGTATCCGGCTTTTTGGGTGCTGGCATCGTATTGTTCGTGGTGTTGATGCTGTATGAGTCCGCCTTGGAACGTAAGGAAAACAGTGACCCTATATTACCGGTGCATCTGATCCGTCAGCCCCGGTTTTTGATGGTGCTGTTGATCGGCGCCTTATCCGGCGGAATTTTGGCGGGAATGATTTTTATTCCGGCATTCACAGAGAATGTGCTGGGCATCTCCGCGGAGAAATCGGGCTACTGGATGACCCCTCTTGCCTTGGCAGCGGGGATTGGCGCCGGGATGGGAGGCATCCTCGTATCCAAACGCGGGCCGATATTCGCCGTTCTGGTCTCCGGGCTGATTGCCGCCATCGGATTTGCCTTATTCCCGCTGTGGATCGAGATGAAGTGGCAGTTCGTTGTATCCAGTATGATTGCAGGCGTCGGGATTGGCGTTATTCTGGGCGCTCCTCTCAATATTCTGGTGACGGAAGGGTTAAGGTCCGATAAGGGCTCAGCCCTTGCCTCCTTATCCTTGCTCCGGCAAGTGGGCATGACGATCGCTCCCACGATCTATGCCGGATTCATTGCCCGCGGCTATGCCAATATGGGGAATCTGTTCAAAACCGACTTCCAGGAGGTGCTGCAGGCCAATGTTGCGCAAGCTTCATTATCCAAGGAGGCACTGGGCGAGCTGGCCCAAATCGGGCAGCGGATGGCAGCCGGCTCGGGGGCGGTCAATGCGGACCAAATGAATCAGATGGTGGGCTCCATTCAAGATCCGGGCTTACGGGATGTTGTGGTACGGAGTGTTGCCGAGATGACCAAACGGGCTGCAGAGAACGGCTACGGCGGGTTATATTGGTCGGCGGCTATTCTGGGTGTGCTGATTATCGGCGCTACTTTTATCTTAGTTCCCCTGCGGGAGAAGGCTGTCATAACACGTGAGGGAGAAACGGGATAAAAAAGAAAACCGGCCCATTCATTGACGAATGGGCCGGTTTTTCAATGAAACGAAGCCTATACCGATTATTCAGCCAGCAGCAGCTTGCCATCTTCCATGTGATACACCTTATCACAATAATCCAGCATCCGCTCATCATGGGTAACCATTATGGCAGCTATTCCACGGGTTTTCACCTGATTCGAAATTAAGTTGACCACTTCGTGCGCCCGCGGCGTATCCAGACTGGCTGTCGGCTCATCCGCCAAAATGACGCTGGGTTTGCCCATTAACGCCCTTGCAATGGCTGTGCGCTGCTTCTCACCGCCTGACAGCTCCTCCGGGAAGCTTTTCAGCTTCTCCCTGAGCCCCAAATCCTCCAGAAGCTTGATGGCGTAAGCCTTATCCTCCGCTTTTATCTTCCCGGACATTTTCTTGATGATCAGCAGCTGGTCAAGCACATGCAAATAGGGGACCAGGTTGGACGATTGCAGGATAAATCCAATTTCCTTCAACCGGATACTGGACAACTCGCTATCGGATAAAGTGGAGAATGGATGACCATTCAAGGTTATTTCCCCCTCAGAACTCTTAAGCAGTGCTCCTGCCACGGACAAAAACGTGCTTTTCCCCGAACCCGACGGTCCGACGACAGCGATAAATTCGCCGGGTTTGACGGTTAACGATATCTTGTCCAGGACGGTTACCCGGTTCTTTCCCTCGTCATAAACCTTCGATACATGATGGATGCGCAAGCCTGTAGTCATTTACTCCACCCTCCCAAGCGCTTTTAGCGGATCAATTTTGGTAATTTTGCGGACAGACACAAGAGAGCTCAACAAAGCGATAATAAGAAGAATAAAGGAGTACACCATAACCAGAGTGCTCTCCAGTCTGAACGGCATCCCTTGGGGCATAATGGCCGCCGTCCCATACGTCAGCAGAATTCCGATTACGATACTGATCAGGGAAAGAACAAGGACTTGAGATATGATGGACCGGATCAAGAACCCATTTTTGGCGCCGATAGCTTTCATAATGCCGAATTGATTGGTTTTCTGCATCGTCATGACATAGAAGAAGACGCCCAGCACAAATGCGGAGATAACCAACAAGAATCCCAGCATCATCATAATCGAGCCGTTCTCTTCCTTGTAGCCCGGCAGTCCCTGCACGGCTTCCGAGCGGGTAACGGTATCCGTATTTGTAAGCTTAGCGTTAATGGTTTCCGGATCGATATCCGGCCCTTGAAGCATAATCGCATTTACAGGGGCTTCAATTCCCTTATCCGAGCCCGGCGCCGCGAAGGCAATTTTCCTCCACTCCGATATGGGAATAAATACGGCCGGAAGGTGATTGTAGGTTTGATCCTCCACAAATCCCGTAATCGTTAGTGCTTCCTCCATTCCGTCCAGCTTGAAGGTGTCTCCCAGTTTAAAGCCTTCATCCTTCATGGATGTATCTACGATCACCCCGGTGGGGGAATCGGCGGCAAGAGGCTTTCCCTCTGCCACATTAGGCTCCAGAAAGCTGCCGGGGAGAATACCCAGGATGGCAATATCGACCTTATCTTCATTCTTCCGGCTATCCCCTTTCAGGGCGGTGGCCATTGAGCCTCCCATAGGGGATGCAGCGGATACGTTCGGCATTTTTTTCAGCTCCTCCACCAATTGCCCGGATAGAAGAGATTTGCTCATAGAAGATTTGGAGCCTTGCTCGAAGAGAACATAATCGGCCTTCATGTTCTTAAAGGAGGAAGCGGCGAGTGAGGATAAGCCATTCCCCAATCCCGACAGAATGAATACCAGCCAGGCCATCAGAACAAAAATAACGATAATCATCAAAAATTTCATCTTGCTGTGCTTGATTTCTCTCAAGGCCAGAAACATACAGAGGCTCAACTCCTTATTATTTATATTTGACACTGGTGTCTAATTGGACGCGTCATGACCGATCCATGTCTATTATTAAACACCATTCCGACACATGTGTCAAAATAAACAATATGGAAATTTGGATGCCCCTATTTTTTTGCACCGCCCATCCACATGTCAAACAATAGCTTACTCCACTGGGAAACGGGAACGTTCATCATATTCGGCGTGCTGATCAGATTAAAAAAGACTCCCACATGTACCGGAAGCGGGATGTCATCTCGTAAGAGCTTTTCCTGTTGGGCATTTTGGACAAGGCGGGTAAGCTGGACCTTGAGGAATTCATGTGCATGCTCCACATATTCCACATTCGCCCGCGTTTCTTCGGAGCCGTTTGTTTTGATTTTATACGAATCCCCCAAAAGCTGGTGAAATTTGGCCTCCTCCATATAAATGGCCAGCAGCACCTGTAGAGCGGTTGCCGCATCACTTTCGTCAAGGGCGGAGGCCTTCTCCATGATGGATTGAATGGCGCGTTTCATGCATGCCGAAATAATCTCATCCTTATTGGCGTAATACTGATATATGGTGCTCCGTGCACCGGGAAGATGCTGGGAGAGTAACTTGAGATTAAACCCGTCGTACCCATGCTCCAGTACCAAACGTTTGGTCACATCCAGCAGCTCGGAACGGGAATAGGCTTGTTTTCTGCTCATTGGAAACGATCCTTTCTTTCTTGAGGTAGCGGATGATTCATGTTCATTATAGTAAAAAAGCGGCCCGTTCTCAACGGACCGCTTCTTGCCATTTCCGGTAGGACTCGTAGGCTGCACCCTGGCGGATGGCCGATAGGGCCCGTTCGATGCCCTCCTCCACGGAGCCAACGGCTTGGGCGGCCCACAAGCGGACAGCGCTGTTCAGAAGCACCATGTTGAAATAAGGGGATACGGTATGGCCCTCCAGGACGTCTGCGGTAACATGGGCCTGCCGCTCCGCTGTCCAGACTTCCCCTTCCGGCAGCTCGGCCTGCAGGTCGTAGGCTTCGGGGTCAACCACGTACAGCTCCGGGGCTTCCCCTTCCCGGACCAGGAAGGTACGGGTCCGTTTGTTGGGCAGCAGATCCTCTGATCCCTCTGCACCTTGGATGATGATGCCGCTCCGGACGCCCAGTCTGGAAACAAGCTCCGCCATTTTCTCGAAAACAGTCCCGTGAAAGATGCCAATCGCCATGTACGGGGCATCGGAGAACCGCAGCAGCTTCTCCACGGAATGGAAGATGGTCCGGATGCCCATCTGCTCGCGGTACGGCCGGATATCCCGGAGAGCGGGGCACCACTCCTCGGACGGGACGAACAGGACACCAGACCGTTCCGCAGCCTGCAGCAGCTTGCTTCGATCATCCAGCCGTGCTCCCAGCTGCAGAGCTACGTCCTGCAGAGTTACGCCGTACTTGGGAGGCAAGGGCGCACTCCCATGCAGGGTAACGGGAACGCCGCAGGAGGCAACGACGAAGGATACGGCCCATGTGGCCATGTAGGATTTGGTCCGTCCGTCGTAAGGGCCGGCGCAATCCAACGAGCCGGGGACAGGATGGAGCAGGGAGCGTTTGCGCAGCGCATGGACAAAAGCCAGCAGCTCATCGGCCGATTCCATCTTGACCCGTTCTGCCGCCAGGAAAGCCCCGATCTGAACAGGGGTGGCTTCCCCGGATAATATCAGCTCAGCCGCTTGGCTGGCCTCCTCATAGGTTAAATCTCTTGAGCCCCGTTTGCCGCGGCCTACTTCCTTGATGAGTGAAATCACTTGCGGCTACCCCCTGTCTTGTTTTCCGAGATCCACTGATACACATTGACGATGGAGCTGGCCACATCCACGACCCGCTTCCGTTCATTCATGGCCTGGGTGCGGAGGAATTCGTAAGCATCCGCCTCGGAAATCTTCTTCATTTCGCATAATATCGCCTTGGCACGCTCAATCCACTTCCGTTCCTCCAGCCGGCTGAGCAGCTGCTCCCGTTCCTTCTGCCATTGAGTCCGGCGCAGGTGGTGAGCGGAGCTGATCATCAGTGTCCAATGGATCTGTGCCGGGGTCATACCCGGGAACAGCACACCGTCCACCTCCAGGCCTCCGTGGCAGCTTTCGGTAACGGCAGCTTCCCCGCACCACCAGATTACCGGCCAATCCCGCCAGGACAGGACGCGGGCAACCCATTCATCCAGGCAGGAGGAAGGAACAGCGAGGATGACGGCTTCACACTTGGAGGCTAAAGCCTTGGCCTTCTGGTCGCCGCGCAGGGATTGGAACCGGAAGCCCAATGCGGCAATGGCCGCTTCCGGGGGCATCCCGGACCGGTCAGCTTCATCACTGCTCCGTTTCGTCTCCCCTGAAGCATCAGCTGCGGCTGCACCGGATGGTCTGATCACCAGAAAATGTTGAAGCATCTGCGGCCTCCTTACCTGTAAAAGATCCTCGCACAGCTACATATGTAATGTAATATTACATAAAAATTCGCCGGTTGTCGATAATAATAATTAACTAAGCATCCATGTAATCTATATTGACGTGAGTCAAAAGGAAAGCTATAATCAATTCATCACAAAGGCGTGATACCCTTTCGAATATATGTGTTCAGCGTACAATGGCGTACGCTGAAACCGGCAATGAGGCCAACCTGCGGACAGCATTCGTCCGTCTGTTGGCCTCTTTATGTTCACAAAACAAAGTTCCGAGGGAGAGTGGTGGAGATGGCGACTACAATCGAGGCCTACAAAGCTGACTTAAGCTTTTCAATCATCTGGGAAAAGATCGTCCGTTATGCGGGTGTTGGCTGGGACACCTTGGAGGAGGCCGATGTCCAGGCGCTGAAGTGGTACGGCGTATTCGTGCGCAAATCCACTCCGGGTTATTTTATGATCCGGGTCCGTGTCCCCGGCGGCATTCTGGAGCATGGCCGGTTTACGGCAGAGCAGCTGCGGGCCTTGGCTGACGTGACCCGGGATTACGGCCGGGATATTATGGACCTGACCACCCGACAGCAGGTGCAGCTGCGGTGGATCCGTATGGAGGATGTGCTTACCGTGTTGGAAAAGCTGAATGCCGCCGGGCTTTCCACCATGCAGACGGGCATGGATAACATCCGCAATGTGACCACCTGTCCCGTGGCGGGACTTCAGGCGGATGAAGCATTGGATAGCCGGCTGCTCGTGAAGGAGCTGAACGACTCGATCGTAGGGAACTGGAAGGTGGCCAACCTGCCGCGGAAATTCAACATTACGGTTCTTGGCTGCTGTGATAACTGCACCCATGCAGAGATCAACGATATTGCCCTGACTCCGGCGAAGAGAGGTGATCTCTCAGGCTACAATGTGTGGGTGGGAGGCGGTCTCGGGTCATGGGGAACCCAGCGTTCCCTGTCTCTTGATGCCTTCGTGCTGCCGGAGCAGGCAACGGAGATGTGCCATGGGATACTGGAGCTGTTCCATGAACGGGGCAACCGGGAAAAGCGGAATAAAGCCCGGCTGAAATTCCTCATTGAGGAAATGGGACTGCTGGCCTTCCGGAAGGAAGTGCTGCGGAAGCTGTCCTTTACCCCGTTGGCTGCCGGGACCGAGCTGACAGATGACCACAGCCACCGAGACCACATTGGTGTTCACCCGCAGAAAACCCCGGGGTTGAACTACGTAGGCCTGAACGTGGTGACCGGGCGGATGAAGCTGGAGCATGTGTACGAAGTGGCGCGTTTGGCTGAAGCTTACGGCAATGGTGAAGTCCGCCTGACAACGGCCCAGAATGTAATCATCGCCAATGTTCCGGACTCGAAGCTGACAGAGCTGCTTGCCGAGCCGGTGCTGGAGCAGCTGCAGCATGATCCGCTGCCTTTTGCCCGCGGCCTCATCTCTTGTACGGGGAATACCTTCTGCCCCTTCGCCATGATCGAAACCAAGCAGCGTACGCTGGAGCTGGTCACCTATCTGGACGAGAAAATCGGCAGATCGGTAATGGAAAGCGTTGGAGTGCTGGAAATCCACGCCTCCGGCTGCCCTAACTCCTGCGGCAATCCCCATACCGGACAAATTGGACTCATCGGCAAAAAAGTCAAGGTAGACGGGCAAGTGGTGGAAGGCGCCGATATTTACTTGGGGGCGGAGCATGGCGTGCATGGCTCCTTTAACGAACGGTGGAAAATCGGTGTGCCTTTTTCGGAGATGGGACCACTCCTTGAAGGCATGATCCGTCAATTTATCGAGGAGCGGGAGCCGGAGGAGCCTTTCCGCAGGTGGTGCATCCGCAACGGTCTGATCCAGGGAGAACTGAAGCAGTTTGCACCTATGATCAAGGATGAAGAACATACGGCCTAGGGACCCTAACAGGTCCAATCGGTAAAAAGGGGAGATCAACCATGTCTTATGTAAAACCTGACCAAGTGGTCGAAGCGATGATCCAGGCCGGCACGGCCAAGTCCCTGCTGCCGGTGAAGCAGCTGCTGCTCCGGGGATTCCTGGGCGGCGCGATTCTCGGATTTGCCACAACCCTGGCTTTCCAGGCCACGGTCCAGACGAAAATCGGCATGGTAGGGGCGCTGGTGTTCCCCGTTGGGTTTGTGATAATCATCCTGCTGGGACTGGAGCTGGTTACCGGCAACTTCGCCCTCATTCCCGTTTCTGTGATGGAGGGGAAAGCCAAAGCCTCCGCCATGCTGCGCAACTGGAGCTGGGTGTTCGTGGGGCATGTGATCGGGGCTGCCTTTTATGGCCTGCTCTATTACATTGCTGCCACCAAGATGGGCCATGTGGGAGACGATGCGGTGTCGGCTATGATCGTAAAAACCGCCGAAGCCAAAACCAATGGGTACTCGTCCTTGGGCTTCGACGGCATGATCACGGTGTTCGTCAAGGCGGTATTATGCAATTGGATGGTGTGTTTGGGGGCGGTGATGGCCATGACCTCCCAATCCACCGGAGGCAAAATCGCGGCCATGTGGCTGCCGATCCTCACCTTTTTCGGCCAAGGCTTCGAACACTCCGTGGTTAATATGTTTGTCATCCCCACAGGCATGATGATGGGGGCGAAGGTCAGCTTCGCCGATTGGTGGCTGTGGAATCAGATTCCGGTCACGCTGGGCAATCTGGCGGGGGGCTTCCTGTTCACGGGCCTCGCCTTGTACCTGACGCAGAAAAAACCTGCAGCCGCTCCGGCCGTGGTACCAGCTGCGGACACACAGCCGTCTGCATCGGTGGTAAAGCATGCATAACTTCAAAATGCCTAAGAACCTCTGGTTAACAAGGTTCTCGGGCATTTTTTATATTGCTTGCTTGGGGATTCCCATCTTACAATGCTGTCGGAGTTCACACACATTGCATTTTGGATGACTGCCGCAGATGTTGGCGTAATCGACTGCACAATAAAGCCACATTAAATTATCCAGATAAGTGAGGTTTACATCCGACTCAGCGGCAATAGCACTCATGATGTTGACTGTTTCAATCTCAGAGGGATAACCATTATAAAGACTTAGTCTTTCATCACTGATGATACGTCTAATATGCAAGTCGGGCTTGATTGCCTTCACTCCGACATTTCTCAAGTATTCAAGAGCAAGTGTATAGCCCATCTGTTTAAGCTTGTACTTCCTCCCTTGCCCCAACTCCCAAGCAATATTATCCGCGGTATCACTTCCAACAAACTGATCGAGGCTTCCGTACATACATTCAATTTGTTCAAATATGCGAATGTTATAATCCAGGGCTTCCATTTGTTTATCTATCGCTCTGTTTCCGCACTTAATATCTTTTAATTGTTTGGCCAGTAACTTTTTATCCGCCTGTTTGATCTTATCCAGTTGGAAGCCATAGAAGATATCTGTTATGTTATCCATATTTTCAACGATGGAGCCCCAAGGTCTTTGGTTGCTTAACAAAGCAAGAATGAGGCCCTTCAGGTGTTCATTTGTATGAAATGCCTCCCCTCGATCCCTGCGTTCTGATTTACTTACTTGCCCGAGCTCAATAATCGCTTTGTTTAAATCGTAGTCTGCGTTTTGTAGAGTTGCTTCCATTTGACGAACAAGCTCTTTGGAGTTGATCTTCATGTGGCGATACCTTTCTGCAATAGATTTACCCATATGATACTATATTGGGTAAGGTCCGGTATAAATTCCGTGAAAGAGATGGTGCCAATGAGCGCATTCAACACTGTTTATTTTGATACAGAACGTCTTGTTATCAGAACTTTTGAGGAACATGATTTTGAACAGTTTAAGAAGTTATTGGATATATACGCAGGCTGGAAGGAACAGGAGCCCAGAGCAAGGGCTTTTTTTGACTGGCATCTTTCAAACTATAAGAAGATGGATATTGTAACTGGAGTATTATGTCTGGGGGTCTTTGAAAGGGAAACGGGTAACATTATCGGGCAAGTTGCTGCACAAGAACATGATGATCTCCATGAGCCTGAGTTTGGCTATGGTCTCATTGCTGCAGCAAGAGGGCAGGGGTACGCTAAAGAAGCTGCAAAAGCATTCCTTGGCTGGATAGAGGATGCGTATGATATCCCATACATAATTGGAACGGTACAGATAGACAATATCCCTTCTCAAAAGGTTCTTGAATACTGCGGGTTCCAGCATGTTGATCAGCGAAATTTATTGATCCATGTGATGAATGAGCAGCACGATTTTATGTACTACCGGTATGACTTCAATTAGGTGATAAAAAAGCCGCCAAACACAAGGGAATTCCTGTGCCGGCGGCTTTTGTGCTGCAGGTGCTTGTTGGTGGGAGGGAGCGCTAACGAATCTGAGCAACGCTATTTGGCTACATCGGGCTTTTTTGAAATCTAACGAATCCTAGACACGCTATTTGGTCCGAATGGGCGCCAATGGGCTTCCGAGCGGGCCATTAGCGTGTCTGAGATTCGTTAGATGTTCACACCACCCGTTTTTCGCGGAATAGCGTGTCTGAAATTCGTTAGCCAATCAAGTGGTCGGCCAACCACCACCTACCCCAACCAACACTTGCTCTATGCCTCGCTAGTCCCCAGCCCCGGCTTCTGATCTCCGGCAGGCTCAGCAGCCCGATCTCCGGCCGCTTCCTCGCTGTCCAGATAATCCTGCAGATCATCCTGCACGCTGGTATCCGAGAGCGGTACCTTGGAGCGGTGCGCCGACCGGATAATGATATGCCCCGATACAGGAGCGGTCAGGAAAACGAAGGCAATCCCCAGGAGCAGCCGGATGCTGGATACGCCGTGCGTAAACAGAAAATAGAAGAAGGCGGCTAACAGAATGCTCAGAATGCCCAGGGTTGCGCTTTTGGTGGAGGCGTGGGCGCGGTTGTATACATCCGGCAGGCGGAGAATGCCCAGGGAGCTGATCAGACTCATCAGGGTTCCGGTAATGACCAGGACGGAGACGACAATCTCAATGATCGTTGTTGCGTTCAATAACAGTCCCGCCTTCCATATATTTGCTCAGGGCAATGGTGCTCAGGAATGCCAATATGCCGATAAGCAGAATCGCTTCCAGATACGCGTGGGAGTTCAGCATGATGGAAAGAACGGCGATGATACCAATGACGATGTATCCCATCGTATCGAGAGCCAAGATCCGGTCGTGCATGGAAGGGCCAACAATGACCCGGTATAAAGCCACCACAAGAGAGATGGACAGCAGGAACATGGACAAAAGCATCACGTTATCAAACATTACCGCATCACCTCTATAATGGCATTTTCGAACTTGCGCATGGTTCTGGTTATATTATTCCGGTAGTCTTTGGCGTCCATCGCATGGATAAACATAACCCCCGCCTTGGGGTCGATCTCCATAATGACGGAGCCCGGCGTCAGGGTCACCAATGCGGACAGTAGAGTGATTTCGAATTCCGTCTTGAGAATGGTCTCCGAGCGGAAGATCCCCGGTTGAATGTTCAGCTTCGGCCGTGTCACCTGCAGGGCCACCACCCAGGTGGATTTGAAGAGCTCCACGATGAACAATCCGATCAGCTTGGCTATGGAGATCGCCTTTTTGCCGTAGAAGGACTCGGGGAAAAACCGCCGCATCAGGAAAATAATGATGAAGCCGATGGTGTAGCCGATGCCGAACACCACCACATTCCAGGATTCGTTAAGCAGCATATACACAAAAGCGATCAGCAGGTTAAGTAAAAGTTGAGTCGTTATGTTCATCACGTCCTTTACCGTTTAGGAGCTGCGAGGAAATTAGTACCCGCTTTTGCTGACAAAATCTACACGGTTTTGGGAGTTTTGTCGGCAAATTAGCGGTACTTTATTTCGTCGCAGTCTCTTAGAAGCTATTCCGCTGAAGAACTCAGGTGCCCCGCTTGAAAACAGCGTCGATATAAATGGAGGGATTCATAACCGTCTCGACGGCTTGCTCCACATAAGAAAGCACCCATTCGGCCCGCAGGCCCATCACCACAATAAGCGCCACCAGGATGATGCCGGGCAATAAGGCGCTGTTGCCGGTTTCCTTCTGATCCCCCTCGCTCATGAGCGTTTCTCCCCAGAAGCTGTGAATGAAGATCTTCACAACGGAGTAGAGCACCATCAGACTGGTCAGAATCGCTACAACCGACATGGCCAGATGTCCCCCGGACACCCCGCCCTTCAAGATCAGCACCTTGCCGACAAAGCCGCTTAACGGGGGAACACCGGCAAGAGCCAGAGCCGCAATAAAGAACAGCCAGCCGAGAATGGGACGGAAGAGCAGGAGGCCGCTGAAATTCTTTAATTTATCCGAGCCGAAAATGGAGATAATCGCGCCGCCCAGGATGAAGATCAGACCCTTGGCCAGCATATCGTGGATCAGATAGAAGATCGCGCCGGTCATGGAGTCCGTGGTCGCCATTCCAACCCCGAAGAGGATGAAGCCAACGGCCACAACCACGTTGTAGGCAAGGATTTTTTTGATTTCCCAATGAAAGATGGCGCCTAGTGCACCCAATATCATCGTCAGCACCGACATATAGAGAATCGCCGTATGGGTAATCTCCGGCTTATGGTAGAACAGCAGCGTGAAGGTGCGGATAATGGCATAAATGCCGACCTTGGTCAGCAGTGCTGCGAACAGCGCCGAAACGGCAGGGGGAGGTGCGCTGTATGAGCCGGGCAGCCAGAAAAACAGCAGCAGGCCTGATTTGAGGCCGAATACGGCCAGGAACAGGAAGCTGACCGTGGTCAGCAGGCCGTCTTGTCCGATGGCCGCAATCCGTTCGGACAGATGGGCCATATTCAGCGTCCCCGTAATGGAGTACAGGTAGGCGATGGAAACGACGAACAGGGTGGAGGATACCACATTTATGATGACATATTTGATGGATTCTCGGAGCTGGAGCCGTTTACCGCCCAAGGACAGCAAGACATATGAGGAAATCAGCATAACTTCGAAAAAAACGAACAGGTTGAAGATATCCCCGGTCAAAAAGGAGCCGTTCACGCCGCACAGCAGGATGAGGATAAACGGATAAATATAATGTAGCTTGTGCTCATGGGAGATGGAGCCGAAGGTATACAGCGCGCACATCAGACTAACGGTAGTGGCGGTAAGGACAAGCAGGGAGGACAGCATATCTCCCACAAGATTGATGCCGTAAGGCGCCTCCCAGCCTCCCACATCCAGGACCAGAATGCCATGGGTGGAGACGCGGTGGATGAGGAAGATGGATACCCCGATGGTCAGGACCATGGCGATGACGGTCAGCACCTGCTGCAAACGGACGCGGCGGCGGAAGAAGATCATGGTCATGCCCGTGAGAAGGGGAATGATAATCGGCAGAATTAAAACATTAGTCATGCATGCTACCTCTCAATTGCTTCAAATTGTCGGTGCCCAGCTCCACGTATGTGCGATAGCCCAGCACCAGAAGAAATGCAGTCAGGGCAAAGCTGATGACGATGGAAGTGAGGATCAGCGCATGGGGCACGGGATCGGTGTAGCTGGAAGCCCCTTCCCCCAGAAGAGGTGCTGCGCCCTTCTTCAAGCCGTTGATGGCCATCAGCATCAGATGGGTGGCATGGGAAAAGATCGTGATGCCCAGGATGATCCTCAGCAGGTTTTTGTTCAGGATCAGATAGGTTCCGACGGTAAACAGGATACCGGAAATAATGATGATGAACGTCTCCATTATTTTTTGTCCTCGCTTATACTCGTGATTATCGTCATGGTGGTTCCGACAACGGTCATGTATACCCCCAGGTCAAAGGCGAGGGCCGAAGCAATCTCCGTTTTGCCCAGAAGCGGAAGATTCACATAGGTGAAGGACTGGAACAGGAAAGGAAGATCCAGCAGCATGGAAGCCGTACCGGTAAGCACGGAGGTAATCACACCCGCAGCGGCAATCCGGTTGAACGGGAACGGAATAATGTCCCGCACGGACTGAAGGTCAAAGGCCAAGTATAGCAGCACCAGCGCCGAGGAGGTGATGAGGCCTCCGATGAAGCCGCCCCCGGGGTTATGGTGACCTGCGAACAGAATGTACACGGAGAAGATCAAGATGATGAAGACCAATATTTTGGCGGCCACCTGAAGAAAGACATCCGTGAATTTTAATTTCATGGTTGTTTCCTCCCTGCTTGACGAAGTTTAATCATGGTGAAGATGCCGATTCCCGCTGTGAAAAGCACAACACTTTCCAGCATCGTATCGAAGCCGCGGAAGTCCACCAGAATGGCGTTGACCATGTTACGGGCGCCTGCAAGCTTGTAGGAATCCTTATAGAATTCCGCAATGGACTGGAACATATGATGGCTCTGCGTGGAGAGTCCGATTAAGGTCAGGGTTGTGCCTACACCCACCGCAACAATAGCGTTGGTTACGCGGAATTTCATCGGGGTGATGGTTTTGCTGACCCGGGGCAGGAAGTAGAAGCACAGCAGGAACAGGGTCGTGGAGATGGTTTCCACAACAAGCTGTGTCAGAGCCAGGTCCGGAGCCCGGAAGATGATGAAGAACAGGGACACGATATAGCCGATGACACTGACGGCAATAATGGAGATCAGCCTGGATTTCGTAAACAGCATATAGATTGCCGCCGCGACTACAGTAAAGCCAAGCAAATACTCATACATCTGGATGGGTGCATTGCCTGACAGATCGAGACTCCACGCGCCCTGCAGAAAGAAGGAGCCTCCCGCCATGACAATGATGAACACAAACAGATAGGATAAATAATGGGTGGTAGAGCCGGTGATATAGAAGCCGGTTATTTTCCCGGCCAAACGCTCCATTCCGGTGATCCCGTTGTCATAAACCCGGTTAAGACTGAACCTCAAGGGGATGCTGTCGTAAACATCCGTAAACTTGGTCATATACCGGTACATAACAGTGCCCAACAGGATAATGCCCAAGGTCATGAAAATCTCTGTATTAAAGCCGTGCCAAGCGGAAATATGTACATGCCATTCCGCTCCATTGGCGAAGACCTGCGGCAGAATTGCTTTTACCGTAGGCTCCAACAGGGAGGATGCGATCATATTCGGAAAGAAGAACAGAATCAGGACGAAGGCCGCCAGAATCATGGGCGAGATGAGCATACCCAGAGGAGCCTCGTGGGGGATGCGTTCCCCCGCTTTGGGCTGGTGAGGGCCCATAAACACCTTGAAGATCAGGATCATACAATACACAAAGGTCAAAACGCTTGCCAGCCAGGCAATGATCGGAATGAAGATAAACGCACTGTTCATGGTGCGCGAAGCGGTCAATACGCCGGTGAAGAACATTTCCTTACTTAAAAAACCGCCGAAAGGAGGGAGGCCTGCCATAGAGAATGCGCCAATCATGGTCAGGGTGAAGGAAACGGGCATCACATGAATCAGTCCGCTTAAGCGGCGTATATCCCGTGTCCCAGTTTCGTGGTCAAGAATGCCGATCATCATAAACAGACAGCCCTTGAAGATAGAGTGGTTGATCAGATGGAACACACCCGCCAGAACAGCGCCTGCAAACAATAGGGAGCTGTCGCCATATTGGCTGTTCAGGGCGATGGAGCCGATGCCGAACAAGCACATGATCAGACCGATTTGGCTGATAGTCGAAAAGGCGAGCAGCGCCTTCAGGTCGCTTTGGCGGATGGCCTTCATGGAGCCTATCAAAAGGGTGATCAGTCCTACAAGGGTAATGGTCCAGAACCATTCCATATGGCCGCCGAAGATAGGCGTGAGACGGGCAACCAGATAGACTCCTGCCTTAACCATGGTTGCGGAGTGCAGATAGGCGCTGATAGGAGTAGGAGCTTCCATGGCATCAGGCAGCCAGATGTGGAACGGGAATTGGGCCGATTTCGTGAAGGCGCCGAGCAGGATGAAAAACATGGCCGGGAGGAAATACGGGTGCTGCGCCAATTGATCGCTTAAGGCAATCAGCTCACGGATGCTGAGCGTACCGCCGGCGGAGGATAGGATGATGAAGCCGAGGAGCATAAAGAAGCCGCCGGTCATGGTGATGAACATGGATTTTTGGGCCCCGTAGCGCGATCTTTTGCGGTGGTACCAAAAGGCGATAAGCAGGAAGGAGGAAACGCTGGTCAGCTCCCAAAACGCATACAGGGTCAATAGATTATCGGAGAGCACGGAGCCTAGCATCGCTCCCATAAACAGCATCAGATACGCATAAAACAGATGCAGCTTCTCCCGGGTTTTGGACATATAGAAGATGGAGTAGAACACCACCAGAGCGCCGATCCCCGTTATC
>JAEWMH010000150.1 GCA_023393235.1 Bacillota bacterium | reverse complement strand
GGCTGGGGAAGAGGAATTAGAGGGTGAGGAAACGATGGGAAAGCGCGGAAGAAGGGAAGCAGGGAAGAAGGGAAGAAGGGAAGCAGGGAAGCAGGGGGAGGAGGGAAGAAGGGAAGCAGGGAGGGGTGGGGGAAGCTAACTTGGTAGCTAATTATTCTAACGGCGGCCAGCGCCGCTATTTGCCTCAAATGGGGCATAAAAAAATTCAAACGGCAGCCACAGCCGCTATTTGAGGTGAAAGCCCAGGTAGAGGGGCCGAAAAGCCCCAATAGGGTCTCTCACCGCCGTTAGAATTTCAAAACACCGTTTTTCGGCCAAGTAAGGTCTCCTGCTTCCGTTAGAACCGCAGCCGGGGAAACAGAGTTGGACTCCATAACAGCCGTGGCAGAGAGCAGCCGTGACAGAGAGCAGCTGCAGCGGTGCAGCCACCACGCCGGCCTTTACCCGCCTATAAAAAAAGACCGGACGGTTGTCCGACCTTTATTCCTGCACCGACACAAAGGTATTAAACTTCAGATACTTGTAGTGGAAGCGCATATTGGAGAACTCCAGCGGCGTGCCGTTATCTAGGAAGAAGATCCCTTCCATAATCCCTACCGGCTCATGCTCCTTCAGGTCCAGCAGCTCCCGGTCGCGGTCATCCGAAGGTTCGGCATAAACAGAGAGGAAGGACTTGGTTACCGCCAGATTATGGGCTTCTTCCAGATAGTTAAAAATCGAACCCTCGATAATCGTCTGGTTCAGATTCTGGATGATCTTGATGGGAATGTAGCCGGTTTCGATCATAAACGGCGTTTCGTCAAACAGGCGAAGCCGGACAATTTTGTACACAAAATCATGGGGCTGCAGGAACAGGTCCCGCTGCAGCTCCTCCGTCGGCGGAATCACCTCAAAGCTCAGCACCCGAATTTTGGGCTTGACCCCGTGCATCTGAAAATTATCCGTAACCCCAAGGTTGGAGCCCTCGTAATTGAAGATGGATTCATTCTTGATGTATAACGGGTTAATAAAGGTGCCGGAGCCCCGTTTTTTGAAAATGATGCCGGCATGCTCCATCTTGGTCAGCGCCCGCTTGATAGAGCTGCGGCTGACCTGATAGGTTTCACTGAGACTGCGCTCGTCCGGCAGGCGCATATCGGGAAAATCCCCCGCGAAGATCTTCTTCTTGAGATCGTCGACGATTTGCTTATAGACGAATTGTGTCATGGTAACTCCTTCTTAGGGACCGTGGAATAATGTCCGTGTCAACCGGCATTTTTACTATATCATAAAGAAAACCGCCGGTCCTCACCGGAAGCCGGATACCGTAAAAAATAACGTTACCCGGCTACTGGGCAAGGTTTATAGCGCTTCAACCTCTTTTAGCCACAGCGCGGCAGAGGCGTCACTGGGCATCCGCCAATCGCCCCGCGGAGAAAGGCTGACCGTTCCCACCTTGGGGCCGTCAGGCAGACAGGAGCGTTTGAACTGCTGGGAGAAGAAGCGGCCGTAGAACACCCGCATCCAGGAAACCAGCTGTTCCCGGGTGAATACCCCGGCGAACGCTTCCTCGGCCAGATACAGAATCTTCGCCGGCGGCGCCCCCGTCCGGAGCATGTAATACAGATAGAAATCATGGACGTCGTACGGTCCGAGAATGTTCTCCGTCAATTGGGCAATTTCGCCGGTTGGCGAGGGCGGCAGAAGCTCGGGGCTGATGCCGGTGGCGATAATGTCATGCAGGAAACCCTTCACCGCATCGTCCGCTTCATAGTCCGCATACCACTGCACCACAAACTTGATTAGGGTTTTCGGGATGCCCCCGTTCACACCGTACATGGACATGTGGTCTCCATTGTAGGTGCACCAGCCCAAGGCCAGCTCCGACAGATCCCCGGTGCCAATGACGATACCGCCGTTTTTGTTGGCCAGGTCCATGAGAATCTGGGTCCGTTCCCGGGCCTGCACATTCTCATAGGTAAGGTCATGCACATCCTTGTCATGGCCGATATCGGCAAAATGCTGCAGGCATGCGGCTTTAATATCCACTACCATCATGGAAACACCCAGAGCCTTAATGAGGCCTACGGCATTGTCGTAGGTCCGGTTGGTGGTGCCGAAGCCCGGCATGGTGACGGCCAAAACGTCGCTGGCCGGACGTCCCAGCCGCTTCATGGCACGGACAGCAACAAGCAGCGCCAGGGTAGAATCCAGGCCACCGGAAATGCCAATCACTGCCTGTTTGATGCCGATATGGCGGATGCGCTTCATAAGCCCTGAGGTCTGGATGGACAAAATCTCTTGACAGCGTTCGTCACGCAGCAGCGGATTGCCGGGTACAAAGGGGTTCGGCGCCACCTTGCGGGCCAGCATCCGCGGCTGGTCTTCTTCGGTGGCTGCGGATGGGTACGAAAAGCCGATCACCCGGTAGTCTCCTGCGCCCCGGCCTGCCCGGAAGGTGCCCATGACGGTGCGGGAATAATGGAGCTTGGGTATATCGATGTCGACTACGGTTAGCCGGGTTTCATGGGTGAAGCGGTCCGATTCGGCCAGAATTTGGCCGTTCTCGGCAATGAGGGAGTGGCCGCCGAACACCACATCCGTGGAGGACTCGCCCGTATTCGAGCCGGCATAGACGTATGCCGCCACGCATGAGGCGGATTGCCCGGATACCAGCTGGCGGCGGTAGTCCGCTTTGCCTACCAGCTCGTTGCTGGCGGAGGGATTAAACAGCAGGACTGCACCGGCTTGGGCGAGGCGGCTGCTGGGAGGAATGGGCACCCAAAGATCCTCGCATATTTCAACGCCGAACAAGAGATTTCCATCTTCCCTGCAGGCAAAGATCAAATCACTGCCGATAGGTACTGTTTGACCATTAATGAGCAGGGTGTCCGTCTCCAGCTCTTCCGCAGCGGCAAACCATCGTGGCTCATAAAACTCACTGTAGCCGGGGATGCAGCTTTTGGGGACAAACCCCAAAATGTCTCCGTTCTGGATGACGGCTGCGCAATTGAACAGACGTCCGCGGATATCCAGAGGCAAACCCAGAACCACGATGATGGATTGGCCAGCGGTGGCAGCGGCGATGCGGGAAAGGGAGGCCTTGGCGGCGTCCAGAAGGGTCCGCTGCAGAAACAAATCCCCGCAGGTATACCCGGTGACGCATAGCTCGGGCAGCACCAAATATTCCGCCTGTGCCTGAACGGCATCTTGAATCGCTTCTATAATCTTTGCGGTGTTGAAATCACAATCCGCTACCTTCAGCTCTGGTGAGGCGGCGGCTACACGCGCGAAGCCGTAATGCTGCATGTGATTCACCTGACCTTTATGGAAGTGTGGGAAACAGGAACGATGGGGGTTGGGTTCAACTTCCCGGAATTGCTTCGATAAGAGCTTATTTTACCATAAAAAACCGATGGGGGGGAAATGTCTTGTCCCAGGACCGCCTAAATGCAAAAAAGACAGGAGCGGCAAATCCATCCGCCTCCTGTCTGTCGGTCCATATTCTTTAATGCCCTGCCATCATAGAGGCCTGGGCTTGGCCTGTGCCTTCCTCGCTGTCCCCGGGGATAGCCTTGGGCTTGCGGAGAATCAGCGCCAGGAGAGCGCCCAGCGCTGCAATGCCTGCCGCCACCAGGAAGGTGTCGCCATAAGCATTGGCTGCCGCCGCCAGGGGACTGCCGCCCGATTTGGCATGTACAGTAATCTGGGAGGTCAGGTAGCCTGTAAGGCCGGCCACGGCGAAGGAAACCATCACCTGCTGGGCGGCGGTAGTCAGCGGTGTGACCCGGCTGACCAGATGTTTGGGTGCCGATTGCAGCACGTGGGTATTCACCGGCATCATGGTCAGACCCATACCCGCGCCCATGAAGCCCAGGAAGCCCATAATATAGAACAGACTGGTGTCCGGCGTCATCCGGGAGAGCATAAACATGCAGAAGGTAATGATGCTGAGCCCGGTAACGGCCAAAGGACGCGCCCCGATTTTATCAAACAGCCTGCCGCCGATGGGCATCACCAATCCGGAAGCTAGCGCCTGGGGAAGCATGACGAGTCCTGTTTTCAGCGGACCGTAGCCCTTGACCGTCTGGTAGAACAGCGGAATAAGAACCATCACACCGAACAGGGCGATTTGCATGAGCCATGCGATGACAATGCCTCTGGTAAAATCCGAGGAGCGGAACACCCGCAGTTCTAGCAAGGGCTGCTTTTGGTTCAGCTCCACTACAATGAAGAGGATCAGCGCAACACCGCCGATGGACAGCCCGGTCAGAGTGGAGGTGGAGGTCCAGCTTCTTCCGCCTTCGCTGACTCCATAAGCCAGCATGGAGAAGGCTACCGGAGCCAAGAGAATGCCGAGAATGTCCAGGGAGGGCACGGATTTGGTTTCGAAAGCGGGCAAATACCGCATTCCCACCAGAATGGCGATGGCCCCCAGGGGCACATTGATCAGGAAAATCCAGTGCCAGGTGGCGTATTCCACCAGCCAGCCCGACAGCACGGGCCCCAGAGCCGGAGCCAACAGCATGGGAATTCCCAGCATGCCCATGATGGAGCCGATTTTATCCCGGGGCGCCAGCCGGAACATAATGGCCATACCGATAGGCGCAACCATGCCGCCGCCGATGCCCTGAATAATACGGTAGAGGATCAATTGCGCGGGGGATGCAGCCAAGGAGCAGAGGGCGGACCCCAATGTAAACATAATAATAGTAAGCAAAAAGATCCGTTTGGCACCGAACCGGTCGGTCATCCACCCAGCCAGGGGAATCACCGCGGACAACGCCAGTGTATATCCGGTAATGGCCCACTGCATGGTGGTCACCGAGGAATTGAAATCCTCCACCAGGCGGGGCAGCGCTACATTCACCACCGTACTGTCCAGAATAACCATCATCATGCCCAAAATCACAGCCATTAGCGGGCCGATCAGCCTTTTGAGGGAGAACTCATTTCCCTGGGTTTGGGTTTTTGCACTCATTGCAGCTCCATCTCCTGTCTTGAATATCTCTATGTCGTCAAAGTTAATGAACATATGGTATAGTAATAAACACAGTGTCCATCAAAAAGACCATATGACTATTATAGGGAGATTCACGGCAAATGCAATGATCACTATTTTGCAATCTGTCCGGTAATCGCCACAGGATGCGAGTATGTTGATTAAGTTAGGGTGGTACATACATGACAACGGAAGAGTTCCCGGTGGACCGGCGTATTTTGCGGACCAGGCAGATGCTGCGGGATGCGCTCATTGATCTGATCGAGGAACGGGGACTGGAGGGGCTGACCGTCCGGGATTTGACCCAGCGGGCGGGATTAAACAGAGGGACGTTCTATTTGCATTACCGGGATATTCAGGATTTGCTGGAGCAAAGTAAGGAGGAGGTGCTGAAGGGGCTGACGGAGTCGGTGATGAGAGCCTCGGAACGCAACTGCCCCGAACCGGGAACGGCCAATCCGCAGCAGATTACACAGCCTGGCGCAATAGGGGCATTTGAATATTTTTCCAGGCATTCCCGTTTTTTTGCGGTTATGATGGGTCCGAATGGAGATCCCTGCTTTTTTCTGGATTGGAAAAAGGCCATGATGGAGGATATGAGGAAAAAATCGATGAAATTCCAGCCGGATGACAGCCGGCTTTCCATTCCGAGAGATTACCTGGTGGCTTATATTGTGTCCGCTCATCTGGGGGTTATCCAGCATTGGCTGGAATCAGGGATGGAGCTTACCCCGCAGGAAATGGCGGCTCTGATGACAAAGCTGAACGAGCTTGGACCCAAACGGATCTTCCGGTCGTCCAGCCTTGACGAGCCGCCTCAGTGAGATTAGGCGCCGTTTGTTTCTTCCCGGGGGTTGGCCGCGGGTTTGCGGAGGCGGAAATAAAGGATGATGCACACAATCGGGATAAAAGCGAGAACTCCGCTTAAAACAAAGGCCCCATCCGGCCCCAGGTGCTCCGCTGCAATCCCGGCAAAAAAATTCCCCAATGGAGTTGAGCCGGTAAAAACCAGAGAGTAGATGCTCATGACTCTGGCCCGGTATTCATCCTTCGAATGGATCTGCAGGGTGGAGTTGCAGCTGGTGGTGAACAAAATATTGCATATGCCCAGCAAAGCCAGCGCCAGGCCTGTCACATACAGGTTGCGGGTGAAGCCGATGGTAGACAGAAACACCGACACCAGCACGCTGCAGGTAAGGATCAGTTTCATGCGCGGCCCGCCTTTGCTGCGGACAGACAGGGTTATAGCACCGATCAGCGAACCCACCCCGATGCAGGACATCAGGAAACCGTAGGTGCCCTCCTCCATATGCAGCACGCTTTGAGTAAAAGAAGGAATCAGAACGTTGAAGTTAAAGCCCAACACCCCGATGACCACCAGGAGCAGCAGGGTTTGGGACAATACCCGGTCATTGGCGATGTAGACGAAGCCATCCCGGATCTCACTCCAGATGCCGGTGCCCGGTTTCTTCGGCCGGACATACGGCGTCGCCTTGATGCGGGTCAGACTGAACAGTACTGCCAGAAAGCTGAAGCCGTTGAGCAAAAAGCACCAGCCTGCACCTAAAAACGCCATCATGGAGGCGCCAATAGCAGGGCCGATGATTCTGGCCAAATTGAAGGTGGCGGAATTAAGGGCAATGGCGTTCATCAGATCGTCCTTGCCCACAATTTCAATGGTAAAGGCTTGGCGGGTAGGCATATCAAAATTATTGTTCATGCCCAACAGAAAGGCCAGCACCAGAATATAGCCGTACTCCACCTTGCCGCTGAAGACCAAGGCGGAAAGAATAAAGGCCAGCAGCATGGCCACGGTCTGGGTCACCATCAGGATGGTTCTTTTGGGGAAACGGTCGATGACTAGTCCCGCAAACAGGGAAAAGAAGGTCACCGGCAGAAATTGAATGGTGCCCACCAGGCCCAGCAAAAAAGGAGAGCCTGTCAGCTTCAGCACCAGCCAGGATTGGCCGATGTTCTGCATCCAGGTTCCAATAAGGGAAACGCATTGTCCAAACCAATAGTACCGGAAATTCCGGTGGGTTAACGCGTGAAAATGATTGTTGACCAAACGTGAAATCGGACTTCCAGCAAGTCTGGGCTGTTCCGTTGTCAAAACCTCCGTTCTTCCGTTATTGTTGCAGCTTTCGCCTCCGCGCCCATTCGACTTTTACCAGTATAGCATAGATTTCCTGCTAGGAGACAGCGCTGTCAGGAGGGAATGGGAGATTGACCGTGCTGGAGGAGCGGGGTGGGGGGCGACGGAGGATTTGGTGTGGATGGTGGGATGAATCTGTGCTGAGCGGGTGTGCAGGCAATGATGGTGGTAGCTGACCGGTTAGGCTCTTGTATAGCTGACACACTGTTGATTGTATATGAAAAATCGAGTATAAATTTGGGGATTTGCCCAAATGGAGAGGTTATATATGAAATTTCATATACAATCCAGGGAAATCGCAGGGGTAGGGCCATTTATATATGAAATTTCGAGTTCAGCTGGAGACACATCCTGCTTTATCCGGCCTCCGGCCTGGACCAAACTGCAAAGTGAGCCCTTCGATTTGGCTTTGCCAACTCCGAAGCTTCCTAAACTTTATCCGGCCTCTGGCTCGGACCAAAGTTAGGAAGGGGGAGTGACAAGGTAATATGCTTGACATCTGCACAAGGATCGGCTAATATAGTCAATGTTCGGTGTAAAGGAGTGAACCTTTACACGCTCCGGCGGGGCTGCTGCGGTTGCCGCGTCCACTCCCGGATGCGAGGTGCATTCGGAACGGGAGGGTCACCTGAAGATGGAAGATGACACGCTGCTGGAACGGACGAACCGGGTAAACACCCTGTTCGACTTCTACGGAGCGCTGCTGACGGACAAGCAGCAATCCATCCTGTCCTTGTACTACCAGGACAATTTTTCCCTCGGTGAAATTGCGGCGGATTTTGAGGTCAGCCGGCAGGCGGTTTACGAACACCTGAAGCGGGCCGAACAGGCGCTGGAGGATTACGAGGGCAAGCTTCGGCTGGCGGAGCAGTTTGCCCGCAAGAGCCAAGCGGCAAGTGAATTGGAAGCATTGATTAAACGGCGGCAGGGGGAAGACAGCAGGCGGATGCTGGAGCTGCTCTCCCGGCTTTTGACCATAGAAGTGAAGGAAGATACCCCATGATGTGGGGACGTATGCGGAATGATTAGACTTGCGGGAGGCGGGGCACATGGCATTTGAAGGATTAGCCAGCAGGCTGCAGAATGTGTTCGGAAAGCTGAAGTCCCGGGGCAAGCTGACGGAGGATGATGTCAACGAAGCCTTAAGAGAGGTGCGCCTGGCCCTGTTGGAGGCGGACGTCAACTTCAAGGTCGTCAAGGACTTCATCGCCAAGATTAAGGAACGCGCCATCGGCCAGGAAGTGATGAAGAGTTTCACGCCGGGCATGGTGGTAGTAGATATCGTCAACAAGGAGCTAACCGCTCTTATGGGCGGCACCCAGGCCAAGCTGGCCCGGTCTAATCGGCCCCCTACCATTATCCTGATGGCAGGTCTGCAAGGTGCGGGTAAAACCACCTCTACCGGCAAACTTGCCAAATATCTGCAAAAGCAGAACCACAAGCCGTTAATGGTGGCCGCGGACATTTACCGGCCTGCCGCCATCAAGCAATTGCAGGTATTGGGTGAGCAGCTGAAGGTGCCGGTATACGCTCCCGGGGCGGACGTAAATCCGGTGGACATTGCTACACAAGGCATCGCCCACGCCAAGGAACACGGTCATGATTATGTGCTGATCGATACTGCGGGGCGTCTCCATATCGACGAAGCTCTGATGGAGGAGCTGACGAAGATCAAGGAGGCTGTCCAGCCGGACGAAATTCTGTTTGTGGTGGATGCCATGACCGGCCAGGAGGCCGTGAATGTAGCGGACAGCTTCCATAAACAGCTGGGTCTGACAGGTGTCGTCATTACCAAGCTGGACAATGATACCCGGGGCGGTGCAGCCATTTCTGTCAAGGCGGTTACCGGCTGTCCCATCAAATTCGCAGCTACAGGCGAGAAGATGGATGCCCTGGAGCCCTTTCATCCCGAGCGGATGGCTTCGCGGATTCTCGGCATGGGGGATATGCTGACCCTAATCGAGAAAGCTCAAGCCAACATCGACGCGGACAAAGCCAAGGAAATGGAGCGCAAGCTCCGCAAGGCCGAGTTCACCTTCGATGATTTCCTGGAGCAGATGGAGCAGGTCAAGAAAATGGGCCCTCTGGACCAGATCCTGGACATGATGCCGGGTATGGGCAAGATGAAGGACCAGATGAAGAACGTGAAGATCGACGAGAAGCAAATGGCCCGTACGGCCGCCATCGTCAAATCCATGACCAAGGAAGAGCGCGCCAAGCCGGAGCTCTTGAGCCCTACCCGCCGCAAGCGCATCGCGTTGGGCAGCGGGAATACGGTGGTGGAGGTCAACCGCTTCATCAAGCAGTTCGAGGATATGCGGAAGATGATGAAGCAGTTCTCCGGCATGATGGGCAACGGCAAGAAAAAAGGCGGCATGTTCGGCAAGATGGGCAAGGGCGGACGGTTTCCTTTTTGAAAATATAAGTATTCCTTCAATTTGGCTTTGCCAAATTCGAAGCGCTGTGTAACATTATCTGGCCTACGGCACGGACCATGTTACCGCGTTATTCTGTTAAGGAGGTGAAACAACAATGGCAGTTCGCATTCGTCTGAAGCGTATGGGTTCCCACAAGGCTCCCGTTTATCGTCTGGTGGTATCTGATTCCCGGTCTCCCCGTGACGGTCGTTTTATCGAGGAAATCGGTACTTATAACCCGCTGACCGCCCCTGCTACCGTCGCAATCGACGAGGAGAAGGCGCTCAAGTGGCTGGGCGACGGCGCGCAAGCGTCCGACACCGTCCGCAACCTGTTCAGCAAAGCCGGCATTATGAAAAAGTTCCATGAGTCCAAATTGCAGAAGTAATTTGGCTTAACGGAGGGCGGCATATGAAAGATCTGATAACCGTAATCGCTAAGGCGTTGGTGGATCATCCGGAAGATGTCAGCGTAAATGCCGTGGAGCGCAGTCAGGAAATCGTGTACGAGCTTACCGTGAACCCCACCGATATCGGCAAGGTGATCGGCAAGCAAGGACGCATCGCCAAAGCTTTGCGCACAGTGGTCACATCGGCTGCTGTCAAGGAGAACAAGCGGGTTAGCGTTGAAATCGTATCATGAGCAATTGGAAGGGGTGAGGGCAACCTTGCCCCTTTTTGCATCATCCAACAGAATTTGAAGAGGGTTTTCTTCTGTTCCGGACAAGCGGGGAAGAAAGCCGGCTTGAAATGCTGTAACTTAACCGTACTCCACACATAAGGAAGTGTATATCGCATGAGCGACAAGCTATATAATGTAGGGAAAATCGTCAATACCCACGGCATCCGGGGGGAATTGAAAATTCTGTCCCAGACAGATTTTCCAGAGCTGCGGTTTGTGAAGGGTAGCAAGCTGATTCTGGTGGACCCGGAGAGCGGCAAACAGATCCAAACTCAGGTGGAGCAGGCCCGCGAGCACAAAGGGATGTTCATTACCCGCTTCCAGGGATGGGATAACATCAACCAAGTGGAGCAGTACAAGGGCTGGCTGGTAAAGGTGGACGAAGAAAGCCTGGCTGACTTGGACGAGGACGAATACTATTACCATGAGATTCTGGGCTGCACGGTGGTGACGGCCGGCGGGGAAAAGCTCGGGGAGATTAAGGAAATCCTGACTCCCGGAGCGAACCACGTCTGGGTGGTCAAACGCCCCAAAGGCCGCGATCTGCTGCTGCCCGTCATTGACGAGGTGGTGCTTGAGGTGGACGTGGACAACAAGCAGGTTACCGTTGAGCTGATGGAAGGACTGCTGGAATGAATATCGATGTTCTGACCTTGTTTCCCGAAATGTTCGAGGGGGTATTCGGCGCGAGTATCCTGGGAAAAGCCCGCCAAAAAGGGCTTGTTTCCCTATCTACCTTGAATTTCCGGGACTATGCTAACAATAAGCATAACACAGTGGATGATTATCCCTTCGGCGGCGGGGGAGGTATGGTGCTGAAGCCCGGCCCCATCTTCGCCGCGGTGGAGGAATTAATGGAGCGCCATTATCCCGGTACCGTTGGCATTAACGGTGTCGACAGTCTGACGGACTTGCCGGAGAATGGATCCGAAGAAGTACCGGAAGGCACGCCGGGTCAACCGCTGGAAGACCTGCCCAACGCTGCACCCAGACCACGGGTGATCCTTATGTGCCCGCAAGGGGAGCCCTTCACCCAACGGAAGGCGGAGGAGCTGTCCCGGGAGGAGCATCTGATCTTCATCTGCGGCCACTATGAAGGCTACGACGAACGCATCCGGGAGCATCTGGTCACGGACGAGCTATCCATTGGGGATTATGTGCTGACAGGCGGAGAGCTGCCTGCTATGGTGGTCATTGACAGTGTCGTGCGTCTCTTGCCCGGGGTTCTTGGCAATCAGCTGTCTGCGGTTACGGATTCGTTCAGCACGGGGCTTTTGGAGTACCCACATTACACCCGTCCGGCCAAATTCCGGGAGTGGGAGGTGCCGGAGGTGCTGCTGTCCGGCCATCACGAGAATATCGATCTGTGGCGGCGCAGACAGTCCCTGGAGAGGACCTTTAGAAGGCGTCCGGAGCTGTTGCGGGATATGGAGCTGTCGAAGAAGGACAAGGAATGGCTGGCGGAGCTGAAGCGGCAGCAGGAATCAAAAAAAATGTAAGACAAACATTGCTATGCGCCTGCAGATATGTTAGTATATTTAATGTTGTGATTTGATAACGGTGGTCCTCTACGCGGTTGCGGCTCATCAATTGGGATGTAGGCCGATAAGCGGAATGAACACCTGTGTGGAAGGAGGAAGTCAAATGAATTTGTTGGTTCAAGAAATTACCAAGGAACAACTTCGCAAGGATATTCCGAGCTTTCGTCCAGGCGACACCCTGAAGGTGTACGTTAAGGTTATCGAGGGTTCCCGCGAACGGGTCCAGCTGTTTGAAGGCGTTGTGATCAAGCGTCGCGGCGGTGGCATCAGCGAAACGTTTACCGTTCGTAAAATCTCTTACGGTGTTGGTGTGGAAAGAGCATTCCCGCTCCATTCCCCGAAGATCGATAAAATCGAAGTAGCCCGTCGTGGTAAGGTTCGTCGCGCTAAGCTCTACTACCTGCGCGCACTTCGCGGCAAGGCAGCAAGAATTACCGAAATCCGATAAGATTGAACAGGGGGCTTGGGCACAGCACAAGCCTCCTTTCGGTTTTTTGAGGAGTTTTAGGGATGGAGGCTCACGAGAATGGAACAGGAGCAACAATTGCCCGAACAACCGGCACAGGCTGTTTCAATGAAGAGCGAAGCGTGGGAATGGACGAAGGCGCTGTTTATCGCCGCCGTTCTCGTTATTATTATCCGCTGGTTTATTTTTGCACCGTTCATTGTGGACGGGCCCTCCATGGAACCGAATTTCCACACCAGAGAACGGCTTATCGTGAACAAGATCATCTACAATATCCGTACTCCTGAACGTGGTGAGGTAGTGGTGTTCCACGCGCCGACGGGTGTGGATTACATTAAGCGGGTCATTGCTCTGCCCGGCGAGAAGATCAAGATCCAAAACAATAAAGTGTTTATTAACGGGGAAGAATTAAAGGAACCTTACTTGCAGGAAGCCGTTGACGATTACAAAGCCCGGACCAACAGCAATTATAACGTGGACTTTTCGGAGATCACGGTTGAGGAAGGCAAGGTATTCGTCATGGGCGACAACCGGGTCAACAGCCAGGACAGCCGGGCAATCGGCACCGTTGCTTTTGACAAGATTGTCGGCCGTGCGGATGTCCGCTTCTGGCCCCTGGCCAAGTTGGGTTTTATCAAGCATTAAGGTGAGGTGAGAAAGATGGCAACCATTCAGTGGTTTCCCGGCCACATGACTAGGGCGAGACGGCAGATTGAAGAAAAGCTGAAGCTCATCGACGTGGCCATCGAGCTTATCGATGCCCGTGTTCCCCTGTCCAGCCGCAATCCGATGGTTGATACCATCCTGCAGCATAAGCCCCGCCTGGTACTCTTGAACAAGCTTGATCTGGCCGATCCGGCCGCTACTGCGGACTGGGTCGCTTTTTTTCAGGAGAAGGGATTGGATGCGCTGCCCATTGACGCGGTAACCGGAAGCGGTACGCGGGAAATTGTGCCGCGGTGCAGGAAGCTGATGGCCGAGAAGATGGAGGCCCGCCAGCGCAAAGGAATGAACCCCCGGGCGATCCGCGCTTTGATCGTAGGCATTCCGAACGTGGGCAAATCCACACTGATCAATAAGCTGGCAGGGCGCAAGGTAGCCGCTACAGGCGACAAACCGGGCGTCACCAAGGGCCAGCAATGGATCAAGATGGCAGGCGGAGAGCTGGAGCTTCTGGATACCCCGGGTATTCTGTGGCCCAAGTTCGAGGACCAGCAGGTGGGTTTACGCTTGGCAACCATTGGTTCGATCAAGGAAGAAATTATGCCGGCGGATGAAGTGGCTTTTTATGCCGTTCGTTATATAGCCGAGGCATACCCGGGAGTGCTGTCCGAGCGTTATGCCATCGGAGAGCTGCCTGCGGACCTGTCCGAGGCCGAAACCGTCATTGAAGTGATGGAGAACATCGGCCGCAAACGGGGCTGTGTGGTCTCCGGAGGCCGTGTGGATCTGGGCAAGGCATCCACCCTGATTCTTCGTGAGCTGCGTGCCGGCAAGCTGGGGCGCATCAGCCTGGAGCGTCCCGATATGGCGTAGTCTGAGAGCAGACATGGAAGCAAAGCGGATGCAAACCGGCTACGGATCCAGCAGCGGCAGTAACATAATATACGATGCAGATGGAACCGCTCCTAATGGGGGCGGTTTTTTTGTATGAGGAACGGCATGCTGCTGGCGGACTGTACAGCCCTTATTTGGGCTGAATCGGTCCTTTGGCTGACGTAACGGACTGTGGTTCCGCTAAATGAGCATTTTAACCCTCTTGGGGGGCTGCAAGCGGAAATAAGATCTTACCGGTCCATAAGATGTGCGGAGGAGGCATTTTGGAGCAAATAGCGGCCTCTCAGTCCGTAATGGACGGATAGGGCAGAACGTTGACATAGCAGGTATAATAAGAGAAGGAACATCCAATGTTCTCACGCAAGGAATTTGTCAGAGATAGGGGAATACGGAATGCTGGATTACGAAAAGGAGCTTTGGGCCAACGGCTACAGCCTGATTGCCGGAGTGGACGAGGTGGGTCGCGGCTGTCTCTTTGGGGATGTGGTAGCAGCGGCGGTGATTTTACCCCAGGGACTGGTGATAGAAGGGGTTAACGATTCCAAGAAGCTCTCGGAGAAACGCCGGGAGGCATTATACGACATTATCTGCGAGCAGGCCCTCGCTATCGGCATCGGGTATGCAGACGCGGAAACAGTGGACCGGATCAACATCAAGCAGGCGGCCCGCCTGGCGATGAAACGGGCGTTGGACAAGCTGGAGACAAAGCCGGACCATCTTTTGGTGGATGCGGAAAAGGTGGATGTGCCGCTGCCGCAGCTGGCGATTATCCATGGGGATGCGCTCAGCCAATCCATCGCCGCGGCTTCCATTATTGCCAAAGTAACCCGGGACCGGATGTGCCTCCATTGGGACCTGGATTATCCGGAATACGGCCTTGCCATACATAAGGGATATGCAACTAAGCAGCACCGGGAGGCTCTGGGGATCCATGGGCCTTCACCCTTGCACAGAAGAAGCTTCCTTGGTAAAATTCTGACCCAACAGCAGGAGCTGTTCTGAGTATTAGGTTATACCTGCGGCTCATCAGGAAAAGGGTTTCTGCCGATAAAGTAATACCAGATAAATCATAGAGCCGGTGACGCCAAGGAATCATCGGTTGAAAGTATATCCCGGAATACCAGTGGAGGAAGGAGGGGGAAGCCTTGAATATCAGCCAATTGCTCCGCAGTGTGATAGGAGACAGCCAAGTATCGGACGCCAAAACCTTGGAGCTTAAGGTGGGGCAGATTGTGCGGGGAGTGGTGCTTCAGATGCTCTCCGAGCAGGATGCGTTGATGAATATCGGCGGCGCTCAGGTCCAGGCCCATCTGGAGGCGCCTCTGGCCAAGGGGCAGTCGGCGCTGCTTCAGGTTCAGCCCGAGTCCATGGCCGGGAAGGTTGTGCTGAAGCCTGTGGAGGTGTCCCAGGTGCAGATCCCGGAGCCTTCGTTAGCCGAGCTGTTGAAAAGCTTTGACTTGAAGGATACTCCCGGCAACCGCAGGGCGCTTCAGGATTTGCATCAAGCCAAGCTGCCGCTTACCCGGGAG
Organism: Bacillota bacterium; assembly: GCA_023393235.1. GTDB lineage: Bacteria > Bacillota > Bacilli > Paenibacillales > NBRC-103111 > Paenibacillus_AR. The sequence goes on along the minus strand of JAEWMH010000150.1, from coordinate 332 downwards.
AATGTTCAGAGTTACGCCCAAATGGCTGCCAGCCAGCCCGAGAGTGCGACGGACGGCGAATGGCGGCAATCGGCGCTATTGGCCATGAAACGGGGCCTGCCCTTGACTCAGGAGACGGTGGCTTCCCTGCACCGGACGGTTTTTGGGGGTGGGGTAGGCCGGACTATCGAGAATTTGGGCAGCCAGCTTGCTGGCTTCTTGTCCAATGATGCTCCGGATGCCGCTATCAGTCCGCCTACCCGGCAGTTGATGGCGCAGGTGAAGCAGGCGCTGGAAGCATTGCCGGCTATGCCGCAGGCTGCGGATGCGGACGCTGGTGCAGCCTCTGCGGT
>JAEWMH010000053.1 GCA_023393235.1 Bacillota bacterium | reverse complement strand
GTCCCGAGCTCCCCCCTCCTGGCCCGCCACCATTGGAAATCAGGAAATACTTCACTCTTCCTTCCGCCACCATGGTCTCAAGGGATTCCGCCGTCAGGATGGGGTCTGAGCCGGAGTAGCCGCCCATGGCCATCACCGCTGCGCCTTTTTCGATAATATAGGGAACTGCCGTATTATAACGGGTTGTGGCAAACAGGAAAGCCTCTCCGGTTTGGTGCTTCTAAAGATATTGATACAGTCCTTCATCCACTGTGGTTGCGGCGCCCCCTCTTCCTCCCCCGTCTCCTCCGCCGAAACGGCTGGAGGTGTCCGGTCCCGCCTGGGGCAGCTGGGCGCTCTGACCGTAGGTGATCGGTGTGGCAGCCCAATACAGCGGGCCAATGAGGAGCACCATGAAGGCCAGCACGGCTGCGGCCGCCGGGACGGCTTTGCGCAGGAGCTTTGCCTGGATCAGAAAACCGGCTGCTGCTCCACCGGCTGCGGCAATGGCGATGGACCAGCCGCTGCCGATCTGCTTGTTGTACGGATGTACGAAATACCACTGGAGTGCCGCTGTAGACGCTATTGCAACGGGAAAAAGCCACACAGTCCAGCCGGCATTCTCCCGGTATCTGCGCCACAGCTCCGTCCAGCCTGCCCCGGTCATGGCTGCAAGAGGCGGCGCCAGCATGATCAGATAATAATGGTGGAAGAATCCGGCAATGCTGAAGAATATCATTCCGGGAAAAAGCCATGCCAGCCAGAAGAGGGTTTCCTTGTGGGCGGGAGTTACCTGCTTTCTCCGCACACTAACCAGCACCCCTGCGGCTCCTACGAATGCAAAAGGGATCAGCCAGCTGGCCTGACCGGACAGCTCTTTTTGGAACAGCCGGAACACTCCTTTGGTGCCGGTGCCGAACATGCCGCCACCTTGGCCGCCGCCGTCTCCCCGGTTCATCTGGCCGTCCTGGGGCAGCTGGCCTCCTGCGTCAGGCGGCGTTGGATCTCCTTGCTGCGGGCGTTGGCTCCCATCCTGACGGAGCTGTCCGTCCTGCTGCGTCCGGGCAGCGTTCGGCTGGGTCCGTCCGTTCTGGGGAGCCTGCCCGGAATTTTGTTCCGATTGTCGGCTTTGCTGCGGGTGCAACCCATCACCGCCACGGCCGCCATCTGCCCCGCCTCCTTGGCCACGGTCACCCGTCAACCGGGAAACGCCGTTATAGCCAAAGGCCAATTCCAGCACCGAGTTGGTCTGGCTGCTGCCTACATACGGGCGTTTATCCGCAGGCACCATATCCACGATTAAGGGCCAGGAGAGAGACACGATCGCCAGTGCTGCCGTTACTGCGGCGAGGCCGACCACTCTTTTTTTCCAATGGATGCGGTATCCGATCCAATACAACAGGTAAAACGCCGGAAGCACCAGGTAGGCCTGCAGCATCTTCATATTAAAGCCCAATCCCACAACGGCAAAGGCTGCCGCCAGCAGCCATAAATTGCTTTTGCGGACACCGCGGAACAAAAGCCAGGCTGCTGCCAAAAGGGTGAACACCAGCATACTGTCGATATTGTTGGTCCGGCTTACTGCCGCGGCAATGGGCGTACAAGCAAAGGTTAAGGCGGTTATGCGGGCTGCCCCTGTACCGAAGGTTGGATTTACCAGCGCATAAAGGATAAGCACTGACCCTACCCCCGCCAGCGCTTGCGGCAGGATCACACTCCAGCCATGGACGCCGAACAAGGCGGCACTGGCCGTTTGAAGCCAGAAGACTACCGGAGGTTTGTCCACCGTTACGAATCCCCCGGGGTCGAAGGCCCCGTAGAAGAAATTGTGGAAGCTCTGCAGCATGCTGGCCACAGCAGCCGTGTAATAGGTGTTGGCGTATTGTTCGTTCCAGATGCCGTAGCCGTTCAGGAAAGCCGCAAGCAAGGCGATAAGCGCCAGCGGAAGATCCCATTGGGTTTTGCGAAACCATTGCATACCGTCCCCGCCCTTCCTATTTTTGTGAAGCTGTCGGATAAGGTTCTGATATAATGTTGATGCTGATTGCTCTCTATTCTCCTCCGTTTATCTGAAGCCGTCATGAAGGCAGGCTGAATGTTGCCTGAAAATCCTTTGGGTTCCATCAATGGCACGCTGTTCAGCACAGCTTCAGCAGCTCTTCAGACAATCTTCAGTTAGCCCTTTTATAATGAAAGAATAATCCCTGCCTTAATGAGAATATGAGAATGTACACATAGGAGAGACCGACGATGAAAATGACCAAGGGTGTCAAAATACTGCTTGTGGACGATGAGCCGCATATCCTGCAATTTCTTGAGCTGGGGCTGGTGAACGAAGGGTTTGATATCCGGACAGCCCCTGACGGGCTGATGGCGGTGACCACAGCCACTGAGTTTCAGCCTCAAGTGGTTATATTGGATGTGATGATGCCCGGAATGGACGGGTTCGAGGCTTGCCGGATGATGCGCAAAACCGGAATCAACGCCGCCATCATCATGCTCACCGCCAAGGATGAAATCGAAGACCGGGTGAAGGGCCTGGGGCTGGGTGCTGACGATTATCTGGTCAAGCCCTTCAGCTTTGAGGAGCTGCTGGCCCGGATTCACGCCAGACTGCGCAACCAGTTCCCGAGCCTCCTGGGTGAGGTGAACCACGGGCCCTTCCGGCTGGACGACCGGCGCAAGGAGATTAGCTACCGGGGACAGGTGCTGGAGCTGTCGCCCACGGAGTATGAACTGCTGCACTATTTGGTCATTAACCACGGCATTGTACTAAGTAAAGCGAAGATTTTGGATTCCGTTTGGGGCTATGATTTCGGCGGAGAGGAGAATATTGTAGAGGTGTACATCCGTTCCCTCCGGGAGAAGTTGGAGGATAAGGAGCATAAGCTGATCCGGACGCTCCGGGGTTCGGGATACCGGGTTGATCTGCCATGAAAACCCTGGCCCAACGGCTGCGCAGGCTGGCTGCCCCCCAATCCCTGCGTTACCAGCTGGTAACCCGTTCCCTATTGATCATGGCGGTGCTGCTTTTGTCCATCGGGGTGTTCCAGTATTGGTTCATGAAGAATTTTCTCTACAAAAATCAGGCGGAGGCCATGTTCACCCAAATGAATTCGGTGCCCCGGGAGCTGGTGGGCGCCGATCCCATGCCCGAACGCAAGGAGAAGCAAGGCCAGGGCCAGCGGCCAGATAAACAGTCCGGGAACAGCGGCGGAAGTGGAGCGGTGCAAAATCCGCAGCCCGCGCCATCGGATTCCTCTGCGTTGCCGGAGAGCGGGGAAAATGAAACCACAGCCAACCAGCCCCGGACTCCGGGTTCTGCGGATGGCCGGCGCCCTTACTTTTTTTTGCCGGATACGGCCTTGGCTGTGGTAGATGTGAATGGCAATGTGACCCGGCTCTCGGAGGAAGCGGGCCATCCCATGCCTTCCATCTCCAAGGAGCAGTATGCGGAGATTCTGGCAGAAGTGCAGGCCCATAACAAACCCCAGTATTGGGTGGTGGACGGCAGCGGCGGCTCCGGCCAGCAGCTGGTGGTATTCCGCTCCACCATGGGGGCACCCGGACGTGCGGGGGATACCTTTATTCAAATGAGCATGCCAACCGCACCGCTGGATGATACGGTGCTGCAGCAGCTGATGATCTTTGCCGCTTTGTCGGCAGCGGCACTCCTGGCCGGCATCGGCTTGTATCTGCCGGTGATCCGGCGGACGCTGGTGCCCCTGTCGCGGATGGTCAGCGCTGTGCAGCGGACGGATGCGGGCACCTTGAACGAACGCCTGCCCACCGGCCAAGGCCAGGAGGAAATTGACCAATTGGCCAATTCCTTTAATGGCATGCTGCACCGTCTGGACGATTCCTTCCGGGCCGAACGGGAGGCCAAGGAGCAGATGGTCCGGTTTATTGCGGATGCCTCCCATGAGCTGCGGACCCCGCTGACCTCCATCCACGGCTTCTTGGAGGTGCTGCTCCGCGGCGCCATGAACAAACCCGAGCAGCTCCAAAGCGCTCTCTCCAGCATGCATGGGGAATCCAAACGGATCAACAAGCTGGTGGAGGATCTGCTGCTGTTGGCCAAGCTGGACCGTGCGCCGCAGCTAACCTTCAAGGATACCTCCCTTGATGAATTGATCCGGGAGATGGAGCCCCAACTGCGGATGCTGGCCGGCAAACGGGAGATTCTGATCTCCCTGCAGCCCCAGGTGAGAGGGTTGTATGATCCGGATAAAATCAAGCAGGTGGTACTGAATCTGTTCCACAACGCGGTTCAGCATACCGATCCGGACACAGGCCGGATTTCACTGATTCTGGCCGCCCACAAGGACACCGCCGAGCTGAGTGTGCGCGACAACGGCTCCGGCATCCCGGAGGAGCATCTGCCCCATGTCTTCGACCGGTTCTACCGGAGCGAATCCTCCCGGACCCGACGCTCCGGCGGTGCGGGTCTGGGACTGTCCATCTCCAAATCCCTGATCGAAGCGCATGGCGGCGATATCCGGGTGGAGAGTACCCTGGGGGAAGGCACCACCTTCGCCTTCCGGCTGCCGCGCAAGCAGGGCTGAGTTTGTTTGCGGGCATGGAAGCAGATGAATTGGGCTTGCGGCATAACAGCAATTGAATCTACTTGCCGCTTAGCAACAGTTGGATGTATTTGGGGCTTAGCAACAGTTGGGTGTATTTGGGGCTTAGCAACAGCTGAATCTATTTGCGCATAAAAGCAGCTGGACGCGATAAAACCCGCTGGAGACAAGCTCCGGCGGGTTTTGCTGCGTTATCAGGGTTGTAGGGGTGTTCTAAGCTGTAAGTGTGTTTCTAGAGTGATAGTGTGTTGTAAGCAGAAAGTGTGTTTCTAGAATGAAAGTGTGTTCTCTACGGCACTTGTTTGTTCTATGCTGTGCCTGTGTGTTCTCAGTTGTACGGATGTTTCTCATCTGAACGAATACTTCGAGACTGCAACCCACTTGCTTACTGAAGTGTGTGCAGACATCCCGAAGCCGGCTATCCTGCAAAAGTGCAGTTATTTCCGATTAATATCCCCCGTTAGACGGGTCATCCTGCAAAAGTGCAGTTATTTAGGGGGTGGCCACCCCAAAAGGGCTGAATCCGCAAAAATAAATGTATATTTTTGCAGGATAAGCCATGCCGGATGGCCTTCCCCGGAGAAATAACTGCACTTTTGCATTTTGTTCCCCGGAAGTGGAGGCCATCAGCTTTGTGGGTCCCCGTCCCCGCGTATCTCCTTACTTCAAAAACGCCTCAATCTCCTCCAGCACCCGATCGTAGGAATGCTCCACAAGCTTTTGGTGCTGGGGCTTCTCGAAGAGTTCGGCGATCTCCGGCGGGAAGCTCTGCTCAATGCCGCACAGCCGCACGGATTCGTCGAACTTGGCCGGATGGGCGGTAGCCAAAGCCACGCACACCTCATCGCCGCTGCCTTTGCCTACAGCTTCGTAAGCCGCTACGCCGCAGGCGGTGTGGGGATCAAGCAGGTAGGCGTATTTCTCCCAGGCGCCTCGGATGGTATCCAGACACTCGGAGCCGCCTACGCCATAAGCTGCAAAATCCTCCTGGGCCTGCTCCAGATCCTTGCCGCTGACCCGGATTGCCCCTTCCTTCTGGAAGGCGGTCATCAGGAAGCGCACGGTCTCCGGGCTTTCTTTGTACATATAATACAGATACCGCTCGAAATTGCTGGCAATCTGGATGTCCATGGAAGGGCTGTAGGTGGTGCGGAACGCACCCGGCTCATAAATCCCTTCATTCACGAAACGGGCCAGAATATTGTTCTCGTTGGTGGCAATGATAAGACGCCCAACGGGCAGCCCCATCTTCTTGGCCAGATAACCGGCGAAGATATCCCCGAAATTGCCTGTGGGTACGCTGAAGCTGACGGTTTTGCCGGAGTCTGCGCCAACCGTGCGGAAATACGCATAGAAGTAATACACAGTTTGCGCCAAAATCCGCACAAAGTTAATAGAGTTGATGGCCCGAAGATGGTACTTGCCCTTCAGCTCCAGATCGGAGAACATTTCCTTGATGATCCGTTGGCAGTCGTCGAAGTTGCCCTCCACGGACAAATTCAGCACATTCTGATCGTTCACCGTGGGCATTTGCAGCTCCTGCACCTTGCTGACCTTGCCGTGGGGATGCAAAATACAGATGCGGATGCCTTCCTTGCCCCGGACGCCGGCAATGGCGGAAGCTCCCGTGTCTCCCGAGGTAGCGCCGAGAATATGGATGATTTCGCCGCGGGTTTTGGACACATATGCATAAAGATTGCCCATCAGCTGCAGGGCGATATCCTTAAACGCAAAGGTGGGGCCGTGGAACAGCTCCAGCACATACAAGCTGTTTTCCAGCTTCTTCACCGGCGTGACCTCCGGGTGGCGGAAGGTTGCGTAGCTGTCGTTTATGATGGTTTTCAGGTCCTCCCGGGGGATTTCCCCGTTGGTGAACAGGCCGAAGATTTCCAGCATCAGCTCCTGAAAAGAAAGCTTCTCCCAAGTTTTCAGAGTATCCGCGCTTATGGACGGAATGGCGTCCGGCACCATCAGGCCGCCGTCATCGCCAAGCCCCATCAGAAAGGTCTCGATGAAGCCTGCATTCTTCACTTTTCCTCGTGTACTGACAAAATGCATGGTGATTGCTCCCCGCTGTTTTTTCCCTATTATATCAGAACTCGCCGGTTACACAACCTTTGAAACCGCCCGTTCAAACACATTTCGGCATTTGTCCGCGGATGGCGGACAGGACAGCCGGAAGAGGCGGATTTCCCGGACTTTGCCCGGGGAGAACCGCTTTATTCCTACTTCACGAACTTCACCGCATCGGCGATCACATAGATTCCGTTGGCTTGGTCAGTTAACCTTGCCTCCTTCAAACCGACCGCCTTTACGCGTATTATCCCCATGGCTCAGGAAAAGCCACTCCTCCGGTATAGGTCAAGGGTAAAACATCATTCCTAGAGGCGCTAACGAAAACTCAGCGACTCTTAAAGCAGCAAAATGGCCTTGCTGCGCCGCTAACGGAACTCAGCGACTCTTAGATCAGCAAAATGGCCTTGCTGCACCGCTAACGGAACTCTGCGACTCTTAAAGCAGCAAATCCGGGTTGAGGGAGCATTTTGCTCCGGCTAACAGTCTCCTGGTTCCGTTACAACCGAAACTACCCGGATTTTAGCCTCTAAGCGTCGCTTATTTCCGTTAAACCTGCGCCCGGTCGATGCCCTCCGGAATTCCGTCTCTCTGGCCCGTCTCCCAAACTTCTACGGATTACGCTTATGCAAAAGAACTCCAGCCCCTTCCCATAGGAAAGGACTGGAGCCGGATCATGTGACTTGCTCATGCAGTTGCACCCGCTGCTCCATAACTGCCACTCTTTTGCTCAGCCAGACCAGGCTTTGCTTAGATGTGCGCCTACTCAGACTCACGATTGCCAACGGTCCACGCAATCTTATGCCCTAGTCTTGCTTGTTCCCGTGCATACATATCGCTGCGCACTCTTATGCCTTGCGCTTAGTTACCCCCGCGCCTGCCGCGCCAAGATCCGCACACCGAATGCGGAAATCTCCAGGCTCCCGCCATTAAGCGTCTGGCCGCTTTCTACGTCGCGGTAAAGCTGCTGGTCCAGCTTAACCTCCCGCGCCGCGCCGTTGAAGTTCATTACAAACAGATACTCCTCTGTTTCGCTGGAACGGGCCTGAACCGTAACACCCTCGGGCAGCGCCGGCAGCAGCGGCTCCACCCCTGCCTCACGGCACAACGCCTGGTAATAATCCCGGTAGAAGGGTTCGGCGGCACGGGTTGCCAAATAATACGCCCGGCCTTGTCCCAACCGGTTCACCGTCAGCGCAGGCCGGCCCGCGTAGAAGTCGTCCCGGTACACCCCCAGCACCTCCGCGGTTTCTGCGTGGACCAGCTCGCACAGCTGCACGGAATCGTATTCCTCCGCCAGTCCAGGCAAGACACCCGCCTGCAGCACAATGCCATTATGCTCACCGTCATAAAGAGCGTCCATTTCCTCCGCCCAGATGCCCAGCACTTTCCGCAGCGGACCCGGGAAACCTCCCAGATGGCACAGATCATGCTCATCCACAATGCCCGACCAGTAGGTGGACGCCAACATCCCCCCATCCCGGACAAAACGCTCCAGCTTTTCCCCCGTTTCCTGCGTGCAAAGATACAACATGGGAGCGGCCACAAGCTTGTAGCCCGTTAGATCATCCTCCGGTCCCACGATGTCCGCTGGAATCCCCATTTCCCAGAAGGCACGGTAATGCTGGATCACGGTTTTTTCGTAGTGGATGCCCATATTCCGCGGTCCTTGAGCATCCTTCACCGCCCACCGGTTATCCCAGTCAAACAGGATGGCTACCTTGGCATCTGTACCCGTGCCCAGCACCTCGTGCAGCCCCTCCAGGGTTTGCCCCAGCTCCGCCACATCCCGGAACACCCGGGTAAACTCATGACCCACATGGTCGACAACGGCGCCATGGAATTTTTCGCTGGAGCCTCGGCTTTTGCGCCATTGGAAATATTGGACCGTATCTGACCCGTGCGCCACCGCCTGAAGGGAGGAGAGCCGGTGCATCCCCGGCTTCTTCAGCTTGCTCACCGCCTGCCAGTTGGTCAGGGAGGGAGTGCTTTCCATCAGCATAAAGGGCTTGTGCTTGAGGCTGCGGAATAAGTCATGGTTAAAGGCGAAATGGACCGCCTGTCCCAGCTCATCCGGCGGCTGATGCCAGGTGGGGTAAGCATCCCAAGAAACCACATCCAGCACCTTCGCCAGCTTGCGGTAATCCAGCCCCTCGAACAGGTCCATCAGATTGGCCGTGGCAGGCAGCTCCGGGTTCACCCTGCGGAGAGGCTCCAGCTCATGCAGGTAAAATTGAATGGTCTGATCCGTCACAAACCGCTTCCAGTCCAGATTTTGCCCGTGCACCATCCGCTCGCCATGGGGAGCTGGGGATTCCACCTGGGCCCAATCCGTATAGGTATGGGACCAGAAGCTGGTCCACCAGGCCAGATTCAAGGCCTCCAGCGAGCCGTATTTCTTTTGGAGCCATCCACGGAAGGCCTCCTGGCAATACGGACAATGGCAATCGCCGCCCAGCTCGTTGGAGATATGCCAGCCCACAACAGCAGGATGATGCGCGTAACACTCCGCCAATTTGGCGTTCATGATGGCCGTTTTTTCCCGGTAGACGGGTGAGGTATAGCAGTGGTTATGCCGCATGCCGTGGAGATTGCGCACCCGGTTGGCGCCTACCCGCAGCACCTCGGGATATTGATGGGACATCCAAGTGGGACGGGCGCCTGTGGGCGTGGCCAGCCAAGCGAAGATTCCCTCCTCGGCAAAACGGTCCAGCACCCGGTCCAGCCAGCCAAAATCGAAACGGCCCTCTTCCGGCTCCAGGGCGCTCCAGGCAAAAATGGCAACGGACATCACGTTGCAATGGGCCAGCTTCATCAGCCGGATATCCTCCTCCAGCACGTGGGGGTCATGCTGCCATTGGTCCGGGTTATAATCGGCTCCGTGCATAAAAACCGGGAGCTTGTCACTGATAGGGGGAAAACGCTTGCGCATCGGAATACCACTCCTCCAAAAATTATACTATACTCGTATTATAACCCTCACCCAAGCTAAACCCGTAGAAGGATTGAAGTAATCTTATAGCATAGAATGAACATTTTCTTGTAAAAGGAGATCCCTGCGCATGAGCCGCCTGCCCGATTTTCTAACTTTTCTGCTGGCTCCAGGTACACCGGATTCGCTGCCGCTCCGGCTGCAATCCTTGGGCCGCCATGACCAGACCTATATTCACCGCCCGGAAGGCTTTCCCCACAGCCAGCTGCTGTGGTCGTCAGCGGGCAACGGGCGTTTTGAATTTGCGGAAGCAGGCAGCTTCAGCTTGCCCGAGGGCTGCGCTCTTTATCTTCCCGGCGGTGTCCCCCACGAGTATGCACCCCGGTCCGGGCCGTGGCTGCTCTCTTTCCTCTCCTTCGACGGACCGGCGGCGGAGATTATTGCCAGGGGCTGCGGCATGACGCCTTGTACCCCCTTTCCGCTGGAGGGGGCCGGGGACATTCTCCGGCGGGGACTGGAGGAGCTGTGGCAGGCCATCCATCAGGGAGCGGAAGGCGGCGAACGCGGCTATTCGGGCCAGCTCTACTCCCTGCTGCTGGCAGCCGGGGAAGCGGCTTCCGCCAACCAGCCCACGCCCAGGCAAACCAGGCTGGATCCGGCCGGCAGCACGGCACCCCTGGCTGCCTCTCCCGCGGAGTTGGCCTTCCGCCAGGCGCTGCGCCTCATGGAGCAGCATTATACCGAGCAGCTGGACATGTCCAACCTGGCCAGAACCGTCGGGTATTCCGTGCAGCATTTCCAGCGGATATTTAAGCAGGCCTGCGGCATGCCTCCCCATGTTTATCTGCAGCGGCTGCGCCTTCACCGCTCCCTGGAATGGCTGATGGAGGAGTCCTCTCCCTCCGTAAGGGATGTAGCCGCCCGGCTGGGCTGGGAAGCTAACTACTACATCCGGGTGTTCCGGGAGCATTATGGCATGGCGCCCGGACAATACCGCCGCTCCGCCGGGCCCGGCGGGAAAACGGAAAACCCTTCGCAGCTCCCGGATGGGGAGGCGTGAAGGGTTCGGGTTGGGTTGTGAGTTCGAGTACAGGTCCGCGGATTCGAATCCAACGGATCAGACTTCTTCGCCGGACTGCTCCTCCAGGAACGCTTCAATTTCATTAAGCTGCGGAATAGCCGGGATGGCTCCCTTGCGGAGTGTGATCAACGCCCCTGCCGCATTGGCGAAGGCGGCCATGGACTGGGCCGCATCTGCGTCCAACTGCTCTACCGGCCCTCCCCATTCCATTAACTTGAGCAAAAAGCCGGCCAGATAGCAGTCTCCCGCACCTGTGGTGTCCACCGCTTGGACGGCGCGGCCGGGCACCCGTCGGCATTCCCCACCTAGCCGGAAGAAGGAGCCATCCGCCCCAAGGGTAACCAGGATAACCGGGGTCTTAAACTCCCGGTACAGCTGCTCCGTGCCGGCCTCCAGGTTCTGTTCGCCGGTGAGGAATTCCAGTTCTTCCTCGGAAAGCTTGACGATATGGGCCAGTTCCAAACCCTCCCGAATCCGCAGCTTGGCCTCGTCCAGGCTCCTCCACAGCGCCGGCCGGAGATTCGGGTCGTAGCTCACCAGCTTGCCCAAGCTCCGGGCCAGCCGGACCGCATGCAGCGTAGCCGAAGCGGAGGGTTCATCCGTCAGGGAAACAGAGCCAAAATGAAGCAGGCCGGCCTCGGCCACAAGTTCTTCCTGTACTTCCTCCGGGGTAAGCATCATATCCGCTCCGGGACTGCGGTAAAAGCTGAAGGAGCGGTCCCCGTCCGGCTGCAAATGGACAAAAGCCAGGGTAGTCCGGTATGGCTCCGAAAGCACCAGCCCCCGGGTATCCACTCCCGCCTGCTCCAGCACCTGCTGCAGAAATTCCCCGAAGGTGTCCTTCCCCACCTTTCCGATAAATCCGCTTTTGCGGCCCCACTTGGCCAACGCCGCTATCACATTGGCAGGGGCTCCGCCGGGATTGGCCGAAAAGCTTTGAAACCCGTATTCATTGGACCCTGCGGGTGTAAAATCGATCAGTACCTCGCCTACAGAGATTGCATCCAACATCCCCATCTCCTCCTTAGAATTAGGTAATCGATTACGCCATCATGCTGCCCGGGCTACATTCTATCCGGACATGGTGGTTCCAGCTGCTGCAGCTCCCAGTCAGTCTCCTTCTCAGCGCGCGGTTTGGTCCGCATGAGGCTGTCAAACGCCTGATGCGGCCAGAGCAGAGTCCCCTTGCTACACCGAAGCCCGCAGCACCAGACGGGTGGGCAGGCGTACCAGCTCCGGTTCTTTGTCAGGCTGCATGATCCGGTCCAGCGCCATCCGCGCCGCTGCTTGGCCCAGCTCAAAGGCTGGCTGCTTCACCACCGTCAGGGCAGGCGTGGTAATCCGCGACCAGTCATAATCGTCGAACCCCACCAAGGCCATTTTGCCCGGAAGAGAGACTCCCGCCTCCTGGAAAAAGCACAAGGCCCCCATGGCCATCTGGTTATCCCCTGCGAACAGCGCCGTAACGCCACCTTCCTCATAAAGCCGACGCGCCAGACGATAACCGCTGTCGAAGCCGTTCTCTCCGGGTGAAAGAGCAGCCGCCAGCTCCGGGAGGAAGGGTAAACCCGCCTCCTCCAGCCCCTGCCGGTAACCCTGGAGCCGTTCCTCCGTGGAGGAGATGCCCGGCACCGGCGACAGAAAGCCGATCCTGCGGTGGCCCTGCCTAATCAACAGCCGGGTAGCCTCCAAGGCTCCACCCATGCCATCCGCCAGCACACAATCCCCGCTGAGGCCTTCGGGACGGCGGTCCACACAGACCACAGGAATTGCATGGCCTACGGTTCCGTCCACGAAGGTATGGTCCCCGGGAGCCGGGGCCAGAATCAACCCGTCAATCTGCTGCGCCAGGAAGAGGCGGAGCTGCTCCTTTTCCACCTGCACACTTTCCTTGGTATTCCCCAGAACCAGATTGTATCCGTTCTCCATCAGGACGCTTTCAATCCCCTGGGCCACGGACATAAAAAAATAATTGGAGGAATCCCCCGGCAGCATCGGCACCAAAAGCCCGATAATCCCGGATTTTTTGCTGCGCAAATTCCGGGCGACGAAGTTGGGGGTATAATGCAGCTCTGCCATGGCCTCCTGCACACGGAGGCGGGTTTCCTCGCTGACAAAACGGGTGCCGTTTATCACATGCGAGACTGTAGCGGTGGACACTTGGGCCGCTTTGGCCACATCCTTAATATTGGGCATAAGGCTCCCCTTTTTCACGTAAACGATTACGTATCCAGTATTACATTCATTCTACTGTTGTGTGTATAGCGGAGTCAATACGGAAAAATCGCCGGAACCTAAAAAAAGCCGGCCGGATATTTGTCCGGCCAGCTTTCTTTGAAGCAGCAGTACACCGCTGTATAAGCGACTCATTTTCAACCAACTGTCATATGCCGGTAGCTGTTGCTTACGAACATCGGCTCCAGCCCCTGTTCAACCCGTTCAATATTGGCAAAAGCCTGGGTGTATACGTGGATCAGCGTATCCCGTGTGCCCCCGCCGATATGCGGAGTGGCAATCACCTGCTCCAATTGCAGCAGCGGATGGTCTGCCGGAACAGGCTCCTGTTCCCAAACATCCAGTCCCGCACCTTTGATTTCGCCTGCCACCAATGCCTCGTACAGGGCCTTTTCATCCACAACTCCGCCTCTGGCCACGTTAATCAGCACCGCATTGGGCTTCATCAATTGCAGACGCTGCCGGTTAATGAGATGGCGTGTGCCCGAAACCAGCGGAACGTGGACGCTGACAATATCCGATTGGGACAGCAGCTCCTCCAGCCCGACAAACCGGGCTCCCAGCTCCTTTTCCTTTTGCTCCGGAAGAGGCCGTTGGTCATAATACACAATATCGGTACCCATCGCCTTGGAGCGCACAGCTGTTTCCCAGCCTACATAGCCCATCCCGATGAGACCGTGGGTTTTGCCCTTCATCTCGTAGGAATCCGGCCGCAGGGCCCAGGTCAGCCATTCTCCCTGCTTAGTGCGGGTATTGGCATACGGAAGCTTCCGGTACAGGGACAGGATGAGCATCAGGGTCAGCTCCGCCACACAAACCGCATTGCAACCGGGTATGTTAGAAACGGAAATTCCTCTTTCCGAAGCGGCCGCCATATCGATATTATCCAGGCCCACACCGCATTTTTGAATATGTTTGGCATTCTTGGCTTGGGAGATTAGCGCTGCCGTAACGGGAAATACCGTCGCCATCAGATAGGAGGCCTGGCCCAGCTCCTTTTCCTTGGCTGCTTCGTCGCACTGGTCCCAGAATACCAGCTCATACCCTCTCGGCATCCGTGAATGGAGAAGCTCCTTCATATCCGCTGTCATCGTATCGAAGTATAAAATCCTTTGGCCTGTCATGCTGTGCGCCTCCTAAGAACATGGGTGATCATTCGCTCGGTCAAGATTACTGTATTAAGGTACCACCCCGGAGGTAGAGCGTCAATCGGGTATGTGATGTTTTCTGACATTTTGCGTGATGGAACTTTTTTCGAGTTTTTTCTTGTCTGATAAAATATAATTATGTATCAATAAAATTTGCATATAAAAGTGTGACTGACCATCTGATCCCACTCCGGATGCAGCCAAACGGTTATAATAAAAAGAGTTCTTATGTAACCAATAGGAGGGGTATTCCGTGAAGCTCCCTTGCCAAACGGTCGGCTTCCGCTTCGGGGAAACATCCAGCCGGACGGAGCTGTTCCAGCTATTCGCCTTGGGCTACGATCAGGTTACCTCTACCGGCTACCAGTGGGACGGGCTGACCCGGATCGACGGCCCCTTGTGCCTGTTCCAATATACCGTATCCGGCTCCGGCTGCATCGATATTGGCGGCAGCGTCAGGACCGTGGGGCCAGGAGAGGCCTTTCTTGTGGATATCCCTGGCCAACACCGGTATTTTTTGCCCGAATCCAGCCCGTACTGGGAGTTCTGCTTCATTCTGTTCCGCCCATGGGGCCTGGAAAAGCATTGGGAGCAGGCCTGCCGGAAATTATCTCCCGTATGTGCTGTCCCCGCTGAAAGCCCGCTGCTTCTGGTGCTGGAGGATATGGTCCGTTCAGGACTGTACAACCAGATCGGGGATGGGTATACCGCCTCGGCGTTGGTCTACCGGTTTATGATGGAGCTTCTCCGTTACGCTTCGGGAGGGGGAACCCGGCAGGAAAACTGGCCTGCAGGTGTAGTATTGGCGGTGAAGGAGATGGAGGCCAATGCGGCACGCATTGCCGGTGTGGAGCAGTTGGCCGAGATGGCGGGGCTGTCCAAGTATCATTTTATCCGGCTGTTCAAGCGGCATACGGGCGTGACCCCTCTGGAGTTTCTCACCAAGGTGCGGATGAGGCAGGCAGTTGCCCTTTTGCGGGAAACGGAGCTGACCATGGATGAGGTGGCCAAAAAGGTGGGTTATGCCGGCAGCAGCTATTTCATTAAGGTGTTTCACAAATGGGTGGGCTTCACACCCGGAGAGCTCCGCCAGCACCGGAGTGTGGTAGGGATGGAGCGGATCACCTTCTAGGATGTGTTTGAAAGCTCCGAGGGGAGCAGATTTCAATGAATTTTCGTTCATGGCAAGGAACTTTCGTGAAGGCGTACCGGGGGTACGTCAAGCGGAAGTGACGATGCAAGGGACGAAAAGGCGGTGAAAGCTGCCCTCAAGCGAGTTTTCAGACACATCCTGGAGAGCAATATTTTACAACCAGGGGCAATTAATTGTCGTAGACCTTGGGCCGGACATTGCCTATGATACCTGTATAAGGCCACAAAGTTGACTAAAAAGGAGATAAGGAATATGTCCGATACAGGTGTACACAAGGCGGCACATAAGCAATATGCAGCAACGCCCTCAATGGGCTGGAACAGCTGGGATTGTTACGGGGCCAGCGTTACGGAGGAGGAGGTGCTGGGCAATGCCCGGTATATGGCGGAGCATCTTAGACCCTTCGGCTGGGAATACGTGGTGGTGGATATCCAGTGGTATGAGCCGGGTGCCCTCTCCTCCTCTTACCGGCCCTTTGTCACGTTGGAAATGGACGAATATTCCCGTTTGGTTCCCGCAGTCAACCGGTTTCCCTCCTCGGCAGGAGGCAAGGGCTTTAAGCCGCTGGCGGATATGATTCATGGTTTGGGCCTTCGGTTCGGCATCCATATCATGAGAGGCATCCCCCGGCAGGCTGTACACGCCAATACTCCGATTCTGGGCACGGAGCGCCGGGCACGGGAGATCGCCTCCAACAATATCTGCCCCTGGAACTCAGATATGTATGGGGTGAATCCCGATTCGGAGGGGGCGCAGGCTTATTACGATTCCCTGTTCCGGCTTTATGCGGAGTGGGAGGTGGATTTTGTGAAGGTGGATGATATTGCTGCCTCCCGCCTGTACCACATCCACCACCGGGAAATTGAAATGATCCGCACAGCCATTGACCGCTGCGGGCGCCCTATGGTGCTGAGCCTGTCGCCGGGAGCGGCTCCTCTGGAATATGGCGGCTTGCTGGCGGGCAACGCCAATATGTGGCGGATGACCGACGATTTTTGGGATGTGTGGACGCTTTTGAAAGATATGTTCGGACGCTGCGAGCAGTGGTACCCCTTCGTGGGCAGCGGCTCCTGGCCGGACTGCGACATGCTGCCCCTGGGCCACATCGGGCTGCGCTCTGTGGACGGCGGCGCCAGCAATCGCCAAACCCGGTTTACCCCGGAGGAGCAGCAGACGATGATGACCCTGTGGAGCCTCTTCCGCTCCCCCCTGATGTTCGGAGGCGAGCTGCGGGACAATGACGCGTGGACCTTGTCGTTGTTAACCAACGAGGAGGTGTTGGCGGTCCACCGGGACGGCCGGGATGCCCGGCCTCTATACCGGCGGGGGGAGAGGACGGTGTGGACCTCGATTGCTCCAGACGGCGGTGTGTATGTGGCGCTGTTCAATCTGGGGGATACGCCGGCTGAGGTAGGCGCAGAGCTGGCGGAGCTGGGTCTGGCCCCCGGGACGCGGGAGGCCCGGGACTTGTGGGCACGGCGCAGCCTGGGCCAGGTGGAGGATGGGCTGTGGTTTACGCTGCCGCCTCACGGCAGCAAGCTGGTGAAGCTGCAGCCGGAGTCCTGAGGGGGAGTGAAGGCTGAAGCCGCAGAGTTTAACTGACTCCTTATACCCGGAGGCTGACCGTTGAGATGGAAGGCTGGGATGACCTCGCACTGGCGGATGAGCGGGTTTAACTAACTAGTGGTAATCAAAGCGCCAGTCGGGAGGAATCGGGTGGACGGACAGACGATGATAGGGGAAGGCAGTTGTCCGCTATTATCTGTGCTGTAGACCGCAAAGAGGAATAACGGAAGGCAATCTTCCGTTATTCCTCTTTTTCTGCCACTGCGCCTACCTGCAGGGGTTACATAGCGGAAACCAAGCTGCCGTTATCGGCTGAAAAAAAGCTGCACAGGCCAAATAGCGGACATTAGACCTCCGCTAAACGTGCGCCGCAGTCCGGGCTGCAAACCCGCCGCGGAATAGCGGAAGCTCTTTTCCGCTAACGGCTGCGCAGGGCTGCTAACGGATGGATTAGCGGAAGTCATTTTCCGCTAATTCGGCAGACTGCCCGTGTTAGCTGGAGGTAGAGGCAGGATAGCGGAAAACTCTTTCCGCTATCCCCTCCCTGCACCGCTGCGGAGAGCCAATAACGGAAGTTTCCTTCCGTTATTCCGTTATTCCGTTATTCCGTTATTCCGTTATTCC
>JAEWMH010000046.1 GCA_023393235.1 Bacillota bacterium | reverse complement strand
TCAAGAAGATCAAATGGCTGCCGGCTGAAATCAAGCAGGAAGCGAAGAAGCAATATTACCGTGATTTTCGGCGGCTGAATGGGAAGCTGATCGACCATTACACGCTTGAGTTGAAAGAGCTCCGCGGGGCAAACTATAGTGAAGTGGATGAAATCCCTGTGGGGAATCTAGTTCCGTTGATCGTTGAACTGGAAGGGGACTTCAAGAATGCAGCTTCGGTCAAAGACGAACCTCTTGAGATTCTTGATTTTGAGGAGGTTGTCCAGACCATTAACAAAACCGTGGAGATATGTTTGCCCGTTATGAAAGAGGGCATGGCGGTCTAATATCCAGTCATAAAAGAGGCCAACGCGGCTACGCCGTCTTGTATCTCCCGGGGATTCAGGTGGCCGTAGCCTAACAGCAGCTTGTCGGCATGCTCCCCTTGACCCGGGCAGTAGACGGAGACAGGATTGATCCGGATGCCGGCTTTGCGGGAGCCGCGGATAAACTCCCCGCCGAAGGTTTGGCCTGGGAACTGCAGAGCAAGATGGAGGCCTGCCGCATCTCCCCAAGGCACGGCTGCACCGGCGAAATGCTGGCTGATGGCTTCCAGAAGCGCTTGCCGCTTCTGCCCGTAGAGACGCCTCATCCGCCGGATATGCTTGTCCCAGCTGCGGGTCTGGAGGAACAGGGCCAGCCCCGCCTGCTCCAGCACCGGACTTTGCACGTCCAGATAGGTCCGCCGGGTCCGCCATGCCCCCTGCAGCGCAGGAGGGACAATGGCGAAGCCCAAACGAAGGGCGGGGAACATGGTTTTGCTGAAGCTGCCCACATAGATGACCCGGCCCGCACCTTGATCCAAGGAATACAGCGGGCTTATTGGCGCGCCTGTATACCGGTATTCGCTGTCATAGTCGTCCTCGATAATATAAAAGCCCTGGGCTTCGGCCATACGGATCAATGCCGCTCGCCGGGGTGCAGGCAATATGCCACCCAGAGGAAACTGGTGAGAGGGAGTTACATAAACGGCAGACACGTTCTGGTCGTTTAGCGGCTCTATCAGGGCGCCATGCGCGTCAACTGGCAGCCACAACGGGGAGAAGCCCCGGTTTACCGCAATGGCATAGGCAGCCGGGTGGGAGGGGCTTTCCAAAGCGTACAGGTCTCCCTCCCTGCGGGGCAGCAGCTCAGCGAGAAGATGCAGGGCTTGGGTGGCGCCGGCCGTAATGAAGATATCCGCCTCCGCCACCCGCATACCCCTGCTGCGGAACAGCCAGGCGGCAATTTCCCTACGCAGAGGAGCGTATCCTTGGGCCTCGCCATAACCGCGTGCGGAGGGAGGGAGGCTCTCGCCGGCTTCTTTGACCATACGGGACCACTGTCCCCACGGGAAAACCCGAAGATCGGGCCGCCCTGTCTGAAAATCGCGGACAACCGGCGGATAGGAGGGGGAAGCTGCCGGGACCGGGGGGAGACCGGGCGCACCGGCGGAACGGCTGCCCGCCGAATCTTGTGCAGCCAAACCCTCCGCCACACGGGTGGGGGCACCCTGCCTGCTGACCAGAAAGCCCTCTGCCAGCAGCATATCATAGGCGTCACAGACCGTGTTCCGCGACACGCCCAATTGTCCGGCAAGCAGCCGGGTGGAGGGAAGAGCCTCGCCCGGAGCCAGTTTACCCGCCAAAACCGCCTCCCGCACACCCACAAAAATCTGCCGCGACAGGCCCACCTCGCCGCCGCGGTCCAGCTCCATACCCCATACATGCTCCTTCACCAACTGGCCCCCCTTTTTTGACCCCGCACTGGACCTGTCTTCATGCAGGACCACGTCCTACAATTATAGCAAATACAAGGCAAGGCGGGGGGAGAGCATGCGGGTGAATGACAACGGGAGCGGATGGGGAAAGGCTTATTTAACAGGCGCATTTGCGCTGGCGGGAACTTCAGTGATAACCGGAAAATTGCTTGGGCCGCACCTGGGCACATTTACGATTCAAGCAGGCAGTCTGGGCATCATGCTGGCGGTGCTGTTTCCTTTATACGGAGGCAGAATTATCCGTGCGGTGCTTGGAATGACCCGGGATCAGTGGGTAGGGATGCTGCTGCAGGCCTTCTTTGGCATGTTTGCCTTTCGCTGCCTGCTGCTTTACGGATTGCCGCTGACCAGCGCCGGTGAGGCAGGGGTTCTCTTGGGCACCGCACCGGCCATTACCGCCCTATTGGCCCGGTTAGTGTTGAAGGAGCCGCTGTACCAGGGAGCCGTCCGGGGCATTCTGTGTACTGTAGCGGGTTTGGCCCTGATCCAAGGAGGCGGGGGCAGCTTATCTTGGAGCCATGCGGCCGGCAATCTGCTGGTGCTGGGTGCGGCGGCAAGCGAAGCCCTATTTAATCTGTTGGCCAAAAAGAGGCAGTCTATCGACGCCGTCCGGAATAAGGAGCTGCATCCTATGGTACAGACCTTCCTGGTATCGGCGGCGGCGTTCCTGTTCAGCCTGCTGCCGGCAATTGCGGAGCACCCGGTGCAGGAGCTTGCGGCATGCGGTGTCCGGGAGTGGACGGCGCTGGCCTGGTACGGACTTGTCGTAACCGCTATTTCTTACGCGCTGTTCTACCGGGGGGTGAAGCGCTGCGATCCGTATGTGACGGCAGCCTTCTCCGGCGTGGCGCCGCTCACCTCCATGCTGGTAGCAGTGTGGCTTTTGCAGGAGCCGTTGGGGTGGGAGCAATGGCTGGGCGGCGGGTTTATTATGCTGGGCATCGGTCTGATCGGCAGCCGGGCACAGGGAAAGCTTTCCGTGATCGCCAAAGCGTGATTTCGGCTTGTAATCGATCGCATGTTCTGGTATAGTATATTGGTGCGAGTTTTGATGAGCTTTACGTTTCATCGTTACTCCTTGCTCTCCCGGCATGAGACATGCCTCTATAACCCATGGGAGAGCCGCATAGTCCATAAGGAGGTGATTTACATGCGCAAATATGAAGTGATGTACATTCTGCGCTCCGAGCTGGAGCAAGAAGCGGTTCAAACTACGGTTGAGAAGTTTGCAAACATCATTACATCCAACGGCGGCGAGATTACCAAGAGCGATCTGATGGGTAAGCGTCGTCTTGCGTATGAGATCAACAAAATGCGTGACGGTTTCTACGTCCTCGTTCATTTCAACGCCGAGCCGGCTGTTGTACTTGAGCTTGACCGCGTTCTGAAGATCTCTGATGAGGTTATTCGTTTCCTCATCGTCAATGACGTTGCCTAAGCCTGTTCGTGGATGATGTTTGGGAGGGATTCGAATGTTAAACCGTGTGATTCTGATTGGCCGTTTAACCCGTGATCCGGAGCTTCGTTATACGCCCCAAGGTGTGGCGGTTACCCAGTTTACCCTGGCCGTGGACCGTCCGTTTTCCAACAACCAGAATGAGCGGGAAGCCGATTTTATTCCGGTGGTAACTTGGAGGCAGCTTGCCGAGACCTGTGCCAATTACCTGCGCAAGGGACGGCTGGCAGCAGTAGAAGGGCGCATTCAGGTGCGCAACTACGAGAATAACGAAGGACGCAAGGTGTATGTCACCGAGGTTGTTGCCGACAATGTCCGGTTCCTGGAATCAGCGAACCGCGGCGAAGGCGGAGCACCGCGGGAGGACTATCAAGGCGGAGGAAACAGCGGTGGCAACGGAGGTAATCGGTCCGGCGGCGGCTATAGTGGTGGTGGAGGCGGCGGCTATAACAACAATGGCGGCGGCAACAACTACGGCAATAGCGGCGGCGGAGGAAACCGGGGCGGCAATGCGGACCCATTCTCAGACGACGGAAAACCGATTGACATTTCCGATGATGATTTGCCATTCTAACCCGAAAGGAATGAACCAAGATGAGCTTCAAGCGTAATGAAGGCGGCGAAGACCGCGGCGAGCGGAAGTTTTCCCGCGGCGGCAAAGGCCGTAACAAACGTCGTAAGGTCTGCTATTTCACTGTGAACAAGATTACTCACATTGACTATAAGGACATTGATACCCTTCGCAAGTTTATCAGCGAACGCGGCAAGATTCTGCCCCGCCGTGTAACTGGTACTTCTGCGAAGTATCAACGCGCTTTGACCACTGCGATCAAGCGTGCCCGTACCGTTGCATTGCTTCCGTACACCACGGAATAAGAGTTGGATACCAGCACCAGCCTCCTTTGGGGGTTGGTGTTTTTTGTTAACCGCCACTTCCATTACCAGAAAAGGGAGAGTGTCCAGGATGCCGGATATGTTGGTGAAGCTGTATGAATTGCCTGACCTTGCGCCGGTACAGCGTCAATTGGAGGAGCAGGGGATTGTGATCCGCCGGGGATTGCCGCCGGAGAAGCATCTGGCGGGGGATTGGGTGGAACGCACCTTCCAGCGCCATTGGAGAAGTGAGCTGGAGGCGGCTTACAGCCGTTTGCCCGTAAGCTGCTTTATCGCCCAGGACGTAAGCGGAGATAAGGCGGAGATGGTAGGGTTTGCTTGTTATGAAGCCACAGCCAAGGATTTCTTCGGTCCTACCGGTGTCAACCCCGATTACAGGGGCAAGGGGATAGGCAAAGCCCTGCTGCTGGCAGCGCTTCATGCCATGAGGGCAGAGGGTTACGCCTACGCCATCATCGGCAGCGCCGGACCTACCGCCTTCTATGAGAAGGAAGTCGGAGCTATTGCCATTCCCGATTCTTCACCCGGCATCTACAAGAACATGCTCCGTTAAACGCATAACCCCGGACCTGCCCGCAGCTTGGGAGGGTCCGGGGTTTTGTGTGTAGAAGCATGATCATTCGGGGGCTCCCCCAAAAGTATCCGGAATTTGCTTCGAAGCATTCCGTCACTTTTGGGGGAGTGTTTAAGAACCGGTCGAACAGTAGTGCCTGACGCCGAACCTCCAGACCAGAAGGCAAGGAAGCAGGAACAGAAAGCCTGCCAGGGGTGCCAGAGCATACAACACCGGATGCCCTGCCTCTGTCCGGCCCAGAATGTACAGTAGCGGGAGATAATTGGAGCAGCCGAAGGGAATGATGAAGGTGAAGAAGCGGGCTGCCCATTTTTGGTAAATATTAATGGGGTATTGCGCCAGCTCCCGTCCACCGTCTGTGAAGATATTGGCGATCTCCAGACCTTGGATGGTCCAGAAGCACAGGGTGGCCGCCAGGATGAAGATCCCCGCGAAGATGCTGACTCCGCTGGCCACCATGAGCACCAGCACCCCTCCTTTGAACCAGGTCCATTCCACCGGCAGCATCCAGACTGCCCACAGCAGCACAGCCAGGCTCTGCACCAGACGGCCGACCCGGGAGAATTCGAAGCGGGAGCCCAGCACCTGAAGCACGGTTGTCCGGGGCCGCAGCAGAATCCGGTCAAAGTCCCCGGATACCACCAGGGAGGAGAAGTTATCGAAGCCCCGGGCGAAGCATTCGCTGATGGAGAAGGCCATATGAATGACCGCGAAGCACAAGGCCGTTTCATAGAAGGTCCAGCCCCGGATCTGTCCGAACTGCTGGAACAGGAAATACATACCCGCAAAGATGAAGAAGGGCACGAAGAACTGTCCCACGGACAGCAGCAAAAAGGAGGTTCTGTATTCCATCTGCGATTTCAGCAGCATGCCGATATATTTGCCGTATAGCTTCATAAGAATGATCAGCCTCCTTGGATGATGACCCGCTTCAAGGCCCGGTTCAGCCACAAGTAGCCGAAGCCGGCCAGGGCGGCCAGCCACAATAATTGCGCGCCGACGCCGGTCACCGCCTCCTGCAAGGGAATATGCCCGGAATAGACCCGGTACGGAAAGTCGGCGGAGAGCCGGAAGGGCAGCACATAGGCAATTTGCTGGACCCAGGCGGGCATCAGCGGAATGGGAATGATCATGCCGGAGAAGAACTCTCCCAGGATTCCCATCAGCATAATGGATCCGGTGGGAGACATGGTATAGAAGACGGAGATATAGATGAGCATGGAAATGGCCACTAATACCAGCAATCCCAGCAGGAGTGTCACCACGAAGAAGATGGCTGCGCCTGTATTGGCAGGCAGGGACAGGCGGTAGCGGCCGGGCAGGATATAAGCAACCAACAGAATGGGCAGACAGCGGAGGAAGGCGGCAGACAGTCGCTGGGCCACCAGCTTGGCGTACCAGAACCCGTATATCCCGCACGGACGGCACAACTCATAGGCGATATTGCCGCTGGTGATCATGTTGAACAACTCGTTATCGCGGAACCAGAGCATGACGAAGGTGAGAAAGGCCTGCTGCAGCCAGATGTAGGTGACCACCTGCTGGAAGCTCATATCCGGAACTGCAGAAGAATGAGTGTAGAAGGCGTCATACACCATGATGCTCATCAGCCCCCAGAAGAATTGGGTGGCGAGCCCGGCCAGGGCGGCAGCGCGGTATTGCAGTCCCAGTGAAAGCCGCAGCTTAAAAACGGCTTGGTAGGCTCTCATATTTGATACTCCTTATATAAGGAAACGATCAGATCGTCTATGGGCTGGGCATCTACGGTTACATCAAGGATATCCAATTGGGAGGCCAGATAGGTGATGATAGCGGACATATTGGCATCCGCTTCCTCTACGGTATAGACGGCCCGGTCGGGTGACCAGGAGGCGAGGGTAGCGCCGGGGACCTGGAGGGCTTCCGTCCGCTCCCGGAAGAGCACGGTGATGGTCCGCTGCAGGCTGTACCGGCTCCGGAGGTCCGTGAGACTGCCGTCGTACAGGAGCTTGCCCTTGCCGATGAGCAGAAGCCGGCTGGCCAGGGCCTCAATATCACTCATATCATGGGTGGTCAAAATAACGGTGACGCCTTTTTCCCGGTTGAGGGTCTGGATGAACCGGCGGACAGCCAGCTTGGATACGGCGTCCAGTCCAATGGTAGGCTCGTCCAGAAATAAAAGCTCCGGCCCATGGAGAAGGGAGGCGGCGATTTCACAGCGCATCCGCTGACCGAGGCTTAAGGAGCGTACGGGGGTTTGGAGCAAGCTCCCCAGGTCCAGGCTATCAATCAGCATGTCCCGGTTCTGCCGGTACACATCGGAGGGGATCTTATAGATCTCCCGGAGGAGCTCGAAGGATTCCTCCACCGGCACGTCCCACCAGAGCTGGGAGCGCTGGCCGAACACCACGCCGATCCGCTGCACATAGCGGGTCCGCTCCTTCCACGGGGTATGCCCCAGAATGCTGCACTGGCCGCTGTCCGGTACCAGAATGCCGCTCATCACCTTGATGGTGGTGGATTTGCCCGCCCCGTTGGGGCCGATGTAGCCTACGATTTCCCCGGGTTTAATGTGAAAGGATATGTCCTGCAGTGCCTTCACCTGGTTATATTCCCGCCGGAACAGTGCCTTCACTGATTGCCCCAAGCCGGCCTTGCGTTTAGGGACCAGAAAGGTCTTGGAGATGCCTTCTACGTGAATCAAGTTATCGCCTCCCATCTATTTGGAAAAATCAACGAGTGGAAATCATAGCATTGCGGATTTTCTCCGTCAAGGGAAAAAACGACTATAGGTATGCTTCAACCGGCCGAAAGACGGGCGGAGGAGGGGCAAGGCCGGGCAGCAGGAGATTCCAAGAAACCGGAATTAATTTGTGCTATAATGAACGGTGATACGTTTTTTTGTGAACAACTATTCAACATGAGGTGAATCTCATTGTCCAAAGGCCGTTCCTTTGCGCTGGTCTGGTGCATCATCAATACATTGATGCTCTTGTCTTTTATTACCCCGCTGGTCATGATTACCATTAACTTCGTGCTGGTTCCGACCTTGGCGCTGTTCACCAAGCTGGAATGGAAAAAGGCGGCGTTGTTCTACGCCATCAGCCTTGCCGCAGTGGGGGCGGTCACCGGCTATTTGGGCTTGTTTCCGGTTGTGGTATCCCTGTTCTTTCTGGCGCCATCCATTGTGATGGGTGTGATTTACAGAAAGAAGCTGCCGGCCCGCTCTGCCATTGTAGGCGGTACGGTCACCCTGCTGGGCCAGATGCTCCTGGCTCTGTTGGTCAGCTATGCAGCGGGGCTTGATCCCATTGAGCGGGTCAGGGAATTCCTCCAAAGCGGCGTAGACAGCCTGCCGGAGGTGCTGCGCAATTCCGTCAATCAGGCGGCACTGAATGCGACTATCCATTATTTCCTGCAGATTATTCCGCTTCTCCTGATCGTCACGGCAGTATTCTATACGTTTATCGGCCACGCTGTAGGGCGCTGGATTCTCCGCAGAAACCATGTCCTGGTACCGGGCTTAAAGCCGATCCGGGAGTGGATGCTTCCCCGTTCCATGGCCTTGTATCTGGTGATCGTCACCATCCTGGATATGTTCATCAGTATTGAATCCAACACCTTCTTGTCCATGGTGGTCTGGAATCTGCTGCCGATTCTGAGCATTGCCTTTACCGTGCAGGCCATCAGCTTTTTCTTCTTTTTTGCCCATGCCAAGAAAAAGAGTGTGGCCCTTCCTGTGTTTGCCATTGTGATGGTGGTATTGTTCCCGCCTCTACTCATTTACCTCTACTGTGTCATCGGTCTGCTGGATGTGCTCACCCCGATGCGGAAACGAATCGCCGGCGGCTGATCGCCTGATGGTAAAGGAGAGGTGAAGATGCCCAAATTATTGCGTAAACGCTGGTATGGAGGACATACGGTCTGGTCCTACATGCTGATGCTGGCCCTTTCGGGGGCATTGTTTTTTTACTACTGGTTGATCGGACTGGTCGCCCTCTTGTTAGTAGGGTTGGCCATTTATTATTCCCTTCTGGCGGAAAGCACCTTCGAGAAGGAGCTTCATGCTTATGTGGGCACCCTGTCCCACCGGGTGAAGCGGGCCAGCCACGAGGTGATTCATGAGCTGCCCATCGGCATTGTCCTGTACGACGAGGAGAAGGTCATTGAGTGGCATAATCCCTTCGTCGCCAAGATGGCCGGCAAGGAAACCGTCATCGGGCAGAATCTGCTGGAGCTGTGGCCGCAGCTGAAGAACCGCAAGGACAAGGATACGGTCATCGAGCTTGTGCTGGATAAAACGATTTATTCCGTCATCGTTAAGCCGGAGGAGCGCCTTCTGTACATTCATGACATTACCGTACAGTCGGAGATGTCCCGGAAGTTGGCGGAGAGCCGGCCCGCTATCGGCCTGATTCTCCTGGATAACCTGGATGAAGCCACCCAAGGAATGGATGACCAGCTGCGGACGCTGACGGTGGCGAAGATTACCGGGCAGATCAATGAATGGGCCATCAAAAACGGCTTGTTCCTGCGCCGGACGGCCTCCGACCGGTTCCTGTTCATGATGGACCAGAAGGGCCTGCAGAAGCTTGAACAGAGCCGGTTCGACATTCTGGATGATGTCCGGGATATGACTGTGGAGATGAAGGTGCCGTTTACCCTGAGTATCGGGGTGGCATCGGGCACGGATAATCTCATTGAGCTGGGAACCCTGGCGGGAACCAGCTTGGATATCGCCCTGGGCCGCGGCGGCGACCAGGCCGCCTTGAAGGTAGGGCAGCGCCTGTCCTTCTACGGCGGACGCTCCAATGCGGTAGAAAAACGGACCCGGGTGCGGGCGAGAGTCATCTCTCACGCTCTGCGGGATTTGATCCGGGAGAGCGACCGGGTACTGGTCATGGGCCACAAGATTCCCGATATGGATGCCATCGGTGCGGCTATCGGCGTATGGAAGATGGTCCAGATGGCAGGCAAGGAGGGTTATGTGGTGCTGGAGGGGGATAACCCGTCCATCCACAAGCTTCTGGAGCTGCTGTCCGAGGAGGAAAAGTACAAGAAGTGTTTTGTCCAGCCGGACCAGGCCCTTCATCTGAAGACACCGCGCACCCTGATTGTGGTGGTGGATACCCATAAGGCGTCTCTTTTGGCGGAGCCCAAGCTGGTGCAGAATACCAACCGGATTGTGGTAGTGGACCATCACCGCCGCGGCGAGGAGTTTATCAGCGATGCGGTGCTGATCTATATGGAGCCATATGCTTCCTCCACCTGCGAGCTGGTGACGGAGCTGCTGCAATATTTCCAGGACCGGGTATCCCTGGATGTGATGGAGGCTACAGTGCTGTTGGCGGGCATCGCCGTGGATACCAAGAACTTCGCCATGCGCACCGGCGCCCGGACCTTCGAGGCAGCCTCCTTCCTCCGGCGCAACGGGGCCGACACGGCCATTATCCACCGGATGCTGAAGGAGGACCTGGACGCGTATGTGCGGAAGGCCGAGGTGATCAAACATGCCGAGATCATCTACGACCATATTGCCATCGCCGCCACCGAGCCGGGGAAAAAATACTCCCAGTTGCTCATTGCCCAGGTTGCTGATACATTGGTGAATATGACGGATATTATGGCCTCCTTTGTGATCGGCGAGCGCCAGGACGGACTCATCGGCATCAGTGCCCGGTCCCACGGGCAGATTAACGTGCAGATTGTGATGGAACGGCTGGGCGGCGGCGGTCACTTGACCAATGCGGCGGTCCAACTGGAGCATACCACCGTGCAGGAGGCGGCCAAACGGCTGAAGCAGGTATTGAAAGAAATAGATGAGGAAGAGGGGTTATTCGAATGAAGGTTATCTTTTTGAAGGACGTCAAGGGGCAAGCCAAAAAGGGTGAGGTCAAGGAGGTTTCGGAAGGGTACGCCCAGAACTTCCTGTTCAAGCAGGGGCTGGCGGCTCCGGCCTCCGACGGCAATGTGAAGAGCCTGGCCATGCAGAAGGCCTCCGAGCAGAAGAAGAAGGACCAGGAGAAGCAGGATGCCAAGAACCTGGGTGAAAAGCTGAAGGAAATTACGTTAACCATCAAGCACAAAACCGGTGAAGGCGGCCGCCTGTTCGGCTCTATCACCACCAAGCAAATCGCCGAAGAATTGCAGAAGCAAAAGGGCATCGCCATCGATAAGCGCAAAATGCAGATGGAAGACCCCATTAAAATGATCGGCAGCTTTACCATTCCGGTGAAGCTGCACACCGAGGTGTCCTCGACCCTGCAGGTGCATGTGGTAGAGGAGTAAGAGGGGGGCATACCCCTGGCAAGAAAGGAAGAAAACAGCATGAACGAAGAAATACGCTTCGACCGGATTCCGCCGCAAAACCTGGAAGCCGAAATGGCCGTGCTGGGCGCGATCCTCCTGGACGGGGATGCCCTGGTTACCGCCATGGAGCGGATTTCCAGCGAGGACTTTTACCGCACTGCCCATCAATATATCTTCGAGGCGATGATCGAAATCGCCGAAGCCAACGAACCCGTGGATATGGTCACCCTGACCTCTCGCCTCCAGGACAAGAAGCAGCTGGAGGATATCGGCGGGGTCAGCTACCTGTCGGCTTTGGCCAATTCGGTACCGACTGCTGCCAACGCGGATTATTACAGCCAGATTGTCGAAGAAAAATCCATGCTCCGCCGCCTCATCCGGGCTGCCACCAACATCGTCACCGACGGCTATGCCAGCGAGGACGAGGTGGGCACCCTCCTGAGCGATGCCGAGGCGCGGATTATGGAGATCTCCAACCGGCGCTCCGGCAGCGGCTTCATCGCCATCCGGGATGTGCTGATGGAGGTGTTCGACCGGGTGGAGGTGCTGTCCCAGCAGCGGGGCTCCGCCACCGGGATTCCCTCCGGCTTTATCGACCTGGACAAGATGACCTCCGGCTTCCAGCGTTCGGACTTGATTATCGTAGCCGCCCGTCCTTCCGTAGGGAAAACGGCCTTCGCCCTGAATGTGGCCCAGAATATCGGGGTCCGGGCCAGAGAGACCGTTGCCATCTTCTCTTTGGAAATGGGCGCGGCCCAGCTGGTGCAACGGATGATCTGCGCCGAGGGCAACATTGAGGCCAATGCGCTGCGGAACGGGGATATGAAGAACGACGACTGGGAAAAGCTGACCATGGCCATCGGCGCTTTGTCCGAAGCCAATATTTATATCGACGATTCGGCTTCCGTTACCGTAGCGGATATCCGGG
The DNA here is from genome assembly GCA_023393235.1 of Bacillota bacterium. GTDB lineage: Bacteria > Bacillota > Bacilli > Paenibacillales > NBRC-103111 > Paenibacillus_AR. Next base: position 60,531 of record JAEWMH010000046.1, on the reverse strand, counting down.
CTAAGTGCCGCCGGCTGAAGAAGGAGAAGGGGCTCGGGATGATCCTCATCGACTACCTCCAGCTCATCGCCGGACGGGGCAAGGGAGACAACCGGCAGCAGGAGGTTTCGGAAATTTCCCGGACCTTAAAGCAGATTGCCCGGGAATTGGACGTGCCGGTTATCGCTCTGTCCCAGCTCAGCCGGGGCGTGGAGCAGCGGCAGGACAAACGGCCGATGATGTCTGACCTTCGGGAATCGGGCTCCATCGAGCAGGACGCCGACATTGTTGCGTTCCTGTACCGGGATGATTACTACGATAAGGAAACCGAGAAGAAGAACATCATCGAAATTATTATCGCCAAGCAGCGGAACGGCCCGGTAGGCACGGTAGAGCTGGCGTTCCTGAAGCATTACAACAAGTTCGTCAGTCTGGACCGGACTCATCAGGAGGCCGCTGCCAGGTAAGCAGCACTTATCTTATCCATATCGATGCAGGGAAGCCCGGCCGCTGCGGCCGGGTTTTCTTTTTGTGGAAGGGAAGGCAGGCATCCAATAGGCAAAAAACCTCCAGACCGGCTGGAGGCTTCTTCAGGTTATATGGTTAGGATGCCAGAGTTATCTAGGGAGAGTCATCCATCGTGGCATGGCCCGGCTGCAAAATCCGTGGAGCCGATTCAGTGGGAGTGGGAGCAGGACTGGAGGCTGCACTTCCCGATGGTGTCGGGCTTCCGGCGTCAGCAGGTGAAGCAGACGGCGGGGCCGTGGGGACCGTTCCGTTTTGCTCGTCGGCAGGTACTGTCCGTGGGATCAACTGAACCGGTGCCTCCTGTGCAGGGGCGGAGGAGGGGGCAGGTGTTGGAAACAGGGACTGGGCGGACGCCCCGCTTGTCCCATGCTGTCCCGCAGCCGCGGAAGCCCCGGAGGATGGCGCAACAGTAGCCGTGCCTGCAGGCTGACCGGTTAATCCGGCAGATGGGGACGGCTCAGACCCAGTCGAGGCTTGGCTGGAGGCCCCATCTGGTGAAGCGGAAGCGGCTGCCACAGCCGGTTCATCTGAAGGGGAAGGGGCAGTTGCAGGAGCAGATCTGTCTCCGCCTTCCTTGGGAGAACCACAACCACTAACCAGCAGAAACCCGGCAATAGCAAGCATGGACATAAAGCGGGCACGGGGGTAATGCCGTTTTATCATGTGGAATCTCCTTCATTGTTATCTGGCTGCCGGCTCGAAACTCAACATACCGATTTATCGTCGAGAATCTGCTTGAGCTCGCCGATTTCCTCCGCTGTCAGCTGGCTTTCCCTCAGGAAAGAGGCCAGCATAGGCTTGAAGGACCCGCCGTAGATCCGGTTCAGGAAGGAGCGGGTTTCGGTCCACACACAATCCTCCTCGGATACCAGCGGATAATACGCATAAACCTTGCCGTCCCGGGAAAATGCCGCCGCCTGCTTCAGGACAAGCCGGTTCAGCAGGGTCCTCACCGTTTTCGGCTTCCATTCGGAATGATCCTCCAGCGCCTGGATGATCTCGTTGGCCGAACGCGGCGATCGGGTCCACAGGACCTTCATAACCTCCCATTCCGCATCGGAAATATTAGGGATGTGAGACAAGGGACAACCTCCTCGATAGGATTACACATGTAATCACAGTCCATATTACGCTTGTAATCCTATGCTGTCAAACCTTCATCTGGACCGGACCGTACCAGACCTACCGGACGGGACGGAACGGACAAACGGACCGAACGGGCAATCCTAACGGCGGTGTAAGCCTTTATTTCAGCAAAAACACCTCTTCAAAAAATCTAACGGCGTCCAGAGCCGCTATTGGGCAAATAATCCCGCTGCAAGCCCCTTTTTAGCCGAATAGCGTCTCCTGCTTCCGTTAGATTTTGCCACCCCCGTGTTTTGGGGCAAATAGCGTCTCTCACCGCCGTTAGGAAACCAAGCCGCCCACGGATGAAAGCAGAGGAGGACAGGGCGTCTTTCACAAAAAGCGAAGCGGCCATCAAGAAGGTACAGGTGTGTTAAAACACAGATATATGCTTGGAGCTTTATTCACAATGTTAAACAAAACGCAGAAGTAAGTATGGACAAGCCGACTAATGCTCTCCAAATATGGCTGATATCCGAACAATCGCAGCTAGTCCTAACCCATCGTTCGTTTTCGTTGACTTTGCTTTAGCGGACTGATACACTGGATATGCCGCCTTAAGCGTTTGCGGAGCAGGCGCTGCTTCGGATGGATACGCTAGCAATAGGGCGGCTACTATGCGGTGTACCAATTCACCGGAAGGGGTTTTTGCGCATGTCCACAGTTGTTGTTGTCGGCACTCAATGGGGAGACGAGGGAAAAGGCAAGATTACCGACTTTTTGGCTGAGCAGGCAGAGGTCGTCGCCCGCTACCAAGGGGGGAACAATGCCGGCCATACCATACTCATCGATAACAAAAAATACAAGCTGCAGATGATTCCCTCTGGAGTTTTTTATAACGACAAGATTTGCGTCATCGGCAACGGCATGGTGCTGAACCCGGCTGCCCTGATCGACGAAATCCAATATATCCATGACAGCGGCTTTTCCACCAAAAATCTGCGCATCAGCGACAGAGCCCATGTGATTATGCCGTATCATCTGCTCTTGGACGGACTGGAAGAGGACCGCAAGGGCGACAGCAAAATCGGCACCACCCGCAAGGGCATCGGCCCGGCTTATATGGACAAAGCCGCCAGAAGCGGCATCCGTATCGCGGACCTGATGGACCCTGAGGAATTCGAGGCCAAGCTCCGCCGTTTGGTGGGTGAGAAAAACCATATTATTGAACAAGTGTATGGCGGCAAGGGTTTGAATGCCGATTCCATCCTGAAGGAATACCTGGAATACGCCGAAGTGCTGCGCCCTTACGTGACAGATACCTCCGTTGTCCTGAACGACAGCATTGACGCGGGCAAAAAAGTGCTCTTCGAGGGAGCCCAAGGGGTTATGCTGGATATCGACCATGGTACATATCCCTTCGTAACCTCCTCCAATCCGTCTGCCGGCGGCGTTTGTATCGGTGCAGGCGTAGGGCCCACCAAGATCCACCAGATTATCGGCGTAGCCAAGGCCTACACCACCCGTGTGGGCGACGGTCCGTTCCCGACGGAGCAGAACAACCCTATCGGCGACCGCATCCGCGAAGCGGGCTTTGAATACGGCACCGTTACCGGACGCCCCCGCCGTGTCGGCTGGTTTGACAGTGTAGTGGTGCGCCATGCCCGCCGTGTCAGCGGCATTACCGGCCTGTCCCTGAACTCCCTGGACGTGCTTACCGGCCTGGAGACCGTCAAGATCTGTACCGGCTACAAGTTCCGGGGCGAAGTCATCGATTATTACCCGGCCAGCCTCAAGATGCTGGACGAATGCGAAGCCGTGTATGAGGAGCTGCCCGGCTGGAGTGAGGACATTACCGGCGTCCGCCGCCTGGAGGATCTTCCCGCTACCACCCGCCGCTATGTGGAGCGCGTATCCGAGCTCACCGGCATTCCCATCGCCATCTTCTCCGTCGGACGCAACCGGGAGCAAACCAACCAAGTGCTGCCCGTTTACTAAACCCATACGATCCTGCTACAAGAATCCCCGTCAGCCCAATGCTGGCGGGGATTTTTTCCATTGGCGGCATTAAGACGACCTTTTTCCGGACATACTTAATGAAGTAGGCTTGCACATGCGTCTTCATGCGTCTATAGGACAGGCCGGGCAGGAGGATTATGGATGAAGATATTGGGTTGGTTGACAAAGATGGCAGTGGCGGCAGTTTTTATTGCGGCAGTCACCATATACGCCACCTGGACGGCAGTGGGCACCTATCTGGAGAAGGTGCTGGCCCATTACCAGATCGGTGGGGACATGCAGAGTATCGGATTTTTGGACTTTGTGGAAAATATGGGCACCGGGCTGAATATAATGAATCAATCCGTGTCCGCAAAAGATGACAAGCCGGTATACGGAGGCAGTGGCCTTACGCCGGTGGGCTCCGCAAATTCGGGGACTGAAGGTGTTGCAGGCAAGCCGTCCGGGACTACGGGAAGCGGCACAAACCTGCAGCAGCCGAATGGTACCGGAGGGGCGGCATCAGGCGGAGCAGGCGGCGCAATCTCCAGCCGGGAGGAGAAGGAGGGGAGCATAAACAGCGGAGCTTCGGGGTCCGGCGGTATGGCGGATGCCCTGCCGGTATGGAGCCAATCGGGCAGCGCCCAAGGGGCCCAGTCCGGCGGAACAGGGGAGCAGGAGAAAACACTGTTCTCTTCGGATTTTTTGTCCTCCACGAAGGATAATATGTCCAATGACGACAAGGTGAAGCTGTTTACGCTCCTGGTCTCCAAGCTGCCTGCAGCGGAGGTGCAGTCTATCTCGCAGCTGATGGAGAACGGGATTACCCAGGAAGAGCTGGTGCAATTGGACAAAATTATCCGCAGGCATCTGACTCAGGAGGAGTATAAGCAGGTGGTGGCGATTCTGGAGAAATACCAGTGACACCGCCGGAAGAAGGACGGATCAGCCTCAGCTGGTCTGCGAAAATCATGTAAGCGCAAACACAGAAACTGTGACAAATGTGGTTGAAATCGCAAATCATACTGTGGTAAATTGGTAAAGGTATGATTTTGACTCAGATTCTTGTCGCTTGCTGCCGTGAAGAAGTTCGCAGATACATCGGAAAAGACACGAAGAGGGCCGGAGAGGTCCTTGCACTTTTCTAGAATTGGCTGAAGAGGAGTCCATCATGACAGGTTTCAAGATGAAGAAATGGTTCTTGGAACGGCTGTCGCAGGTGAAATCCTGGGGCAAGCCGTTAAAAGAGAAAGTAAAGCCTGGCGCAGCCAAACCGGCATGGAGCGCCTTACTGCATAGGATTAACACTCAAGAATGGCTGATGTCGGTGAAGGAACGGTCGCTTAAAGCAGGCCAGACATTGTCGCTTGGCGGAGCCAGAGTGAAGAAGCAATCGGCGGAAGCCGCCCATGGCGGGTTTAGCCAACTGAAGAAGTACCGGGTGCACATAGCAGGGACTATCGCGCTGGGAGCTGTCATCTGGACGGGAACATTGGGCTACCAGCAATACGTAGCAGCCAATACATACGACATATTCCATGTATATGTAAAGGATCAATACGCCGGCACCGTAAGCAACCCGCAGGTGGTAGACGAATTCAAAATTACCAAGTACAACCAGGTTCAGCAGGAAAATCCTAATGTTCATATGGTCTTGAATACCGATGAGATCGTATTGAAGAGTGAAAAGGCTTACAAAGGCGAATCCGATGATGCCGCCGCTTTGGCTATGCTGGACCAGATGCTTACCTCCCATGCAGTAGGGGTAGAGCTTGTGGTTGACGGCAAGCCCGTAGGTATTGTGAAGGACACGGATACGGCGGATCAGCTGCTGGCCCAGATCAAGGCCAATCATGGCGGAGCGGCAGTAGCCGAGAAGCAGCAGGCAGAGAAGGGGCGCGTCAGCATCCTTTCTACTGAAGCCAAAACCTTGAGCCCCGGTGAATCCGAGGTGCAAGAGGTAGAATTTGTACAGCAGGTGGAAATGAAGCAGAAGGATATTGACCCCTCCCAGCTGGTGAAGCCCGAAGAGCTTCTGGCCAAGCTGGAGACGGGTGATGTTCAGCCGACCAAATATACCGTGGAGAAGGGGGACAGCATTTCCCTCATCGCCAAGAAATTCAATATTTCCCGCCAGGTGATCTATGAGAACAATGCCTGGATCGTGGACGACAAGCTGAAGATCGGCCAAGTGCTGGACCTGACGGTGCTGCAGCCTACCTTATCCGTGAAGACGGTGGAGAAGGTTGTAGAGAGCCAGGAGATCCAGTACGATACCGATTATGAGCTGGACGACAATATGCGTGCGGGGATTATCCAGACGATCTCCCCGGGCAAAAACGGCTTGAAGAACGTCACCTTCCTGGTGACCAAGGTAAACGGCAAGTGGATGGAAGAAGAAATGCTCAACGAGGAAATTCTGCAGCAGCCTGTGAAGGCCAAGGCCCGCAAGGGAACCAAGGTGATTCTGGGCGAGGGCACAGGCAAGTTCGCCTGGCCGGTCCTCAGCTCCAGCATCTCCAGCGGCTTCGGCTACAGATGGGGTAAGCTGCACAAGGGTGTGGATCTGACCGGCAACAAATCCATTATGTCCTCGGATAACGGCAAGGTGGAATATGTCGGCTACAAATCCGATTACGGCAATCATGTCATCATCAATCATTTGAACGGCTACAAGACCCTCTACGGGCATCTGAGCTCCTACAGCGTGAAGGTAGGCCAGATCGTGGAGAAGGGCGAGAAAATCGGCATTATGGGCAGCACCGGGGATTCCACCGGCACCCACCTGCACTTTGAGGTTATTAAGAACGGAACCGTAGAGAATCCGTTGAAATATTTAAACCGCTAAGCTATACACACAAACATGGGGGCGCGGCTGGAACCAATTGGTATCCGGCTGGAGCCCTTTTTTTGCATCTCCCAAATTTTACCCCTGATTCCATCAGGTGAAACGGGGACACTGGAGTTTTTCCGGTGTAAACTCCACTTTGACCCCCGGTTTTGGTAGAATGGAAGAAGGACTACAGAAGCGGGCGCGACGCCCGGGAGGAACCCTATGAACGGACGGATATTGGTTGTGGATGATGAACAGCCCATTGCGGATATATTAAAGTTTAATCTGGAAAAAGAAGGCTACGCCGTTACCTGCGCTTATGACGGGGTGATGGCGGTGGAGGCTGCACTGTCGGAGGACCATGATCTGATCCTGCTGGACCTGATGCTGCCCTTGAAGGATGGTCTGGATGTATGCAGGGAGGTCCGGGCACGGAAGAACACGCCCATTATTATGCTGACCGCCAAGGATTCCGAGGTAGATAAGGTGCTGGGCTTGGAGCTGGGGGCGGATGATTACGTCACCAAGCCCTTCAGCACCCGTGAGCTGCTGGCCCGGGTGAAGGCGCATCTGCGGAGGACCAATGCAGCTGCCCAGGTTCAGGAGGCATCGGCTGCCCAGGGTCTGCGGATCCACAATCTGCAGATTGACCCGGAGATGTTCGTGGTGTACAAAAACGGCGAGGTGCTGGACCTGACCCACCGGGAGTTCGAGCTGGTCTATTACATGGCCCGCAACTGCGGCAAGGTAATGACCCGGGAGCATCTGCTCCAGGCGGTATGGGGCTACGATTATTACGGCGATGTGCGTACGGTGGACGTAACTATCCGGCGCTTGCGGGAGAAGCTGGAGGATGACCCCAGCCGCCCCGAATATATTACGACCCGGCGGGGACTGGGGTATGTGATGCGCAATCCCGCCGTGCGGTAAGGTGCTGCAATTGGTGCAGCTCGATAACGGCAAGCTTGGCATGTGGGCAGCAGGAAGTCTTCAAGCCCCGGGGAGGGAAGCGAAAGCCGCGTGAAAGGCGTAAAGTTTTTTAAGACGGTACAGCTGAAGCTGATCATTATTTATGTGCTCCTGATCCTGTTTGCCATGCAGCTGATCGGGGTGTACTTTGTGAATGCCCTGGAGAGCTCCTTCACCAAGAACTTCTCCGACTCCATGAACAATGACGCCATGCTGCTGGCCCAGTATGTGTCCGAGAAGAATCTCTCTACGGACCCGGACGCCCGTCCGGAGGATATGAAGAAATCCCGCGAGGATCTGGATAAGCTGGTGAAGGACTGGTTTCAGATCAACAACTCGGAGATGCAGATTCTGAATGCCAACGGCGAGGTCATCAGCATGTCCCAGCCGGACCCGGCCATTCTCGGACAGAAGAATACCCAGCAGGTGGTCACCCGGGCGCTCCAGCTGCAGAACAACAAGGAGACGGAGCGCAATATTACCGATGTGGACGGCCTGCGCAAGAAGATGCTGGCCCGGCCGGTGATGAAGGACGGCAAGGTCATCGGGGCCGTCTATATTGTGAAATCCATGGAGGATTTGTACGCCAATATTGCGCGGATCAACCAGATTTTTATTACCGGAACCCTGATTGCACTGGCACTGACGGCGCTGCTGGGGACGATTCTGTCCGGGACCATCACCAGTCCCATTAAGGAGATCACCAAACAAGCCACGATGGTGGCGGAGGGGGACTTCGAACGGAGGGTGCGGGTGTATGGGCAGGACGAGATCGGGCAGTTGAGTAATGCCTTTAACAACATGACGGCCCGGCTCAAGGAAGCGCTGGCCATTAATGAGGAGGAGAAGGAGAAGCTGACCTCCATCCTCACCAATATGAATGACGGGGTATTGGCCACGGACGACCGGGGCCGGGTCATTGTCATGAATCCCCGGGCCAAGGAGATGCTGGGGGCCGACGAGCAGGTGGCCATCGGCATGGACCTGTTCACCCTCCTGGGTATTCCACGGGAGCCGGAGCTTCTACAGGCTCAGGATTCGGTGCAGGTGAAGCTGATCGCCATTCCGGATTCCCGGGAGGAGGATGAGGAGCTTCAGGTGCGCCTGTCGGTGACCTCCATCCACCGCCGGGAGAAGGGAATCTCCGGCAATATCGTGGTGCTGCAGGATGTGACAGAGCAGGAGAAGCTGGAATGGTCCCGCCGGGAGTTTGTGGCCAATGTATCCCATGAGCTGCGGACGCCGCTTACGACCATCAAGAGCTATCTGGAGGCGCTGGAGGACGGCGCGTTGGAGGAGCCGGAGCTGGCCAAACGCTTCGTCGGTGTCACCCGCAACGAATCGGAGCGGATGATCCGTCTGGTGACGGACCTGCTCCACCTGTCCCGTCTGGACTCCAAAGAAGCGGGACTCAAGAAGCGGATGACCGATGTGGGCGAAATGCTGGAGGATGTGGCGGACCGCTTTTCCTTCCAGCTGCGCCAGCGGCATATCGGGATCGGCATCCATGTGGAGCCGGCGGTGGGCCAGGTGCTGTTGGACCGGGATCAGATCGATCAGGTGCTGGATAACCTGGTGTCCAACTCCATCAAGTACACGGGAGACGGCGGGCATCTGGCTATCCGGGCCAGGCTGAAGGACAATGGCGGACAGCTGGAGATTGAAGTGGAGGACAACGGCATCGGTATTCCCAAAAAAGACCTGAGCCGCATCTTCGACCGGTTCTACCGGGTAGATAAAGCGCGCTCCCGCAACATGGGGGGCACGGGTTTGGGGTTGTCCATTGCCCGGGAAATTGTCAAAGCCCACGGAGGCACCATTACCCTGGATTCGGAGCTGAACCAAGGAACAAAAGTGGCTTTTACACTGCCGGTGAAGCATGAAGAGAGCGGGGTGGGAGAGTAATGGAGAAGGCCAAATCATTCTTGCTGACGCTGCTTGTGGTGGCCAGCCTGATCCAAAGCTATATTCTGGGCTACAGCAGTCCGCGGCCCGAACCCCTGCCCCAAGGCAAGTATGTGGAATCCGTTCTGGAGGGGACCCCTGCGGAGCTGCAGGATGTGGTATTTCCCGACCAGATCATTCTGCATTACGGTCAAAAAAACCATACGGTGCTTTATCCGGTGCCGTTTATCAACCATTACCGCAATATCTTCGATTTCCTGAAGCAGAGAAGCTTCGGGGGCCTGCGCAAAACCAACGTGCTGGCGGCCAATATGGACTGGAATGAGATCCGGGATAATTACCAAGGCATTGAGATGCGCTTCCGGGAGGGTGTTCCCGTGAATGTGCTGCAGAGCCTGATGAAGGTGAGCAAGGATGAGCCTCTTCCTCCTAATGAGCTGATTACCCGGATTTATCTGTATTCCAACGGGATTTCGGATGATGTGAAAACGTTCTTTATTTCCGATAGCAGTCTGACCGTGTATGAAGCGGTCAAAGCTGATGTGACGGTCAGCGACCTGACTATGCGGCTGCGGCTGGGGGAATCCCTGCCGCGTTACCATACGGCGTCGGGAGACTATTATTTGCCGAATGAGCCGTTAACAGCCATCCGGATTACCATGCCGTACACGCAATATACCGCTGAACAGTTGAAGCGGAGCTTGTTTGTGGACCCCAGCCTGACCCGGTCCCTCCAGGAGCGGGACGGCACCCAGATTATTACCGACAGTGTTAAGGGGCTGCAGCTGCGCAATGACAAACATTGGTTTGTCTTCTCTAATCCGGCCTCGGCGCCGGTGGACAGCAAGAACGAGGTGCGCGATAATCTGCTGTCGGCGATCCAGTTTGTAAACCAGCATGGGGGATGGAACAGCACCTATCTCTATTCCCAGCTGACGCCGAAGGTGGCAGTGGGGGCGCAGACCTTTTTGTTCCGCCAATATCTGGAAGGGTTTCCGGTTATGAATATCGGAACGGATACCATCGGCTATATGAAGGTAGCGGTGCAGAAGGGGATTGTCTCTACCTACGAACGCTCCATTCTGATTCCGGACACGAAGAATATGGTGAAGGCCCAGGCGATTCTTCCGGGAGGCGCGGAGCTGGATGCCAAAATCGCCGCCTACCGCCGGCCGTCCTCCATTGCCCGTATCTATCCGGGTTACCAGCCGGAGGTGCGGGAGAAGCAGGTGGTGTATCATCCCAAGTGGATTGTGGAGCTGCGGGACGGCACCTTTGACGTGCTGAATTAAAGAAGCGGGGTGTGTCATGGACTGGAGAAGAGCCAAATCCATATTGATCTTTGCCTTCCTGTGCCTCAATCTGATCCTGGCCTACCAGCTGTGGGAGGACCGCTTCAGCCAAGCGGCGTCGGACCAGGAGGCGGCGGATCTGGAGGCCGAAACGCGGAAGCTGCTGGAGAGCAAGAGCATCCGGGTGATCCCGGAGATCCCGAAGGAAACACCCAAGCTGCCGATCATCAATGTGAGCCTGCGGGAGGAATTCCGCAATCCCCAGGTGACCCGGCTGTCCCAGCCTATCCGCTTCATCAGCATGCTGAACCGCTCCACTTTGAAGGAAATCGAGCGCAAATCCGGTCTGCGCCACTTTGACGCGTACCGGCTGGATACCTCTTATGGGCGGAAGGACGTGTTCTTGTTCCATCAGATTTACCGGGATTTGCCGATGTTTGATGTGACGGTGCAGCTTTTTGCGGAGAACGGAGAAATAACGGGTTACAAACAAACCTATGTTGAAGTAAAATCAGGAGTAGAGGCTGCCGACAAGTCCGGCCAGCGGATCATCTCCGCTTATGCAGCGGTGCGCAGCCTGGCGGAGAACTATCTCCCGGAGGGAGCCGTCATCACGGACATCCGGCTGGGCTATCACGGACAGCTGTACGATTCCGAAGAGCAGAGCTTCGTTCCCAACTGGAGGATTACCCTCTCCAACCGGGAGCCGTATTACGTTCACGGCTTTACGGGCGCGGTGGAGACTACGGTGCAGCCGTAGGGATGGACCCTGTTATTCCAAGAAGAGAAGTCGAAGCAGAAGATCCCTCAAACCGGCTTTGCCGGTTTCGAGGCTTCCATAACATATCCGGCCGAAGGCTTGGACCATGTTATTCCAGTTTAGAAAGAAGGAAAAGGAAATGTCATTGCGTTTCACGGTGTTGTCCAGCGGTTCTACGGGAAACGCTATTGTGGTGGCCAACGATGAGGCCAAGGTATTGATTGATGCGGGGCTGTCCGCCAAGCGGGTAGAGCATCTGATGGCGGAGCAGGAAGTGGCGGCATCGGAGCTCAGCGCTATTTTTATCACACACGAGCATTCGGATCATGTCAAAGGACTGGGCGCTATTGCCCGCAAATATAAGCTCCCGGTGTATGCCAATCAGGCCACCTGGGAGGAGCTGGACAAGTGTGTGGGTGCACTGGAGGCGGAGCAGCGGCGGATTCTCGACACGGGCAGTGTGGTGGAGATCCACAATCTGTCGGTGCAATCATTCGGCATCTCCCATGATGCTGCGGAGCCGGTGGGCTACTGCTTTTATGACGGGGATGAAAAGCTGGGTTTGGCGACGGACCTGGGGTATATGAGCGATAAGGTCCGGGACCAGCTGCGGGATTGCGATGCGCTGATCCTGGAGGCCAATCATGATATAGAGCTTCTGCGGATGGGACGGTACCCGTGGAACATCAAGCGCCGGATCCTGAGCGATTCCGGGCACTTGTCCAACGAAGCGGCAGGGGAAGCGCTGTATACGCTGCTGTCCCAGCGGCTGCGGCGGGTCTACCTGGCCCATCTCAGCCGGGACCACAATATGCAGGAGCTGGCGCGGATGACCGTCGGCGGGGTGCTGGAGCAGTACGGAATCCGGTGCGGGGACAACGGCCCCAAGCTGATGGACACGTATTACGACCGGCCGACCCATTGGGATTGGCTGCGTGAGGCGTAAGAATGGCGGCGCTATTGAGATGCAGTGGTTCTCTGCGGCCTTGTCGGACATTATCCCCTTGGCTCAGGAGCTGGTTGCCCTCAGATCTCGTCCCGACCATCGAAGGCCATGTGATGAAGATCGGCTGCTTTGGCCCGGATTTCCTCGGTGGTGAGCAGGCCTTTTTCGGTGAGGAGCTCCAGCAGGGCGGTTAATAGAAGAGTATGGTTGTAGTGCTGCTCCTTCAGATCGCCAAGTTTGCCGGCCAGATCGATCTGCTCGGTAATGGACAGGGGTTGCCGCATGAAAGCACGCTCCTTTTTTGGTTGAGGCGGATAGGTGTAACCGGTTGGTAAGACGCGGGTAAGACAGCAGGCTTCAGGAATGAATCTAGCGATGTGATGTCCTCTAGTAACAGCGTATTCTATCAGTCTGGTCAACATGACGGGCAATCATTCTTTTTTTCTCAAAATTTCATGCTCTCAACAATGCCCCAGTCAGGCGGTACATATGCCGTTTGGCCAAGAAGTGCGATACGCGCTAAAGAAGGAGGACGCCGTCAATGAGCTTGTTTGACGATGATTTTTACTCCACCCGGGTCTCCGGCCGCTGGAAGGGCCGTAAGCTGGGTGCCCCGTCCGGCCGACCGGATGAACGGCTGATCTGGATCATTGGCGGCGCGCTGGTGTCCGGCATGGCCGTTATGCTGGTCCTGGTGCTGCTGGTAGGCGGCTTCAGCCGGGATGGGTCAGGCTCGTCCGGCAAAACAGCCCGGGCTTCCTACGGGAATGATCCGGTTGTGGCAGCTGCGGCCAAGGTTACACCCGCTGTAGTAAGTGTGGTGAGCACCTTCAAGGATGGGGAGAAGGTAACGGGAACGGCTATCGGCTCGGGCGTCATCTTCGATAAGGAAGGCGGCAAGGCGCGGATCGTCACCAACAATCATGTTGTCGAGGGCGCCGCGGCTTATGAGGTGGTCATGTCCGGAGGCGACCGGAAAAAAGCCACCGTCCTGGGAAGCGACCGGATTACCGATCTGGCGGTAATGGAGGTGGATGCTGCGGGGATTAAGGCGACCGCGGTGTTCGGTGACTCGGACAGCCTGCAATCCGGCGAAACGGCAATCTCCATCGGCAATCCCTTGGGCCTCAACTATGCCCAAACCATCACGGTAGGGGTGATCAGCTCCCCCAAGGTGCTGCTGCCCTCCCTCACGGACGGTATGGGCGGCGTAGAATGGGAAATGAATCTGATCCAGACGGATGCCGCCATCAATCAGGGCAACAGCGGCGGTGCGCTGGTGAGTTTGGACGGCAAGGTCATCGGCATCAACAGCATGAAGCTGGCGGAAACGGGAGTGGAAGGACTGGGTTTTGCCATTCCCATTAACGAGGCGAAGCCGATCATCGACGCGCTGATCCAGGATCAAAAGGTGAAGCGGCCGTACATCGGGGTGTCCACCTTGGATTTGGCCGGGTTTAAGGAGGGGGTGGAGGTGCTGAAGCTTCCTTCTGAAGTGAAGGGCGGCGCTGTTGTTATGGAAGCCCAAGGCCCCGCCAAAAACGCCGGACTGAAAACCAACGATGTCATTGTGGAAATGGACACCGTTTCCATCGACGGAACCCTGTCTTTGCGCAAGTATCTGTATAACGAGAAGAAAATAGGGGATAAATTGAAAATCACCTATTACCGGGCAGGCAAAAAAGCCTCCGTCACCCTGGTACTGGAGGAATTGAAATAAACAGCAGCGCAAATAGAAAGGACAACAGGTGAAGCCGTATGTTTGTCGTATGCAAGGATCATGTGGAGCTGGCAATTGACCGTTTTGTGGATGAATATGAAGATGCGCCGGATGTGGTGGATCTGAAGGAGACCCACTTCAAGAGCTGGAACCCGCCTCCAACCTGCGAGGAAAAGGGCTGCACCTGCGAAGCCAAATATCTGGTGGTGTAGGGCGGCTTGTGGATATGTGGAAAGGGCTGAGGATGGGCGGACGAGAGCGGCTGCCTCCAGATCTTGTCCACATGTGGATAATTCTTATATTAGAAGAATAATAAATTATACACAGGTTTACGGGATGTTATCCACAACAGGGGATTGTCCAGAAGCACCGGTTTCCGGAAGAGAGGCGTGAAGAGGCTTCTTTTTTGGGAGCCGGTGTTTTGCGTAGAGGAGTTTTGACACACAGATTCGAGCGGAGGAACATAGATGCATATTCAAATCGCGGCAGTTGGCAAGCTGAAGGAAAAATATCTGGTGGACGGCATCGCCGAGTACGTCAAACGGCTGGGCCCGTATGCCAAGGTGCAGATCAACGAGGTCCCGGACGAAAAAGCCCCGGACAACATGTCCGCGGCGGAGGAGGAGCAGGTCAAGAACAAGGAAGGGGAGCGCCTGCTGGCTCTGATCAAACCGGACACCTACGTCATCGCCCTCACCCTGGACGGGGCCATGTGGTCCTCCGAGGAGCTGTCGACGCAGCTTCAGAACCTGGGCACCTACGGCCGCTCCAGCGTCGCCTTCGTCATCGGCGGCTCCAACGGCCTATCCGCTTCGGTCCTCAAGCGCGCCGACACCAAACTCTGCTTCGGCCGCATGACCCTGCCCCATCAGCTGATGCGGCTGGTGCTGGTGGAGCAGGTTTATCGGGCGTTTAAGATTAGTCGGGGGGAACCGTATCATAAGTAGGGGCAAGTTTTTTTACTATTGAAACTAGTGTATACTATTGATATCTAAAATTACGGAGTGGTATAACGATGCAACGAATAGGTAGCACTAAAGATGAGTTTTTTAGTATCATGGGATTTGACGAAGATCCTTTTAGGTATACGAACGCTGACCAAGAGAACAGACTTGATCACTATTTTGTTGATCCTCCTTATTACCAATCGCTCTGGGGCACTCCAGATTCGCCAGAATCACACGTTATTCTTGCTCCACGTGGTGGCGGAAAATCAGCACAGCGAAGGATGCTTGAAGAAAGAGGAAACACTGAAGAAGTATTTGTTGTGACTTATGATTATTTCTTTACTACAGGAATTAAGTCACTTGATGAAGTAGATTTATCATTTCATTTGAAGAATTTGAATAAGCTCACATTGATATCGTATTTTGGTCACTTGAGTCAGATGGAGGTAGAACCAGAGTTCTTCTTTCCAGCGGAAGAGAAGAAGTTCCTGTCAAAAATGATAGATACGTACCTCGGAGAAGTCGATATACCCACAATAAAAGATGTTGTCAGAAGATCAATGACAATTCCAACAAGAATTAAAAAATGGTGGAACGAGAATCTACCGCTACTTGGACTTGCATCAACATTTCTAAAGGCTAAGTTTGGATTAGCCGGAGGAGCCCCAGCTAAATTTGAAGAAGCAAAACTCAATGAAGACCCGATGAATCATTTCAATATCCTTATTTCAATCATTAAACAGTCTTTTAAAGCATGTTACATATTGATCGATAAAGTTGATGAAACAGAGTTAACAGGAAATGATCCTGAAAAAGCGTATAAATTGATTAGTCCCTTGATCAAGGACTTGAGGTTTATTAACACTAATGAGTTTGGGATTAAGTTTTTCCTTTGGGATGCTTTAGAGCAATATTACGCAATTGACGCAAGAAGAGACAGAATCCAAGAGTTTAGATTAGAATGGCGCTACGAAGAACTTTGTACAATGCTTAATAAACGACTATTGGCCTACAGCAATGGCAAGGTGGATTCACTAAATAAGTTATTTGAACCAGAAACCCCTGATGTATACAGGACAATAATATCGTTTTCAAACAACTCTCCAAGAAATATAATTCGAATGTTACAGGATATTGTGGATGAGCATGTAAGACGTGGGGCTACTGGTAAAATTAACATTGCAAGTTTGGACTTAGGTATTAAGAAATTCTGCCGTGAAAATGCGAGAGTAGCTTTTGGCAATGAAATTATAGGTGATTTAAAGAGGATAAGTATGGTCGGGTTCACGACCAATTACTTAAGCAGTGATCTTTTTAAATCTGCAAACACTGCTCGGCGAAGAATACAAATATGGGATGGGAAGGGAGTAATCAAACAAGTTTGCTCTATGCCGAATAAATCTGGCCGACCATCACCTTATTATTTAATAAATGATAGCACGCTTATTCCAATTATTGTTGAATCAAAATCGGTCGTAGATATGGAACGTGAAATGGGAGTCCAATGTCAAAATTGTGATAGGTTCTATTTCTTACATAAAGAACATTTTTCTGAAGAAGCTGAGCCTCTTTGTCCCAACTGTGAATCACACTTATTAAAATAAGATCAGTTTAGGCACCCACTAATGGGGCCTTTTAACTTGCCGTTACAGCCAGCGCGGAGAACCGTATCACAAATAGTTACAACTTTTCAGAGACGATTGAGGTAAGGTTTATCGTGTGAGCGCCAGTATAATGTTTGGCGCTCTTTTCTTATTGTATCTTGGAAGTAGTATGCTATAATTTGGGTATTATTTCCTAGCGGGTGGTGTATTCCAGTGACTGTTTCATCAAAATTAGAAGTGCAAGTTACAAACGATCATATAAATAAAATGTTAAAATTTAAGCCCATTAGAGCAATTTCAGAATTAATATGGAACGCTCTGGATGCTGATGCTACAGAAATAAAGGTTTGTTTTGAGCGAAATTCTTTAGATGGGTTAGAACATATAATAATTAACGATAATGGACATGGTATTAGATTTGATCTTGTAGATAATTTTTTTGGTAAACTTGGCGATTCTCATAAAGTTAAAGAAAAGGTTAGCCCTAACGGAAGAAAGTATCATGGAAAGCTGGGGCAAGGTAGGTATAGTGGTTTTGTTCTAGGAAGGAAAGTCGAGTGGGTAAGTATTTTTGAACAGGAGAGAGAACTGTACGAATTTGCAATTTCGGGTCACGATAGTGATTTGAAGATTTTTGGAAAAACATCTTTGACAAAGACAAGAGGGTCTCATTCGGGAACGATTGTTTCTATTACAGAGTTGATTGATGAAAATACAAGGAAGATATCAAATAATATAATTTTGGCTCAAGATCTTTCTATGATATTTGCCCCATATTTACTTGCATATAAAGATGTCTCAATCATAGTAGATGGACTAAAGCTTGAGCCAGAGAAGCAAATCATTAGCACGTATGACTTTTCTTTATTTCAACAGACTGAAAATAGTGTGCCTGTTAGAGGTGCATTAAAGGTGATTGAATGGAAGTTGGGTAGCCATAAGAACTTATACCTATGTGGACAAACTGGAATAGTTTTTGAAGAAGAAACAACTGGCTTTAAATCCGGTTCGTTTTCGCATACAGCATACCTAATGAGTAACATTATTGATGATTTGTGGGAAAGTAATTCAATCGATATCAGAACATTGCATCCTGATTACAATGTATTAAGAGATACAGCGGAATCTACATTGAGGGATTTGTACAGACAAAAGCTAGTTAGTGAAGCAGCAAATGAGATCAAGAAATTAAAGCAAGATAGAATTTACCCTTATGAAGGTGAAGCTCAGACAGTTGTTGAGGAAGCAGAAAGGCAAGTTTTTGACATTTGCGCGGTTAAAGTAAATGAATATTTGCCTGACTTTAGCAAAGTGGCAAAAAGCTCTAGGGAATTTACATATAGGCTTATGAAAGAAGCATTACAAACCAATCCTGACAGTCTTAGAGCAATTTTAAAGGAAGTATTAAAACTCCCACCAGATCAACAAGATGAGTTGGCATCAATACTTGAAAAAACTAGCTTAGAGTCAATTATAAATACAACAAAGCTTATTTCAAATCGGCTACTATTTTTAAATGGCCTAGAGCAGATTCTTTATGGGGAAGAGTATTATAAAAGATTAAAAGAAAGAAGCCAACTTCATAAAATGTTGCTTCGAGAACTGTGGCTGTTTGGGGAACAATATTCTTATGGTTATGACGACATATCTTTAAAGAATGTCCTGAAGAAACACTTGTCAATTATGAAAAGGGATGAAATATCTGCTGAAATTGATTTTAAAAGTATAACGACTCTTGATGATATACCGGATATTGGCTTATATCGGCAATATAAAAATGGAAGAGAAGATTGCTATGAGAACCTTGTGATTGAACTTAAACGACCAAGCTGTGTTATTGGAACTGAAGAAATAAGTCAAGTTAAGAGATATGCTCATGCAATCGAAAAGAACGATCATTTTGATAAGGCAAAAACAAAATGGAAGATTGTCTTGCTAGGAATTAAGCTTGATGATGAAGCACGATTTGAGTCATCTCAAGGTGATCGTGAAGCAGGCTTAATTTATAAAAATAAAACCGGCAATATGGAAGTTTGGTTGAAGGAATGGAATGAAATCATACAAGAGGCAAAAGGCAAACATCAATTTTTAAAGGAAAGACTGGAGCTTGAAGTCAAAGATAATGAAGAAGGTTTACAATATTTAAGGACAAAGTATAAAGAATATATTCCAGAATAAGATAAAGGGGCTGATTAAGCCCCTTTTTCTCTTTATCTTGATTCAGTTTCCTTTGTGCTCTTGTTTCTTAGTTTTCGTCTTGCTCTTTCTGTTGATGTACGATTTGATCGTAGGCAAAGCCGTATCTCTCAGCAACGTAATAGGCAATCTCCTCATGGTGAATGAACTGATTCTTGAGAGGCTGAAAGAGGAATTCAGGCGCAACGGGTACAATCCCGCAAACCAATTGTTCGATGATAATGTTTGGGTTATGACAGCCGCAGTAATCCCGTTTGAGGAGAAGCCGGAGGTTGCTGATTCCTCCCGTATTCGCTCGTACTGTAGGATTAAATGGACTGCTTGGATAGCACCTCGAAATAATCCAGAACGACCTTGCGAAACTCCAGAGCAGCTTGTGACATGTACCGACTCTTATGCCACAGCAAAGCGATTTCGCGTACCAGTTCGTGATTTTCAATCGGTATATATTTGATCTTTTCCCATGACATCTTGGCTGTGCTTGGTATAAAGGCAAGGCCGATTTCGGCTTCTACAAGACTGACTAACCTTGTAGGTTCATCCCCCTCGTACACATATTTAAGATAAAATCCAGCCGATTTGCAGATAGAGTCCACTAAATCGCGAGTGCCATAGCCTCTTTTTACACCGACAAAGTATTCGTCCTTAAGTTCTGTCAAGGATACGCTGCTTCGGTCCGCCAAACGATGCCCGAGAGGGACAGCTACAAGGATAGGATCTATGAAGACAACTTGACATTCGATGTCCTCTCCTTGGATCGGAGGGGAGGACAAACAAAAATCGACTTCACCTCGATGTAAGAGTGTGATCATTTCCTGCGTGGTCAGCATTTGCACATGAAATTGAATATTAGGCCGGATATTTAGAAATTCTCGTAGAATCTGGGGCAATTTGCTTGCAGCAGTCACCGCTAGCTCGAGCGTGCCAAATTCTGCACTGGACAAGTCGTTAATCTCCTGTTTCCCCTGTTCCAATTCAAACAAAGCTCTCTCCGCTCGGCGAAGGAATCTGTTTCCAAACTCATTCAATCGCAGTTTCCTTCCTGACCGATCAAATAGAGGGACTCCCAAATCTTCTTCGAGGCGTTGAATCGTTTTGCTTAGCGACGATTGGGTTACATGTAGACTTCGCGCAGCTTCGGTCACGTGTTCCAATCGAGCTACCGCCAGAAAATATTGCAATTGTAGCAGCTCCACTTTCCAACCTCCTATCATTCCTCCCAATCAATGATATCATAACATACAATGCGTTAGAATGAATGATTGATTTCAAGTATGATATTCATGTAACAAACATAGGGGGGACAAAAAATGAATACTAGCAGCAGGTGGCTAATGGTATCTGTTGGATTGGGAATATTACTAAACCCTTTAAATTCCTCAATGATTTCTGTTGCTATCACCAGACTGCAACATGTGTATAACATTGATTTTACGGCTGTTTCCTGGATTGTTTTTTCTTTTTACATTACCAGTGCGATTGCCCAGCCTGTCATGGGCAAGGTTAGTGATTTATTCGGCCGAAGGAAGATATTTCTTGCTGGTCTAGTTGTTTCCTTGCTCTCTTCCGTATTAGCTCCATTTTCTCCAAACTTTGAATGGCTTATCGTGTCCCGAATTGTGCAATCGATCGGAACGAGTATGCTGATTGCGGGTGGAATGGCGATTGTACGAGTGCACATTACAGAAAAGCAAGCGGCCGCGCTGGCCGGCTTGTCAATTTTCCTATCCGGTGCGGCGGCAATAGGCCCCTTTGCCGGAGGGGTATTGATTCAATGGTGGGACTGGCCTGCGATCTTCATCGTCAATATTCCGTTCGTGGTGGCCAGCTATCTGCTGGCCTGGAAGATGATTCCCAAGGACGGACCGGCAGCTTCGGTCTCACGCGACATGTCGTTTCGCAAATGGCTGGGTGTGATTGATGTGTCAGGTATTTCGCTCTTCGCAGTTGGTTTGGTCGCCTTGCTTGTCAGCTTGCTGTCGGTTAAATCATCCGGACATGCCTCCATGTGGAATATGATTGTCGGATTGATTGGCCTTGTGGCGCTGGGGACATTCGTTCGACATGAGTTAAAAACGACGTCACCCTTTATTCCTTTGCGCACTTTCGCCAAATATCCAGCGATGACTTGGGTCAATATTCAATACATGCTCGTTAACTTGCTTTATTATGCGCTCTTTTTCGGGATTCCATCTTACTTGCAAATGGTACGCCATGTCAGTGAATTCCAGACAGGGATTCTGATGCTCACTTTGGGCTTGAGCTCGATCATGGCATCTCCCATAGCGGGAAAGTGGGTCGATAAATCGGGACCTAGACCCTCATTGATCGTATCGGCATTACTGATGGCATTGGGTTCGGTATGGATCGTGACATGGACGGAAACTTCTCCAGTTATCGTTGTGAGCCTGGCGTTAGCTGTATTCGGATTTAGCAACGGGCTGAACGCCGTTGGTATGCAGGCAGCTTTATTTAAGAGCTCTTCAAAAGAGATGGCCGGTGTAGCATCCGGACTATTCAATACATCGAGGTACTTCGGTACCATTTTATCTTCGTTATTGACAGGCATCATTATGGGAGATGCGTTCAACTTCGCAGGATTTCGACTGCTTGGGGTTTTCCTCACGGTAATCGCATTGGTATTGGTATTGATGAGTGTGCGGCTCCGGTATTCAGGGCAATTGAACAAACCGAGCACAGGCAAGTAAATTAATAATAGGAGTTGGTTCCGATTCATGCCGACACGAAGCAAAATATACAACGTTATCTTGCTGAACGTATCCGGATGCGGTACCCTATCAGGAGCCTTCGATTTCGCTTATAGATGATACGGTGACCCGTACCACAAGTAACAGCAAGTTAGATGTTATGACTTGATTCTACGACTTGAACAAATCAAAGGGAGGGAAGCAAGGTTGAAGGGGATATTATTCAAATATCTGGCGAAATACACTTCGTTTAGCGAAGAAGAGCAACAGGTGATTGCGAGTGAGATTCGAGTCGAGGAGTATAAGAAGGGAACGATTCTTCTTTGGCAAGGAGACGTCCCCACGAAGTGTTATTTCGTACTGAAAGGCTGTATTCGGCAGTATGCTGTAGATGCGTTAGGAAGAGAGGTCACCAGCAATTTCTATACGGAAGAGCAAGCAGTCGTCATCTATAACGAGCACTCGGAGAGCAAAACATCCAAGTATACGCTGACATGTCTTGAGGATTGTGTATTGGTTGTCGGCGACCTAGCAACGATTAACGATACCTACAATAAATACCCGGGATTAGAATCCATGACGAACCGAATGACCGTGGAGATCTTCGGGAGTGTACAAGAGGACTTCGCCAACTTCATTGCTTCTTCGCCCGAAGAACGATTCAAATCTCTGCTGTATAAAAGACCTGGCCTTATCGACCGTGTTCCCCAACATCAGTTGGCAAGCTTTCTCGGGGTTACGCCGGAATCCCTTAGCAGAATCAAGAAACGGATTTCCCACCTCTAAACAACAACCATAACCCAAAGCCCAATTCACCGATTGTCATCGGCACAGTAAGAATCATTGTCAGGATCTCAAGGGCCTTATTCTCTTGTGCAGATACTATTGATACGAGATGTGTGAACATATAGCCGAATGCCGCAATTAACAATAAGATGCTAATCCACCGCGGGATCGGGTCGGCTTTGTAAGCCACCAGGCCGGTGACCAACAGATGTCCGCCAAAGATGATCAATCCGAATGACCATGTGGATTCAAAGGCGGCTAGTGATACCATGACTTGCGCTTGTTGTTGAGGAGCCTCCAATACAAATTGAACGTTCGTTTGACCCGTGAGAATCATGGCGATGAGCAAATTCAGTATGGCCGCGCCTAGAATCGCCGTATAGATTAAGCGGAACCACGCACCGAGCAAGGACAGATGATGATGATAGGGCTTTAGAAAAATGTAAAATGCCCAAGCCACAATGATGTCGCAAATCAATATAATCAGCCATCCTACGATTTCTGCCTTGAACAGGATGCTGGATGATAGAAGATGATTCAATGTGGCGTCCGCATCCTTGAGGTTGACAAGCGTTCCATGCGCATAGCCAAAAGAGAAAAAAGCGGCCAATGCCATAACAATCAATGATGTTCCTGCCGTCAGTGCGGCTGTTCGTTGTTGCATGCTTGGATTGATGGTACTCCCCATACTAGAACCTCCTTAGGTATAAAAGTTAATCTCATATTACTGTGTGTGTGGTATGTATTCATTGACTTAAGATAAGTGCCGAGCCAAACTTGCCGTTACATATAGCGTGGAGAAAGCGTCCCGTGATCGATATGCCGAAATAACAGCAATTCGCTAAATGTGACAGAGATCACAAACTATAAAGGTACATCCATTAGAATAATGATGAGTAAAGAAGTTAACAGTACCCGGCAGGATACTTTGAATAGGATAGGGGTGATATAAAATGGCAAATGTCCGCATAGAAAACAATGAGTTGCTGCTCGAAGCAAGCCTTGAGGATATTGAAACGATCGTTAAAGAGGCAATAAAAAATATCGACCAATACAAAGAAGAAATTTCAGTCATCTATGAAAAAATGCCCAAATTCGAGTATAAGTACTTTTGCTTCTATGCCTACTCCACGTATCGCTTATTGGAAAAGGCCCTTAACTTTTCTTGCGATGAGGTGGGTCATTTCCGATTAGTTGCTCCAGAAGAATTTTATTATGCATTCTTTGGTGTCATCTCCACCCTGTATCATGAGCATTGTGCAAAATAATTATTTTAGGAGGAAAGACCATGGAAAACTATAAATCCACAGTAAATGCAACGGAATACCCGCCACAAATTAAACATAAGGTTATTTTCGAAACCTTTGATGCGCTGCAATCCGGAGAAGCGATGTTGTTGATCAATGACCATGATCCCAAACCGTTATATTTCCAATTTGGAATTGAACGGCCTAATCAATTTACATGGGAATACATTGAACAAGGACCGGTCACCTTCCGTGTGAAAATTGGACGTGTGTAAAGAACCGCTTGTCGTAAGCTGGCTGCCTGTTGGTCATGTCCCTCATGGATATCGAAGGGTTTTTGTCCTGTCTAATAGTCATCAGGTTCAGCATGTGATTGTATTATCTTTCATGGGCTATGAGGATGTTTACAACGTCAAACAGCAGGTAAAAATACACGAGATTCAGGATCCCTCCCTCTTATGGGGCCTTTCCGTTGTAAAGTCTCTCATCGGTACCGAGACCCTGGAATCAGAGGATGGATATGTAAGCATTCGGCCTAAACCCATGCAGGAAGATGAACTCTTACCCCTCGGCGAATTTCTGAAGGCTGCAGAAGAAGGGAAGTATCTATTGAATCAGTGAATAAGATAGGTTTTGGTAGGCGTCATAAGATGCCCCCTCACGATAACAGTGGAAAATCAATTAATCACTGTGAATTCGAGGGGGTTTTTCATGCCTGCGAAGGCTAGGCGCTTATAATCATGAGCCGCGACGTAAAAAATTACACCCATGAGATGATACGCTGAACCGTATCACAAATGAGGCAAAAAGAGAGGGCTGTGACAGGTTAGGAGTAAGTTGCCTGTCACAGCCTTTTCTTAAGATTGAAGCGCGGCGCAAGCAAGAATGTCCTCGGTGGAGCGGATTCTGCCAATCCGCGGGAAGATGGCCTTCATGACGTGTTCATGTTCTTCCTCGCTGAAGCCGGTCATGGCATCTGATGCAAAAATGACCTGATACCCATGGGCGAAGGCTTCACGCGCAGTGGTATCTACGCCGATACCAGAAGCAATGCCGCAAAGCACGATTGTCGTGATGCCCCGCCGACGCAGCTGCAGATCCAAGTCCGTTCCGTAAAAGGCTCCACATTGGCGCTTGGTAATGACATGATCGGTGTCCGCGACTCCAATCTCGGGTACAATTTCATCCCATCCAGGCACCAGATTCAGGGCGGGTGGAGCTTGATCCAGCAACGGACGAGGCATATCTTTGAAGTCTTTCGTGGATACGCGAACAAGCCCAACGAATGCGCCTGCTTCGCGGAATGCTTGAACCATAGTGGCGGCGCGGGTGACGACTTGCTCTGCCGGGTGAGGGGCATACTGGGTTCCAAGCCACTTTTGCAAGTCGATGACGATTAATGCCGTCTTAGGAAAATGAAACAAAAGTTCTTCCATGATCAATCACACTCCACCTTAGGAATCGAGTTTGCCCCAACGCGACCTATAGTTCAATATTTTGAAAAAGGGGTCAATTGACTCTATGTTCATAATTTTGTACTATGAGTTTAAAGTTGTCAAGTGAGGGATACGTGAGGATGAGTGTAACTAAACAGGATATCATTCGTTCGGCTTCTAAGATGTTTAAAGAAAAAGGATTTCTGGCAACCTCCATTCAGGAAATTGCTCAGGACTGTTCCATTGCAAAGGGCTCGGTGTACAAATATTTTCCGTCCAAAGAGGACTTATTGTGCGCGGTTTTCGACGAGTGCCAGACGGTTTATTTTGATCGGGCAGAGCATCTGAAACAAACCGAGACGGGTACTCCCAAGGAGCGGCTCGTCAATCAAATTGTTTTTCGCTTTCAGTATTTTATTGAATACCGTCACATTATGGTTGACTTCACAGATCTTCCTATTACGCAATACGCAACTTTCCGTTTACTAAGGAATCATGCTCGCGCCCGTATGATGGAGTGGCATAGATGCTGGCTGCTTGAAGTTTATGGGGAGAGAATCGAACCGTTTCTTTGGGATCTCATTTTTATATACCGCGCGATCCTGAAGGACTATCTGCAGCGCATCATCCTCGAGGTGAAGCTGCTGTCGATAGAGGATACTGCTTGGTTCATCGTCGATAAAATGGATGCGCTTGTCGAACATATGTCTAGGCCAGGATCGAAGGGGCTGCTTGGCCAAACCGCTTTCACAACATTTATTCATTCCGATTCAATGGACTGGAATAACGAAAAAGAACGAATGGTCGAAGAATTGTTCGGCAGAGTGACCGCGCTGCTTGAGGCTTGGCCCGGCGGGCTCGCTCGGCGGAGGGAGCTGCAAGAGATTGTTCAATTGCTGGGGACGGAGATCTCTCAGGCTCAGCCCAAGAGATCGCTCATTCAGGCACTTTGCGCCTACTTGGAACAAGAACAGGAGCTGAGAAGTCCGGTCATTCAGTTGAAGCAAATTGTCCTGGAAGAGTGAGAAGGGTGCTGCGGTGAAGCGTATCACCAATGACGCAGATTTAATAAGACATCAGATGTATGACAGGCCGTTGTCATACATCTTTTTTAATTTGGCGGTTGGTGATGCGCTCCCCACTCACATAATCCTTCCAGAATGGGGAGCAGGGTTTTCGATTTATCGGTAAGCCGGTACTCAACTTTTGGAGGGACTTGGGGATATTCTTTCCGTTCCACCATTCCATCCTGCTCCAGCTCCTTGAGCTGTGAACTCAGCATTTTATACGTAATCGTCCCAGTCTTTGGGGGAAATGGCTAAGGGATTGGCAGTAGGCATAAACCATGCCTTCTGGTTTGGATTTTCAGTTGCGCTCGTTGCGTTAGTCATCGGTCTTTTCCTGCGCAAAGGGAAACAGCCAGTTGAAGAGAGGGCAGCATAATATGGAGGAGCGATGTGGGGTGGGAAATACAGACAAATTTGAGATGATCGCAAAAATGTATGACACGCCTGGAAGGACCCAAATGGCAAAGATCTCATCAGATGCCATCCGTGACTATATCGTTGGTGCTAAAAGCAAAAAGGCAGCTGATTTTGGTTGTGGAACCGGTCTTGTCGGACTGAACCTGTTGAATGAGTTTGAATCAATGCTCTTCATGGACGCCTCACCCAATATGATTAATCAAATCAGACAAAAAATCTCTGACCTCCAGATTCAACATGCACAGACATTATGTATTGATATTGAAAAGGATCGTCTGCCTGATTTATGTATGGATGTTATTTTTATGGCGCAGGTTCTGCTCCATATCCATGATGTCGAATTCGTCCTTTCCAAATTATACGATGTTCTGAATGAAGGAGGACATTTATTGATTGTAGATTTTAATAAAAATGAGAACGTCGTTTCGAACGTCGTTCATAACGGATTTAGTCAAGCGGAATTGACGGACACCATGACAAAAATAGGATATAAGGATATCGAATCCAAGACCTTTTTTACGGGGAGAAAACTATTTATGGGCCATGATGCGTCTCTGTTTGTACTAAGCTCCACAAAATAAAGAAGGACAGGGGCGCCCTCCCTGTCCTTTCTTAATGGAATAACCGGACCAAGGTTTACAATTCGACTCTCCAGTTGCCCATCATTTTGGCGACTTCCGGATCGTGGTACGATAAGAACAGACTCTGCCGCGTATCGAGGGCGGTAATGTGCTCCATGTCGTCTGCGCTCAATGTAAAATCGAAAATGTTGAAGTTTTCGACGATCCGCTCTTTGCGTACCGACTTTGGAATGACCACAATCTCCCGCTGAACAATCCAGCGCAATACGACCTGGGCGACGGATTTGCGGTGTTTTTCCGCGATCGAGGTCAGCACCTCGTTGCCAAACAGGTTATTGCGTCCTTCAGCGAACGGCGCCCACGACTGGTGCTGCACGCCCTGCTCCTTCAAGAAAGCAGCGCTCTCGGTCTGCTGGTAGAACGGGTGGGTTTCAATCTGGTTGACAGCAGGCACAATTTCGTTATGCACCATGAGGTCCATCAGACGATCCGGCATGAAGTTGCTGACCCCGATGGCCTTGATTTTGCCTTCGCGGTACAGCTCTTCCATCGCGCGCCACGTGCCGTAATAATCGCCGAACGGCTGGTGAATCAGGTACAGATCGAGATAGTCGAGCTGCAGCTTCTTCAAGGATTTGGCGAACGCAAGCTTGGCACTTTCGTAGCCGGCATCCTGAACCCAAATCTTGGTCGTGATGAACAGCTCCTCCCGCGGTACACCGCTGCGTTTGATCGCACGCCCGACCGCTTCCTCGTTCAGGTAACCGGCGGCGGTGTCGATCAAGCGGTAACCGGCCAGCAGCGCTTCGTACACCGCGTTCTCGCACTCTTCCGCATCGGGAATCTGGTAGACACCGAAGCCAAGGATCGGCATCTTCACACCGTTGTTCAACGTTACAGTTTGCATGGCCATTCCTCCTATTGGTTAAATGGATAACAGCAACCGGCGCGTATCTCAGGTGTCGGGGACTGGAGCGGAAATTCCAATTGCGGCTCAGTTGCATTACAATAAGCTTAATACCTTCGTGTTACACGAAGGCAAGAGGCTTTTATTCTTTTTTTTCAAGGAGGCGTTCACATGTATACGGTCAAAGAAGCCGCTCAGATCACCGGACTCACCGAGCACGCCGTGCGCTTTTACACGGATAAAGGTCTGGTGCCAAGCGTACAGCGCAATGAGAATAATATCCGGTTATTCGATGGAGAATCGATCAACTGGCTGCATGGCATCAAATGCCTCAAGCAATCCGGGATGCCGATTGATGTTATCAAGAGTTATATCGATTTATGTCTCGAAGGGGATTCAACCATTCCGCAGCGCTATACACTCATGATGGAGCATAAAGAAGCTGCGCTCGCCAAGCTCGAAGAAGCCAAACTGCACATTGCCCATTTGGAAGAGAAGACTGCTCTGTACCAGGCCATTCTGGAGAACCGCTCTCCAGACACGACCAATCCCGCCTACTGGGACAGAATTCAATATATGCATGGAGACGTGTTTTACTCGCGTGCTTGACAAAACTCCCCCAACGAAGTATATTGTGCATACACGATATACACAATGTGATGAGGAGGGATGTAGGAGTGCTTGCATTAGACATTCGGAATGTAAATAAGAGTTACCCCAATTTTCAGCTTAAAAATGTATCATTCCAATTGGAGAAGGGCTACATTATGGGTTTCATCGGTGCGAACGGTGCAGGCAAGACCACTACGATCAAATCCATTTTGAATATGACCCGTATGGATAGCGGAGAAATTCACGTATTCGGGAGAAATATGGCGGAGTACGAACTTGAGCTGAAGCAGGAAATCGGGTATGCCATGGGCGGCGTTGATTTCTATACCCGATGCAAAGTGAAGGTCTTGACCGATGTGATCAAGAAGTTCTATGTCCATTGGGACGATGAAACGTACCGCAATTACCTTCGGAAATTCAAGTTGGATGAAAACAAAAAGATTGCCGAGTTATCGACGGGAATGAAGGTGAAATACAGCATTGCCATTGCCTTGTCCCATGGGGCAAAGCTTCTCATTCTCGACGAACCGACAAGCGGGCTTGATCCGGTTGCAAGGGACGAACTGTTGGAGATTTTCCAAGGACTCGTCGCTGACGGCGAGATCAGCATTTTGTTCTCGACACATATTACTTCGGATTTGGAGAAGTGCGCGGATTTTATAACCTTCATTGTGAATGGGCAAATCGTCCGCAGCGGTGAGAAGGAAGAGTTCAAAGAATCGTATCTTCTTCTGAATGGTGCTGCAGCTCAACTGAACCAGGTCAAGGACAGATTGATCTCCTATAAGGTGAATTCATTTGGATTTACGGGGTTGATTCTCGCGAAAGACTTTGATACCTCCTGGAACATGAAAGCCGCTACGCCGAGCCTTGAGGAGATTATGGTCTATTTTGCGAAGAAGGAGGATGAGTATGTATAACCTGGTGATGAAGGATGTAAGGCTGGCTGTGCCCCCCTTTTTTTTCCTGCTGCCTGTCTTGATTGGTGCTTTAATGCTCATTCCCGGTTGGATTTATTTTATTGTCCTGCTGTATTTCTGCTGGATCACGATACCGAATTTGTTCAACCAATTTAAAGCGCAAAATGATTTGGTGTTTACGTCGGTGATGCCTGTCGCCAAACGGGATGTGGTAAAGGCAAGGGTAACCGTTATTGTCGGCCTGGAGCTGCTGCATATCGTGTTTGCCGCGATCTTCGGTTCTATTTCGCTGATCTTATATCCGGACGTAACCTATTATTTCTTCCCGCCCAATTTGGGTTTCTGGGGATTAAACCTGGTTATGCTTGCGGTCTTTAACCTCATCTTTATCCCGATGTTTTATAAGACGGCTTATAAATTCGGCTGGGCCCTGTCCGCCGCCGTTACGGCCGCGATGCTGTTCGCCGGAATCGCCCAATGGCTCGGCATTCAAAACCCGGTTATGAATGATATTTTCTATGGCACCGATACGCAGCAAGTGGCGCTCCAAGCCTTCATCCTGATTACTGGAATCGTGATTTTCGCGGCATTCTCCGTCATTGCCTATCGGCTCGGGGTCAAACGGTTCCTCCAAGTGGAAATCTGATGAACATCGCGATCTCGAACACATCTGACAAACCGATTTACCAGCAGCTTTTTGAACAGATCAGCGCCCAGATTCTCAAAGGAGAGTTGGACAACGGGTATTGTCTTCCACCGATCCGGCAAGCGGCCCAGGAGCTTGGCATCAGCGTGATTACCGTGAAAAAGGCTTGGGAGGAACTGGAGAGATGCGGGTTGATTCATACCATCACGGGGAAGGGCTGTTTTGTTGCAGAGCTGTCCCTCGACCGAAAATTGCAAATTCGCAATGATATGATCCTGAAGCAGATGCTGCTCGACACCGCCTACTACAAATCCTTCGGCCTTACCTTGGATGAGGTGATGGAGATGTTGAAGAGGGTCTATTAAGGGGAGTATCGTAAAGAGGACGTATTCACGACGTTCGAGAAAATATTTCCCCCAAATCAGAAGAAGCATTAATTGAATGGAGAAGAGGCCATCCTGATGAAGGATGGCTTTTGAATTGTTGAGAACGGATCCCACCATGGATTGAACTTGGTGATAAGTAATGTTACGCTAACAACAGTGAAATCAACATCAATCTTCGGCAATACCTCCATAATAGTCACTAAATTGGTTACAAAGAAAGGTCACACGATGATAAAAGTGGATCACTTATCCTTCTCCTTTCCGCAAAAGGAGCTATATACCAATATTTCCTTCACGTTAGAAGAGGGGCAGCACTGTGCTTTTATAGGAGCCAGCGGCAGCGGGAAAAGTACGTTGATTGATATACTGATGGACCCGGAAAGATATTTGTACGAAGGCAAGCTGGAGATAGACCCAACCTGCAAAATGGGACATGTAAGCCAATTTTCGCATCTGGACAAAAGTAAAGAAACCACTGTTTTTGAATATATCGGAGAAGAATTTATTCAGATACAGAATGAAATCAATACGATCTTGGCCGAAATGGAAACATCCTCGGATATGGATGCGCTGCTGGAAAAGTATCAAATGGCTTTGGACGCTTTTGATGCCATAGACGGGAATGATTTCGAAAGCAACATTCATAAGAAGCTCAATCTGGCAGACCTCATGAAGCTAAAGGACGTTAGGGTAGCGGATCTGAGCGGCGGGGAATTCAAGCTTATTCAAGTGATGAAGGAAATGCTCCGTAAACCGGACGTGATGATTATGGACGAGCCGGATGTGTTTCTGGATTTTGAAAACCTGAATGCGCTGAAAAATCTTATTAATACTCACAAAGGGATTCTGCTGGTTGTTACGCATAACCGGTATCTGCTCAATCATTGCTTCAACAAGATCATCCACCTGGAGAACATGGAGCTTCAGGAGTTTGACGGGCGGTATATCGATTATAACTTCTCGTTGCTTCAGACCAAAATCGAGCTGCAAGAACTCACCGTTGCTGAAGAGGAGGAAATTGCGCGAAACGAGAACATTGTCAACAATCTTAGAGCGATCGCAACGTATAATTCAGAAGCCTCTAGAGGCAGGGCGTTAAAAGCCAGAGTGAGGTTTCAAGAAAGATTGGAAGCGCGTAGACTGAAAGCCCCATTCGTGGATATTAAGCAGCCGAATATAAGTTTT
The DNA here is from genome assembly GCA_023393235.1 of Bacillota bacterium. Taxonomy (GTDB): domain Bacteria; phylum Bacillota; class Bacilli; order Paenibacillales; family NBRC-103111; genus Paenibacillus_AR. Next base: position 28,891 of record JAEWMH010000046.1, on the reverse strand, counting down.
GGTATGGACCAAGCAATGGAGGACACCACGGTTATAAGTGTCAATAATTATAGCGTGGCCTTTGATGAGCTGCTTTTAGAACATGTTAGCTTTGAGATAAAATCGACGGATAAGGTCGCCATTATTGGTCCAAACGGTACCGGGAAAACGACGTTGCTCCGGGATGTTTTCCGTCATCAGCATGATTCCATTGAAATTCATGCTGATGCCAAGGTGGCTTATTTATCCCAGCTTCAAGGCGAAATGCTCCAGGGTTCGAATACCATACTGGAAGAATTCATTGATGCCGGGTTCAAAACGTATGATGAAATTAGGGCGTATCTTCTTAGCTATGGTTTTGAAGGAGAAATCCTTCATCAAAAAATAGACTCCTTATCCGGCGGAGAAAAGAATTTGCTCCAGTTGGCTAAGGTTGCGGCAAGTAAAGCAAACGTATTGCTTCTTGATGAACCCACAAGCCATCTAGACACCTATGCACAAATCGCGCTGGAGAAAGCCATTGAAGATTATAAAGGCGCCATTCTCATGATTTCCCATGACTTTTATTCTGTTGTAAATGGTATGGATTATGTTCTAATCATTGAGAATAAGACGGTTAGAAAAATGAGTATGCCAGCATTTAAAAAGATGATTTATGCCCGTCATTTTGATAAGGATTATTTAGAGGTGGAACAAAAGAAAAAGTCAGTTGAAATGAGAATAGAATTAGCTTTGAAAAATAAGAATTTCGAACTTGCAAAAGGATGCGTTGATGAGCTGGAAAAGCTGATCATGCTGCTTTAAGTTCCCGCGCCGCCTTATAGCATGAACTCGTGTTCATAAATCTCTTGAACCCGATCCAGTACGGTTTGTGCCTGGTTGTGAAATTGTAGTTCTGTAACCTTGCCCTTCAACAGAAATACGCCGGTTTTATCACGATGTTCGCCCAGGGCTCCCTCATATAGGAGGTTGGCTCCGTGGGTAGGCGGAGGAAAAACCAGTTTCATGATAGCACTGACCAAAATAGGAAGTCCGGATTTTTTCCCTTTTCTAAGCGTATTGTTACCGCCCGGGTCAACACTTCGAATCTTGATGCCGTCCCGGGCGAGTCGCGGCGCGATGGCTTGGGTCCATAGGGAAAGAGCCAGCTTGGAGGTAGCATAAGGGCCGATCAGCTTACGGAAGGTTTTGGGGCGCTCTAATATTTCGAGTGTAAACTTTTTCGTCATTTTTAGGGCGGAAGACGAGGTGTTAATCACTGTTTTGAGGTGGCCGCGTTGGATAAGGTCCTTCAATTCCATCAGAATGATGTATGGAACTACCGTTAGCAATTCATAATGCTGTTCCCGTCCTTGCTTCGAATAGCTCAGTTCGGGGAAGGACCTTCCGGCGTTGTTAAACAAAACATCGATCCGCTGCTCCTTGGCCTTGATTTCCTCCAAAGCCCGTTGCAGGCTGATGTAATCGGCAAGATCAGTTGTTTTATAGGGCCGAAGCCTTCCCGTCTGGAGAGCGGCTTGGATGTTCTCGTCATCCGGCGGGAAGTCAGAGCGGTTCAACGCAATCACCTGCCAGTCCTCCGATAACAGCCTCCTGGTTAATTCCAACCCGATGCCTGCACTTGCGCCCGTAATCAATGCGGTCGGTTTCTCCTGCATTCTGTTCATTGCAATCCACTCCTGTTCCCTTGATAGTGCACATTCTATAACTTGGAGCCGACTCCAAGTCAAGACAGAAAGGAGAGAATCGGATGAAGGACCAGCAGATCTTTACGATAAAGCAAACCGCCAAACAAACCGGAATTTCTGAGGATACAATCCGATATTATGAGAAGATTGCGCTGCTGCCCCGGGCGGATCGGAAGGAGAACGGGCATCGCGTTTACAAGCAGGAGGACATCGATACGATCCGCTTGATCGCCTGCCTGAAGAAAACGGGGATGCCGCTGGAGGAGATGCGGCCTTTTCTGGCCGTCTCCGTCGATTCTGATCCCGCAGAGTATCCCGAACTGGTGGAACACCTAAGAAACCATCGGGACACTATCATCGCCCAGATCGCCTCGTTGCAGCAGGTCGTGGATTTTATCGATATGAAGCTAGCGGACAGGAGAATCCGCAGGGAGTGCTCCGAGGATAGTCCGGAGGATATGGCGGGAGAACCAAAGACGGTTTCCCCTGCGGAGATGGCATTTTTTCCGGGATCAGGCGGGGGGCGGAAGTCACAAGACCCATTTTCATAGCAAAGCAGGCTGTCGGGACATTCTCGGCAGCCTCTTTTTGTTTCAATACCTTTATCCCGTATGAGGGGAAACATATATGGTTTAGGGGACCAGCGGTTTCTGCTTGATTGGGGAGGATAATACGATAAGTGTGGTGGAATCGCCGAATGCCCCCAGCTCGTTGATTGCACGCTCCAGGGTTTGCAATGATTCGGTCACAAGCTTAACGAGAAAGTTATATTGGTGTCCACTGATCCGATGAAGCTCGACCACATCGCTCATTTGCCCGCAATATTCCACGAAGCGGTCGCATCCCTTGGTATAGAACAGAACGAACGCTGCAATTGGCTTAACCCCAAGCTCTGCCTCGGAGGCGATTCGTGCAGGTGTTATTGATATAGCCGCATTCGGCAAGCCGTTATTAGCCAATCCAGATTTCGTGAGCAAACTGCGGAACGGCCTGCCGCTCCTATCCTACCAACCGGAAATTCACCTAAAGCAGCTGCTGTAACCTGCCGGCAGGTTGACAACGAGTAAGGGAAGGCCGTTTTTAAGCTGGGATCAATTGATGACAGGTGCTGGCGCCTCTTCTTGGCGCTGCACTTGTCTTTTTAGCTATAATGGAAATAGGGAAATAAACGTAACCATATTCGGGTAGGGGAGGAGCTCATGGCAAAAAAATTCAGTGAAGGGGATATATTTATGATCCCCATGCGGGATGGACGGTCAGCAGTTTGCCAGGTGATATGTGCGCTGAAGGGCCGATTTAAAAAGGCATTTTCGTTTGGGGTTATCCGCCTGGAGACGGGTGAACCCAATCTGGAGGATGGGGATTTCCTGTACTACCAGTTCGGCAATAGGCGAAGCTGTGTGATTTTTACCTCCCCGGCTAATCTTCGAAACGGAACGTGGCAGATCATAGGCCATATCCCCTTGACTCCCGATAAGGCTGAGCAGCAGGTATTCCAGTGCGCCGGGCACTTGTACCGCGGGGATGAATATATTCGGAATCTGAGTCTGGATGAGTATAGCCAATATAATACGTTAGGTGCCAGCGGTTATGAGCTGGTACAGATCCATCTGATGGGGATGGAGTGCTGAAATCTCCAGGATCAGGCATCAACAAACGAGAAGGAAGCGGATGATGTGAACAAAACGGAGCGGATGTTGGCTATTGTCATTGAGCTGCAGCGTAAAGGTGTGTTGCGCGCGGAGGATCTGGCGGCCAGGTTTGAGACGAGTACCCGTACCATTTACCGTGATATCCAAGCGCTTAGCGAAGCGGGCGTTCCGGTGGCGGGTGCGCCCGGGGTAGGTTACTCCCTGATGGAGGGTTATTTTCTCCCTCCTGTGAGCTTCACGGCAGAGGAAGCGGTGGGGCTGCTCATTGGGACGGATTTTGTCAAAGTGAGGCTGGATGCTGAGTACGGCGCGAAGGCCCGCAGTGCGCAGGAGAAGATTGAGATGATTCTGCCGTGGAGTGTACGTGAGGAGTCGGAACGGATACGGTCGACGCTCCGGCTGCTCCATGAAAGAGGGACAAGGATGGGCGGGCACGAAAAAGAAATCCTTGAACCCTTGCGCCGCGCCATCCTGCAGAAGCGCAGAGTTCGTTTTCGTTACTCCAAGGATGCTCCGGCACCTGAGGGATACGGTCATAATGAACGGACGGTTGATCCGTACGGACTTGTTTATTCCCAGGGGGTATGGATGCTGGTTGCTTTTTGCGGACTGAGGCAGGACATCCGGCACTTTCGGCTGTCGCGTATGGGCGAGCTTGAGGTACTGGAGGATACGTTCAGGATTCTTCCGGGATTTCACTTCCCGGATTACCGGCCTGCAGACAACCGGAATGTAATTGTCCGCATGCTGGTTGCCCAGACGATTGCGGACCGGGTACAGGAAGCCAATACCTTTTATATGGAGTCGTTCGAACCGGGAGAGGGAGGCTGGCTGGCGCAGTTTCGGGTGCGGCAGGTGGAGGACATCCTCCGATGGACGCTGGGATGGGGTGCAGCAGTGCGTGTGCTGGAGCCGGAGTCGCTGCGTGAACGGGTCCGGGAGGAAATTGAAAACATGCGTAAACACTACTGACAGACTGGTGTCAGTAGTGTTTTTGTATACTGGGTTCAGCTTAAACAAAAGGAGCTGGTTCCACCATGGATACAAAAGAAATATTGCATCAGTTTTCGGAGACAGTCAGCGAATATATCCGTGAGCTGGAGGACTGCAGCCTCGATCAACTGCTTTGGAAACCGTCGGAGGACGAATGGTCGCTTGGTCAGATGTATATGCATTTAATCGGCTCTGCACAATTTATGCAGCTGAGGAATGCCGTATTATGTCTGGAGCCGGGCGGCAGCCGGGATATCCCACAGGCTGAAAAGACGGAGACGGGGAAGGCAGTGTTCAAGACGGGCAGCTTCCCGCCGGAACGCATCCGTGTTCCCCCCTCCCCTCAGTACACACCTTCGCAGCCGGAAAGCAAGGAGCAGCTTATAAGCGGCCTGAGGGATACGTTACGCCAGATGACCGAGATCGAACCGAGGATTGCGTTGGCGTTTGGGACGGTTCCCCGCCTGCAAGAAGAGCCGGGCAGGGAGAGCGTTCCATACACGGTTGTCCATCCAAGACTCGGCGGATTGAACGCATTGGAATGGTTTCAACTCATTGAGATGCATTATCGCCATCATGTGCTCCAGAAGATACGGCTGGAGAACGCTTGGAGAGAAGCGCGCGGGTGAGCCCGGAAAGCGATTTGTGCAGCCATCCGATAAAGGATGGCTTTTTGCCTTACCCTAGAAGGGCGCTTCAGTCCTCCCGGAAAGCAAACTGTGACAAGGTAAACTTCCCATTCTTGTAGCTCACATGGGCGTCGATATGGCCGATGGATTGGGGAACAACGGCTTTTTCGAATATGATTTCGGCGCCAAACTGGGCCTTTAATTGTTTGTCCTCGTGGTCAAAACGGACGATGTTACCAAAGACCAATTGGTCTTTGACTTCCCCAAACTCCGGAGATTGGTAATCCTTCAAGCTAACCGAATGGGATGCAGAGTCGATGGAAATTTGGCCGAACAGACTGTCATTCTGCTGGGTCGTCTTGAATTGGACGGCCTTGCCCAGTTGGGCAGCGTATGCTTTGAACACATGATCTTGAAAGTAATCCGGATCAGCAGGGTCTATAGCGATCATATGCAGTTCCTCGACGGACACTCCCGTTCCTGAACCGATATAGAGAATGACTGAAAGCTCCTGTCGGCCGTCACCATCATAATCCTCCACTTGCAAACGGGGTAGAACGCCAGTAGGGGTCATATACATCCAATCCAATTCAGGGGTTTTGTCTCCAATGCGAAGGGCAACGCCATTTTCTTCACCGTAAAGGAATATGCCATGGTTCGGAATGGAAGCGATCGGTTCCGCTCTAGAACCGGAATCGGTAGTCGGCGCGGCGGGCGGATTGGAAGACGGCTCAGGGGAAGGCAAAATCATCTCCTGTGTGGAAACAGGCGTCGAAGAGGGTTGAACCTGTTGACTTGCACAAGCTGTCAAAAGCGAACTGACTGCAAGGATCGATGACCAAAACCGGATATGAGCTTTAACGTGCAATATTGCCTCCCCATTTCTCGTTTCATTTCTCCATTAGACGTTCGTGGTTTGGAAAAAGTTCCATAAATACCAAACCTGCCATTACCGACAGCGCGTGAGCCGTAGTGTGGAATTGCGCTGCATTTATCTTTTTCAGATATAATGAACATAAAGGGTCAGCCAAGTGAGGGATCAGGATGATTAAGATTGGGGCGTTCGCGAAACTGAGCGGGATGACGGTCAAAACTCTGCGTCACTATGATGAGCTGGGCCTGCTAAAGCCTGCTTATGTAGAGGAGAATTCGGGATATCGGTACTATACAGCCGATCAGCTGCTGACCATTCGCCGTATCGAAGGGTTCAAGGAGCAGGGATTGACACTGGAGATGATGCGGCCACTCTTGGCTGGAGCGGTTTCGCTGACGGAAGCGGAACGTACGCTGCTGGAGAAGCGGAACGAGCTGGAGTCCCAGATCCAGAAGGCACAGCGGCAGCTTGAAGAGATTGATGAACGGCTCGTCCGGATGTCAAGGCATGGGGATGCGGAGGAAGGGAGGTTCTACTTGCGAAGCGTGGAGCCGGCTCTCGTAGCTTCCGTGCGCCGGATGTTGCCAAAAGGCCAACTCTGTCTGCTGCTCGATGAGTTGAAGCAGTATGTCCGCTCACAGGGAGAGGATTCGGATCGGGAGTTGACCATCGTACGGCACAGGGTAGCTGATTCTGATGATGAGCCTTCGGACATCGAGGTAACTATCCCTGTCTCAAAGGTGGTCCCTGCCAGCGGAAGTGTGGAGATTTATCAGCTGCCAGGGTTGAAGGACGCAATCGTGTATACTCATCGATGCGATCCGTATCGGAACAGCTGCAAGGCAAATGAGATGCTGCGGTTATGGGCTGTCAACGAGGGCTACAGGCCGCTGGAGTCCGTTCCGGTCCGGGAGGTGTACCTCACGCCAGACAAGGATATCTATGGACAGCTTCGGATGGCTGAGATGATCTTGCCCATCGAACGGGTTTGAAAATAGTTTCGGAATCCACTTGACCCTCCTCTCTAGGGGAGGGTTTATCATGGTATCAACCATTAGATAAGGAGTGGATCTGCATGATAAACAAACGTTTGGAAGGCAAAGTTGCCGTTGTAACAGGAGCCAGCCGGGGGATTGGGAGGGGGATTGCGCTGCGCCTCGCAGCCGAGGGAGCGCTTGTTGCGGTACATTATGGCGTTCGGAGAGATGCGGCGGATGAGACCGTCTCCATGATTGAGGCGGCAGGTGGAACAGCCTTTGCGATTGGGGCAAACTTGGAATCCTTGGACGGTGTTGGCCAGTTTCTTGAAGGGTTGGAAAAGGAGCTTAACCTCCGGTTAGGCAGCAACCAATTTGATATCCTGGTTAACAATGCTGGAATCGGCACATCCTCGCCATTTGTAGAGACACAGGAAGAGGAATTCGATCAGCTGATCGCGGTCAACGTGAAGGCGCCGTTTTTTCTGGTTCAGCAATCACTGGGGCGTTTGCGGGACGGCGGCCGGATTATCAATATTTCATCCGGCGTGACCCGGATTGCCTTCCCGCATATTATGGCCTACAATCTAACCAAAGGTGCCCTCAATACCTTCACCCTGCACCTCGCTCAGCTTCTGGGTCCGCGGGGGATCACCGTGAATGCGGTTATGCCCGGCATCGTCGATACTGACATTAACGCCTCGTGGCTGCACACGCCGGAAGGCCGTAAAAACGCCGAAGAAATGTCCGCGCTTGGACGTGTGGGCGAACCTTCGGATATCGCTGATATTGTCGCGTTTGTGGCATCGCCGGACGGACGATGGGTAACGGGACAAATGCTGGACGCGACGGGCGGGTCGCATTTGTGAGTGAGGGACAAGAGCATAAAGGAGAATGAACTCATGGAAGTAACCGCACAGGAAGTAGCGGAATGGATGGTCAAGGAAATACGGTTTAGGGGATCCCTATATCAGGCCGATGCGATTGAATATGTGAAGACCAATTTCGGCGAGCAATTCGTATTCGTGAATGAGAACGGAAATGCGTCTTTGTCCAAAGAAGTGAAAAAGGCTTTCCGCAAGCTCCATGGCGGCCGAATTGCCTGGGACCGGGACGGTTTCTTCTGGGCATGGACCTAGAGTTCTTGGGGTATTGATCAGCGTGCTGAGGTATCATTTTCTAATCTCGATGTATATACTGGTATATACGGAGTGATGGGGGTGTGGTAAAATGAGAGAAAGGAATCAGAAGGAGGGGGGACATTCTATGTCGACCACCGTACAAAAGTGGGGCAATAGTCTAGGCATTCGTATTCCCAGCCAAATAGCAGAAAAGATTGCGGTTAGCCAAGGTTCCGAAGTTGACTTAATTGTGGGTGATGATCATTCGCTCATCGTAATACCCAAAAAGAAAAAGCCAACATTGGAGGAATTGTTGGCCCAATGCAAGCCAGAAAATCGCCATGATGAAATAGATTTTGGAGTAGAAGGGAAGGAATTGCTTTAGATGATTGCAGACCGAGGCGACCTAGTATGGATAAACTTTAATCCCCAAGCAGGCCACGAACAAGCCGGTAGGCGATCTGCAATTGTACTCTCACCAAAAGTTTTCAATGAAACGACAGGTTTTGTTTCTGTTTGTCCAATTACTCACACAGTCCGAGGCTGGGGGTTTGAAGTATTGCTTCCCGGTGATTTGGTGTTTAATGGAGTTATTTTGACAGATCAGATTAAAAATCTTGATTGGCGAGCCAGACGAATTGAAATCGTTGGAAAAGCCCCGGATGGAATAGTTAATGAGTGCTTAGATAAGATACATACATTTTTGTAGCTGACCTCTGTTAGGGTTGGCTTTTTTGTGTTCATCAGTGGTGGCGTTAGAATGACTTTTTCGTGCAGCAAATGCAAGGCCCCTAATCACTACCTGCACTACAATGGATCTCGAAGGGAGGGAATCCGATGGACTGGTTGGAGAGAATGAACAGCGTTATGGAGTACATCGAAGCAAATCTGGATGATGATATCTCCTATGAGAAAATAGCGCAGCTGGCCTGTTGTTCAACGTATCATTTTCAACGTATGTTTCCGTTTATTACGGGAATCACTTTGTCGGAGTACATCCGGCGCAGACGTTTGACGTTGGCGGCGTTTGAGCTGCAGACGACCAAGGCGAAGGTAATTGATGTCGCGGTGAAATACGGATATGATTCGCCGGAGGCGTTTGCACGGGCGTTTAAGAATCTCCATGGGGTGATGCCGGTATCTGCGCGCGATACGGGTGTTTCTCTGAAGGCCTATCCCCGGATGTCCTTCCATATCTCAATCAAAGGGGATGTCGAGATGGAGTACCGGATTGAATCAAGAGGATCTTTTGAGCTGTTCGGCGTATATGGTGTAATGAGCCAGAGCATGGAAGCAGCATTTCGTGAAGTACCCCAGTTTCGCAAACAATGTGATGATGATGGCAGTGTTGATGCTTTGAACGGGATCTTGGGTCGTTTTAGTGATACCAACCTGCATGCTGCCTTATTTGATCATACCAAAGAGTCGTTTAAGTATATGGTCGGCTACCATTTGCCAAGAGGGCTTAAAATTCCGGAAAGGTTTACTACCCTTTTGGTTCCGGCATCAACATGGGCCATTTTCCCGGAGCCGCAATGCGATTTGCAGAAGCTATGGAGACGCATCTATGCCGAGTGGTTTCCGACATCCGAATACGAGCAGGTGGAGGGGCCTTGTTTGGAAATGTATTACGGTATGGCCGCGAATACCACTGGGGAGATATGGATTCCCGTCAGGAAAAAGTAAGGGTTATATGGAGTGCAAAAAGAGAGAGGCCATCCGGCAAAGGGATGGTCTTTTTTTGCAATACGCCGCGGAGGACCGTATCATAACTATAGAATCACTCAGCCATGGACCCATAGGTAAAGGAGAACACAATGAATACTAAGCAGCGTAAAATGGTTTTTGCCCTCACCCTATCCTATACCGTGTTGATTCTTTATTTTATCTTTTTGGCGTTCGGAAGAGCAGATACCTTAACTTTGGAGAGAGAGTACATCTTTTTATGGGTGCCGGATGGTTTTTTTAGAGTACCGGGTTTATCGGATCTGCTCCATCCTACGCTGATGGATGCTGTGAGCTTGGGAAATATCGCGGCCTTCATCCCTTTTGGCATTTTGATTCCGTTGTTATATCGGACCGGCTTTATTCGGTTTATGATCCTATTTATCCTGTCTATCCTGGTGGTGGAAACCGTTCAGGCCCTCACCTTGCTGGGCAGCTTCGATATCAATGATGTGATTCAAAACTCATCGGGCGCAGCCATCGGATTCGGGGCGTACCGCATTGGATTTCGTACCAATAAGCTCTGGACCAACATAGCGGCAGCGGGCATCTCCGCTCTTGTCCTGTTCATGGGGATGTGGGGGGGCTTCGGGATTGCCGACAAGGTGTTTACGAAGGAATTAGCCCCTTTTGTGGCAATCAACGATCTGCAGAGCAGCAGTGAAGGCTCGCCACCGCAGGGAATCCGGCAGGACAGCTTCCAAATTAGCGGACAAACGGTAGAGCCCCAGTTTAATGTGTATAGCGCCGAGGATAAAACTACGGTAACGTACACGTACTCACTAGGCAAAAGGGAGATGTATTTCATCCTGAACTATGGGATTCCCGATCAAGTGGAACCTCGCGGCAGCCTGCGTATATCCGCCGATGGGCAGGAGTACCTGTCTGTATCAGCAGAGGATCAAAGCGAGGAGCTTGGCACGTCCTCCATCTATCTTCAAGAGGCCAAGGAGCTCACCATCACCCTTGATGGGAATATGAAAATGTGGGATGTGGGAATCAGGGAAATGAAGTATGCTTGGAATTGATAAAATGGTGGTAGATCGGAGATCAAAATGCCTATCGGAAACATAATGGATTTGATGGTTCCCATAGAAGGTGGGACCGTTGAATTAAGGGATTATATAAATACGAATAAATGGCTTAGTTCGGATTACACGTTATCCGACCCTGGAAGGGGAACGGATAAGAAGGTCGTGACTTGGTCGGAAACGATAGACCCTTTCTATGTCATGAAGTATCCGGTTACCCAGCAGCTGTACCATTTTGTCATGCATGGAGAAGAAAGAGCCATTCACATGGAGAACTTGCCCGTTACGGAGGTAACGTGGTTAGATTCCGTTGTCTTTTGCAACAAATTGTCCAGAATGCTTGGCAGAACGGAGTGCTACACCATCACCAATGATAGTGAAAATACGGTATTTCATACAAAAGCGGATGGCTTTCGATTATTAACGGATGCTGAATGGCAGTATGCGTGCAAAGCGGGGACCAAGGGATACCGGTATGAGCGCATTGATAAAATTGCATGGTATCAAAACAATTCCAATGGGTCAGCCCAACAAGTCGGGCAGCTGCTTCCTAATCCATGGGGGCTTTACGATATGCTCGGGAATGTGTGGGAGTGGTGCTGGGATCTGTATGATACGAATCGGTATGGCAACTATAGAGTCTTCCGGGGTGGAAGCTGGGCTGAGGTTGAAAACAACTGTGGTTCTACGATGAGAAGAAAAAGCATGCCTGACTTCAAGATAGATGACCTTGGCTTTAGAATCGCATGCGCCACGGATATATCGAATAGTTAAACGGGCAGGGCGGTGCACATATGTCTATTCCTATCATAACCACAAAACTATATATCCCTACGCCTCGAACAGATTCGGTTGCTCGCCCGGGATTGACCGGAAGGCTCAATAAGGGGTTATACCGTAAGGCGACCCTTATCTCGGCGCCTGCGGGCTATGGCAAAACGTCTTTAGTTTGTGAATGGCTCGCCGGCTGCGGGAGGCCTGCCGCCTGGCTGTCGCTGGAGGAAGGGGACCAGGAGCTTACCCGGTTTTTGACCTATATGATCTGCTCCTTGCAGACACTGAAGGCGAATATAGGGGAAGGCGTTCTCACCGTACTTCAAAATCCCCCTTATCCACCAACCGAGTCAATTTTGACCGCACTTCTTAATGAGCTCGCAGCCCTTCCAACTCCCTTCCTGCTTATTCTTGACGATTACCATGCGGCAAAATCGAAGCAGGTAGAGGATACCATCCGTTTTTTGCTTGACCATCTTCCCGTTCAGATGCACCTTGTGATGACGACCCGTGAGGATCCGGGTATTCCATTGGCCCGAATGCGGGCACAGGATCAATTGACCGAGCTGCGGGCCGCGGATTTGAAATTTACGTTATCCGAATCCGAGGATTTTTTGAACCGTATCAGGGGCCTTAATCTCTCCAAGGATCAAATCGTTTCGTTGGAAGCGCACACCGAAGGCTGGGTTGCGGGTATGCATCTGGCGGCCATCTCTATCCAGGGAGCTCATGATGCCGATGGGCACATCCCTTCTTTTGCAGGCCACCATCCTTTTGTGCTGGATTATCTGGTAGAAGAGGTCCTGCAGCAACAACCCGATGCCGTGCAGGACTTTTTGCTGCGGACCTCGATCCTCGACCGTCTGTGCGGGCCTCTGTGTGATGCCGTTGTACTGGATCCCGCCATTTGCGGCAAAACAGCATTATTGGAGCTGGAACGTCGAAATTTATTCATCGTCCCGTTGGATCATGAACGCCGGTGGTTTCGCTACCACCATTTGTTTGTCGAGTTACTCCGCAGAAGGCTTCGGGAAAGCTTCGATGAAAGCCATATAACGGAATTGCATAAACGGGCAAGTGAGTGGTATGAACACAATGGCTTGGAAATTGAAGCGTTCCGCCATGCCGTGGAATGCCAGGACATCGACCGTTCCGCACGTCAGCTCGAAGGTAACGGAATGCCCCTGCATCTCCGTGGAGCCGCAGGTATTTCGCTGCGCTGGCTGGAGTCATTGCCTGCCGTGGAATTGGATGCCAGACCCGCATTGTGGGTGATGTATGGTTCCGTTTTGCTGCTTGCGGGCAGGCTGACGGGTGTCGAACAGAAGCTGCGCGCGGCAGAGAATGCTCTGGCAGGAACGGAGCAGGATGTCAACGTCAGGGACCTGACCGGGCTGATTGCGGCGACCCGGGCAACTTTGGCATCGTTGGCGCTGACCGGCCATTCTGAAGGTGCTGAACGGACATTACAAACATTCGAAGCGGATATGCAACGTACGGGTCAGAGCGATAAGACTGATGAGCTTGTCGGACGGATTGCACCTGTAAACCATGAAGGGATAAGCGGAAATGATGGCGTTGAAACGGTGATTGTCCAATCGCGCCGTGCGCAGGCGTATCTGCGGCCGGATAATATCCCTGTCCGGACGGCAGTCGCTTGGATGTTAGGTGTTGCTTACCAGCGGCGTGGCGCTTATCCCGATGCCCGTGAGGCTTATCACGAAGTCATAACGAATAGCCTGAACATGAAGCATGAACTAATGGCGGTTATGGCTTTGATTGGGCTGGGTCAAATAGAGGAAGCTGAACATCGGACCCGTTCCGCGACGGAATGTTACCAGGAGGCACTGCGTCTGGGCGGTGATCTGCCGCTTCCCGCTCTCCACGAAGCGAAGCTTGGCCTGGAGCGGCTTCACCATAACGGGAGAAAGAGCAGCAGCATGATCGAACCGCTTAGCCAGCGTGAAATGGAAGTTCTGGAGCTCATAGCCAAGGGACTATCGAACAAAGAGATTGGCCAGAAGCTCTTTTTGGCTTTGGATACGGTCAAAGGGTACAATCGCAGGATTTTTGAAAAGCTTCAGGTCCAAAGACGGACGGAAGCCATCGCCCGTGCCAGGGAGCTGGATTTGTTACCGAACACTTCCCAATCACACTAAAGTGTCTGCAAGCCGCATCCCTCTTCGAGCTATACTGCTTATAAAATAGCCAAGAGGAGATAAATATGAAGAAAAGTGCACAAGTGGCTGGCGCCTTGTTTTTGGTGTCGACGGGCAGCTATATGCTGGGAAGCGGGCTTCTGGAGCCGGTTCTGCAACGCCCGGATGTTCTTGCCAATCTGTATCCGGATCGAACAAACGTGATTTTGGGCTGGTTTCTGGAATGGGTCAATGCCATGGCGGTGTTGGGGATTGCCATGTTTTTGTACCCCATTCTGAAAAGGCATAACGAAGCGTTTGCGCTAGGGTATTTCGGATCCCGGATGATAGAATCTGTACTCTTGATCCTGAGTGCCATCGCCCCGTTCATACTAATCGCGCTAAGTCATGATTACATCTCCATGAGTACCGGCCAGGATCCAGCTATGGAGTGGTTAGGAAAAACAGTGCTGGAATTGCGGGCTGTGCTCTTTCAGACCGCCATGCTTGTTCTCAGTTTGGGAAGCTTATTGCTCTGTCATGTACTCTACCGGGCCAGGTTGATCCCAAGGTTGTTATCCGTCATCGGCTTTATCGGGTATACGGCATTGTTGGCAAACAGCTGCCTGGCGATGCTCGGTTACGAAACCGGATTCCTCCTGTATATACCAGGTGCAATCTTTGAAGTGGCGTTTCCCGTTTGGCTGCTGGGTAAGGGATTAAATGTTCGTGTACGGAATATCTGACTATGCACATAGGGCCATCTGGCAAAAGGATGGCCCGCTTTCTTTTGAACAACCATTGAAAAATCGGTAAACAACGGGTAGACTCATTAATAATTGATTCATCACTAATTGAACGAAAATGGGGGCTCTATGATGGCAAAAAACGAAGCCGCTCCGGTAAACCGCCGGATGGATATTATTTCGGCCGCGATTGAGGTATTTGCAGAAACGGGATATTACCGGGCAACTACCATGCAGGTGGCGAAGCGGGCGGGGATATCACAGCCGTATATTTTCCGGTTTTTTGAGTCCAAAGAGGAGCTGCTGCTGGCCGCATTGGATGCTTCCTGGCAGAGAATCGCCGATGCCTTCCGCCAAGTCATTCATTCATCTTCGCCTCAACTGGAGCAGGATTTAATTATCGCCTATGAGGGGATTATGAATGCCCACCGTTCGGAGACCCTGCTCCAAATGCAGGCCCAAACGATACAAGAGGAACCGATCCGCAAGGCCATGCAGATAGGATTCAGAGAAGTCCGCGGGATTGTACTGGAGGCGTTTCAACGAAACGGAGTGAAGAATTCGGAGGAGAGAACCAAGCTGTTCTTGGCAAAGGGGATGCTGTGCAATATATCGATGGCCTTGGAGCTGCCGGAGCTGATGGAGGGATAAAAGGGCTAAAGAGCCTTTTTTGAAATTAAGTTATTGATCAATCACTAACGCGTATGTTATCATCTTAACAATTAGTGATTGATCAATTACAAAACCTAAATGGAGGTCTGAATCATGAAAAAGGCGATTGTCCTTGGCGCGACAGGTGGTACAGGTGCTGCTATTGTGGAAGAACTTGTGAGTAGGGGTATCCCTGTTATTGCTTTTGGACGTTCCCGCTCGAAGCTGGAGCAGTTTGCAGCACGGTTAGGAAATCCATCGCACCTGTCCTTAGCTGTCGGAGATGCATTTCAGACTGACGACGTCGAATCCGCCTCAAGAGGGGCGGACGTTTTGTTCCATTGCGCTAACATACCCTACCATGAGATGGAAGAACGACTGCTGCCGCTGGGTAAAGCTGTTATGCAGGCTGCCGACCGACTCGGGCTGAAGGTGGTCGTTGTGGATGGGATCTATCCGTATGGAAGAAGGCAAGAAGAACCCGTAACTGAAAACCACCCGAAGGAGCCTCATACCCGAAAAGGCCGAATCCGGTTAAGGTTCGGACAGATGGTTCTTAACGGTTCTTGGAAGCAAGCACGCCCTCTCATTGTCCGCTTACCGGACTACTATGGCCCCACGGCGAACCAGGCTTCGTATTTGGGCGGTACACTTGAAGCGATTGCGAAGGGGAAGATGGGATTTTATATTGGGAACATGCATGTGCCGCGTGAATATGTATACCTGCCCGATGCGGCCAAAATGATTGTTGAAATCGCGGCCCATGATGATGCCTACGGTCAAGAGTGGAATATTCCCGGAGCTGGCACCATCTCAGGCAACGAAATCGTCCGGCTCTCCCGTGCAGCCTCCGGATCGACTAAGCCTGTAATCCCGTTGGGAAAAATCAGCCTCTCCCTTTTAGGTATGTTTGTCCCTGTTATGAGGGAAGTGGTGGAAATGCTGTATCTGACGAAGGAGCCCCTCCATCTGAGCAGAGAAAAGTATGAGCGGCGCATTGGCCCGATTCCGGCAACAAGCTACGAGGAAGGCATTACCGCAACCATTCGTCATCTGCAAAGCAGCTCTATATAATGGCTTCTAAGGGCATCTGGAAATCATCATATAGCGCACGGATTAGACATGAATGACCATAATGGATAGAATATAACCTGGACATGAAAACAATCGTTATTCGTTGTTACTTAAAATAAAAGGGGTTACCTGATGAGCGAGCAAGGCTTTAAGGATTATCAATTAAGTGAGGACATTACCCGTTCCTTGGACAGTTTAGGGTATCTTGAACCCACCGAGGTTCAACGCAAGGTCATTCCTTTGGCGCTGGAGAGAAAGGATATGACCGTCAAGTCCCACACGGGGAGCGGGAAAACCGCGGCTTATGGCATTCCGATCTGCGAGCTGCTGGAATGGGATGAGAACCGGCCTCAGGCCTTGATTCTAACACCAACCCGCGAGCTTGCCGACCAGGTGAAGCAGGATATCATGAATATCGGCAGACATAAACGGATCAAGGCCGCTGCTGTGTATGGGAAGCAGCCTTTTGCCCGGCAGAAGGTGCAGCTGCAGCAGAGAAACCACGTCATCGTAGGCACACCGGGGCGGTTAATCGATCATATTGAGAAGCAGACCATCGACTTGGAGCAAATCAGGTTTCTGGTGATTGATGAAGCTGATGAAATGCTGAACATGGGCTTTATTGAGCATGTGGAGCGGATTATCCGCACGCTGCCTCTGGATCGTATGACCATGCTGTTCTCGGCGACACTGCCCAAGGACGTGAAGAATCTATGCCATAAATATATGAACCAACCCTTGGACATAGAGGTGCAGACTGAGACGAAGACCGTAAGCCAAATCGAGCATTCGATTTATTCCGTCAGGGACGAGAACAAGCTGAAATTGCTTCGGGATGTCACCGTCGTCGAGAATCCGGATAGCTGCATTATCTTTTGCCGGACACAGGTTCGGGTTGAGGTCGTATTCGAGGAATTGGCCAAGGCGGGCTACCCCTGCGGCAGAATTCATGGCGGAATGGAGCAGGAAGACCGCTCGGAGATGATGAACGCCTTCAAGCAAGGGGAGTTCCGCTATCTGATCGCCACCGATGTCGCTGCGAGAGGGATCGATATCGAAAACATCAGCCATGTGATCAACTATGATTTTCCGCAGGAGCACGAAAGCTATGTCCATCGGACCGGCCGGACGGGAAGAGCCGGGCAATCGGGGAAAGCGATCTCTTTCGCCACATCCACAGATGACAAGTTCGTTATCAATGTGGAGCGGTTTATCGGCTTCGAGCTTCAGCAAAGAAACAAACCCACCAAGGAAGACATTGCACGTACCAGCCCTGCTTTTGAAGCGAAGATCAGGAATCAGCGGGCCGTCATGAAGGACCGGAGCTCCCGTATGAATCAGGGAGTGCTGAAGCTTTATTTTAACGGTGGGAAGAAAAAGAAAATCAGAGCGGTGGACTTCGTCGGCACAATCGCCAAGATCGAAGGAGTAACGGCGGATGATATCGGGATTATTACCATCGAGGATAATGCTTCCTACGTGGATATCCTCAATGGCAAAGGCCAGCTCGTACTTCATAAGATGAAGGATACAACGGTCAAAGGAAAGCTGCTGAAGGTGCATGTGGCAAACCGGAGGTAAGGAGTTCGTTTTTTCGATTAGGCGATCCGGTCGACAGAATGGTGTTTCTATGATAGGGTAGGGGTATCCCATAAGCATTCTGCTCTTCCGAGCAGGGTGCTTTGCTATTATGATGGGAGTTTTATCTATTAAATGGAAAATAATCTGATGGTATGTGGAGGTGGTGATGCTATGTTCCTCTCTTTAGCCCCATTAGGGGGAAATGAAGTGATGGTAAAAGGTGTGAAAATATCAATTCATGAAGAGGAGCGAACACAGCATGGCTACTAGTTTTCAAGCGGAAACCCGCATCCCGTTAAATACATCCCAACTTCGGAATTTGCGCCAAGCCGGGCGGCTGCCGGGTATTGTTTTTGGCAGGAACACGGAGAACCAGATGGTTCATATTTCCGCGATTCAATTCCACAAATGGTTACGGCAAAGTGCATCAGGCTTTATTAAGCTGCAATTTGAAGATAAGAAATCCCTGACCGTATTGCTGGAGGATCTCCAACGTCATCCGGTTACAGGCGATGTGATTCATGTTGATTTCCAGCAGGTGCAAACCCATGAGATCCTGCGCACCAAAATTCCCGTTAAGTTCAAGGGCACCCCGGTCGGAACGAAAGAAGGCGGGGTCGTGCAAATTCAATTGGCCTCTATTGAAGTGGAGGCGTTGCCGGATCATTTGCCAACGTGGGTTGAATTTGATGTTAGCGGCATGGGGGTTGGAGAAACCTTGCGTGTGAGGGATGCCGTATTCGCCCCCGAGGTGACAGTAATTTCCGAGGCCAATGAGTCCCTGCTTTCCGTTGTGAAGCCGTAAATAAGGATGTTTTGCATGAGGAAGGGCCATCCCGCAAGGGGTGGTCCTTTTTATACACGCTGATGTTGAAATTTGATCCAGGTCAAAGGAATTGCGCGGAATACCCCCTATACTGAAATCAGCAAGAAGAACACCACGTCCTAAGGGGGATTCACAAATGACCACAACGACAATCACCACTTTCCAATTAGAGCAGCTTACCTGTCCCAGCTGTGTCAAGAAAATTGAAGCGGCGCTAACCAGTCAAGAGGGAGTATCCGAGGTAAAGGTCCTCTTCACCTCCAGTAAGGTAAAGGTGAGTCACAGTGAGCCTGTCAACGCTGCTGGTCTCGGGAAAGTCATCACCGATCTTGGTTTTCAAATTCTGCGTATAAGGTAAGGGGGTAAGCATCATGTCCAGGAGGAAAAAGGAAAGGATTATCCTGACGGCCGGGCTGCTTATCGCGGTATCCTTTATGCTAAAAGCAGGAGATGGGCTCGGTTTAGTCTCGGATCTTCTCATGATTGCAGCCGCACTCACCGCAGGCTATCCGATTATGAAGAATGCCGTCCAGGCCATACGTTACCGCATATTGGGGATTGAAGCGCTTGTGACCATCGCCGTCACCGGGGCTATCCTCATCCAGGAATACTGGGAGGGCGCAGCCGTTACCTTCCTGTTTATGTTCGGCTCCTACCTGGAGGCGAGGGCGATTGAGAGGACCCGGAGTTCATTGAAGGCGTTAATGGACTTGGCCCCTGCCACCTGCTCGGTTATGCGTGACGGTATAGAGGTTAAGGTGTCATCGGATGAGGTGCTTGAAGGTGATTTGGTTCTGGTCCGTCCCGGCGAAAGCATTCCGGTGGATGGAACGGTTCTCAGAGGAAAGGCGACCATCAACCAAGCGGCTATTACAGGAGAGTCTGTTCCAGTCAGTCGAGACAAGGATGCGAAGGTGTTCAGCGGAACCGTCATTGAGCATGGCTATTTAGAGATTATCGCGGAGAAGGTTGGCGGCGACACGACCTTTGCCCGGATTCTCCATATGGTGGAGGAAGCGCAGGAAACGAAAGCACCCACCCAGAAATTCATGGAGAGATTCGCCCGGTTCTACACACCTGCCATTTTCGGATTGGCAATTATCGTGTACCTCTTTACCAGAGATATTGAATTAACCCTGACCTTATTGGTGATTGCTTGCCCGGGCGCCATGGTGATTTCGGCTCCCGTCTCCATCGTAGCGGGAATCGGCAACGGTGCGAGGAACGGCATTTTGTTTAAAGGCGGCGACACATTGGAAAAGGCGGGTATGGTTCAAGTGGCCGCCTTTGACAAAACCGGCACACTCACCATTGGCAAGCCGCAGGTTACACGAATACATGTGTTGGACGGGGATGAGGATGAGCTCCTGCAACTGGCAGCGCGGGCCGAATATCTGTCCGAGCATCACTTGGCGAGAGCCATTATGGCGGAGGCTTCATCCAGGTTCGCAGCACCGGCTTTTCCCGCAGAGCAGTTTCGGGCATTGCCCGGCAGAGGGGTGGAGGCCACGGTTGAAGGAAGGAAGCTGGTTATTGGCAACCGCAGGTTAATAGCAGATCACAACATTCCATGTGGCCAAGAGGTAACTCACTATGTAACACATGAAGAGGAGCGGGCACAAACGGTTGTTTTTGTAGCGGATGAGAAACGGGTGCTGGGATTAATCTCGATTGCAGACGTCCTGCGGGATGATGCCTATGAACTTGTGCATGCGCTAAAAAAATCCGGTGTTCAACAGGTTGTGATGTTAACCGGCGATAATGAAAGGACCGCTGCCGCGGTAGCCCGTGAGCTGGGAATCGACCGGTATTATGCGGAGCTGCTGCCGGAGGATAAGCTCAGGATCATACAGGATCTGCAAAAACATGCTACCATAGCCATGATTGGGGATGGTGTGAATGATGCTCCTGCTTTGGCCGTTGCCGATGTAGGCATTGCTATGGGCGGATCGGGGACCGATGCCGCTATCGAAACCGCCGATGTGGTGCTCATGTCAGACCGGCTGTCGAACCTCCCGTACGCCTTGGGATTAAGCCATGCTACAATGAGAAATATGAGGCAAAATATTTATTTCGCGGTTGCCGTCGTATTGATCCTGTTAACCGGGGTATTAACCGGAAGTGTATTCATGGCCTCCGGCATGCTGGTGCATGAACTTAGTGTATTGGCCGTGATTATGAATGCGGTTTGGTTAACACGCTACCATGGGAGTAAGACTAAGCCAACTATATTCACCAGGAATAGAGGGATTCGCAATGGCATGCCATCATCATCCGGCCAATAAGGCGAAGGCTGCAGACCCGTCTTCGGCCTTGTGCATCAACAATGTGCCGATTCTGGATATTTTATCCGCGGAAGAGAAAAAAGAGGTTATGGACGCCTCCATCAGCAGGCCATATGCCAAAGGGGAGGTCATCTTCTCGCCGGGGCACCCTTCCGCGAATCTATGGATTGTCCATCGGGGGAGTGTGAAGATATCCCGCTTCTCCCCCTCCGGCAAGGAGCAGATCGTACGTATTCTTACCCCCGGAGATTTTACAGGGGAATTATCCTTATTCAGCCATACGGTATTAACGGACACTGCGGAGGCATTGGAAACCACAGAGATCTGCCTGATTCAGGGTAAGGTGATCAATGACCTCATGCTGCGGACACCCCAGATTGCAATCAAATTCCTTGAGAAATATACCGAGCGTATTGAAACCGCAGAGGCTAAATTGGAGCAGCTTACCCTGTATGATGTGGAGCAGCGGCTCGCCAGGACATTATTGGACATGCTGCACCATCAGCAACAGGGTCAAACCAAGGACAAGGTGATCCTGCTTCCTGTCAGCAAAAAAGATCTGGCGGTGATGATCGGGACCACACAGGAAAGCCTCAGCCGCAAGCTGGCTCTGTTTCAGGAGCAGGGCTGGATTAAGCTCGTTGGCCAACGCCAAATCATCATTGTGGATGAGAGTGCTCTTGCACAGCTTGAATGAATTCTTACATCCATTTATTTTTATGGAGGGATAAGCATGGATGATCTGACAGCTTGTTGTGCCGAAATTATCACGGGATTATATAAAAATGGCAGCGCGCAACAGCAGGAGCTTGTAGGGAATTTATTTGGCTTACATCGGGCAGAGGAATGGTACGAAATTTATTTTCATTGGTACAACGTGATTCATGAGCTCGGCCATGCCTTATTTGCTTGGAATATGGAGCAAAGGCCTACCCCCGTGGAAGAAGAGCAGCTGGTAAACGATTTTGCAATGGCATACTGGCGTTATTATGGTGAAGAAGAAAAGCTCAGCCTGTTGGAAAAAATCGTATCCGATACATTGCCGAGATTCACGCGGCCTGCAGCTGAAGGTGTAGGGCATTTGGATTACGCAAATGAAAATTGGGGTAAGGAGGGGTTTTATACCTTTAACAATTATGGCTGGTTTCAGTTTAACTGTGTTACGGCAGCATTAAAAAAACAAACATCACTAATGATCGTTCTGCAAAGGATGGGTGGAGTCCATCTTGAGGCACAACCCAAAGAAACACTTCACTACATTCCAGACGAAAGGCTGGCGGCAACGGTCATTGAAGATGCTGCACCTTTAATGGTGGAATGGGGCATGAAGGTACCAGTTGTAAGGCTGGCTTATTCGAACGATTTGAATGAGCATATGTGCAATATAGTGCCGCTCTAAAAAGGTCATCCGTAAGGGATGGTCCTTTTAAATCTGGCTGTAGCTGAATGAATTCTTACGTCCATAACTCCGCTAAACGATGAATTCCCCGCTCAATCGACGCTTCGTCTACCTTGGCAAACCCCAGCACCCATCCTTTCCGGCTGCTTTCCAGACAATAGGGCTGCAGCGGATAAACCCGTATGCCCTGCTGCAGGGCCAGTGCGGTGGCTGCCTCCTCGTCGCAGGAGGCCTCCGCTTCAAGCAGCACATGCAGACCCGTTTCCGCTCCGCTCAGGCGGAACCGATCCCCTAACCCGCTGGCCGCAATGGCCTTGGTTATGGCTTCGTGCCGCCGCCGGTATACGTTCCGCACCCTTCTCATATGCCGCATAAAATGCCCCTGTTTGATAAAGTGGGTCAACGTGAGCTGGTCCATCACGGGAAGCTGACGGTAGGTCAGCTCCTGGACCCGGGCCAGTTGGGCGATGGCCTCCACGGATCCCACAATTGCCGATATTCGGATGCCGGGAGCAATCATTTTGGAAAAACTCATGAGATACAAGGTATTGGCCGCTGCCTGGCTAAAAAGGGTTGGAAGCGGGTCTCCCCGGTACCGGAATTCGCTGTCATAGTCGTCCTCAATGATCCACATTTGGTCTTGTACAGCCTTATGCAGCAATTGCTGCCTGCGCGGCTCCGACATCACGGACCCTACTGCGCATTGGTGCGAAGGGGTTACAAACACCAGCTTGGACCGGGGGTCGACACGCTCCACCACAAGCCCTTGGGCATCCACGGGAACAGGCACTACCTGCATCTGCCGGTATTTCATGGCCATCCAGGCCGCGGGAAAACCGGGGTCCTCCAAGGAGACCGTATCCCCTTCGGATAACAGCGCTTGGGCGATTAAGTCAAGGCTATGCTGGGCGCCCGAGGTCAGGAGAATTTGATCAGTTCCGATCCGGATTCCCCGCTCCAGCAATAAATAACGCTGGATTTGCCCGCGTAGCGCCGGAAGACCGTACGGATCACCATATGCCCAATCCGACAGGGACATGGCAGCGGAAGCGTGGAGGAGCGACTGCCTCCAGTTTTTTTGGAATTGTTCATCCAGATAAGGCTCATGCGGGGTAAAGTCTATCTCCGTTTCCCTGTGCTGCTTGCCCCCGAACCAATCATGCAGTTGATCCACGGCTGAATGCAGCAGGGGCAAGGAAGGCGGGACGGGACCCTGGGCTGTTGAAGGTGTCACCGGCTCCGTAATGTGACTCCAGTGACTCACCCGTGTTCCGCCTCTCCCGGAGGTCACGGTATACCCTCTGCTGAGCAATTCCTCATAGACGATCTGGATGGTGGAGCGGGAAACTCCCACCTGATGCGCGAGCTCGCGGGAGGGGATCAGCAATTCCCCTGGAGTCCATATCCCGCTGGTGATATGTTGAATCGCCTGATTCAGCAATTGCTGCCAGATTGGGGTTTTATCCTGGCGGTTTACTTTCAACATGAGGACTCTCTCCTTACTCGTAGCTTCATCCGAATCTGCATGTTATGGATTGCTCTAAACTGCATCGTTTGGATATTTCCGCACAATCCATTCATTGCTATACTACCTGAATAACGCAGGTATGAGAAGGAGGAATTTCCGCATGAAGCCAGTCCGTTATAAGGTTAGAGAGTGTAAGGATGAAGAGAAGATTGAAGCCTTTTTGCGGCAGGCGAGAATCGGGTATCTGGGGTTGTCGGATGGCAACCATCCCTATGTTGTGCCGCTTAACTATGTATGGATGGACGGGAGGCTGTATTTTCACGGAGCCGGAGACGGAAGGCGCAATCAGGTGATGCAGGATAATCCGGAGGTGTGTTTCACCGTATGCGAGGAGTATGGAACCATCACCAATCCGGTGCCGGCCAAAACGGATACGGCCTATATGGGTGTGATGCTATTCGGGCAGGCGGAGCCGATCACAGATTTGGGTGAAGCCACCCGTGTCCTTCAGGAAATGATGAATAAATACGTGCCCGGTTATTACAACCGACCCTTGTCCAAGCAGCATGTAGACAAGTACAGATCAGCGGTATACGGCGGACCGGTTCAGGTATGCCGGATGATTCCGCGTTCCATCACAGCCAAGGAAAATCCCGTCGAAGCAGACAGTATGTATCGGGCAGACAGGAATGAGGGCAGCAACTAATCTAACGAATCTCAGCAACGTTATTTTGCCCGTTTCGCCCCGGATAGTGTTCTAACGAATCTGTGGAGGTTTATTTCATGGAAACAGGCTCCAATTAGAGCAGCGGGCGGGAAATAAGGCGGCTCACATTCGTTAGGTGTTCGAATCCGCCATTCTTTCCGAAATAAGTTTTCTGATTTTCGTTAGAATTGGGCAGGGGTGTGCATACATGTCCTGGTGGAGACCGCAGAGCGGTCTCTTTTTTGGTGCCTGGAGAGAAGCCCCAGTACCCGCGCCTCCGCACCTTTTTTACGATACAATATGTATAAAACCATGGAGAGGATGATTCCCATGACCTCTGATAATCAAGCGTATCCGCCAGCTTCAATTACGGAAGAGGGCCATTATTCCCTTGATCTTACCGGTCCCGGCAGCCATATTCTTGTGATTCGTCGTGGCGTAGGCAGCCTGTTCATCGGACCGCCGGAATTAGGAAATAAAGCAGATCTTCATGTGGCCCCGGACGAGCCCATCCAATGGTCCGTCTTCGATCCCTTCGCTACACCGGCAGGTTCACCTTGGCCGCGGCACCTTACTTATACGGGAAATGACAGCGGGTTCCTGGAATGGGCGCAGAAGCGTCCCATTGAGCAGATGAATTGGAAGCCCCTTCTGTCTGCGGATATGAAACTGGACTCCAGTCTGTCCAGGATGCACGGATTCTTTATCGAGCTCCGTTCATCCGCCTCTGGTAGTTTAAGCCTGAAGCTTCCCAACGGGCTTTACCATCTTACTGTGTCGGGTGAGCTGTCCCGGTTTGTAGCTGCAGGCGCGCTGCCGTCTATGCTGGTTTTGGCGCCGTCCACCAGCCGGCGCAAGACGGACCCTCCTCTTCAGCTGCCCGAGATGGGTGAATTGCAGGGGGTGACAAGCTTGACGCTGCAGGGCTCATCCTTGGGACAGCCGATTTCGTTGAACGGTCTGGACAGGTTTCCCCATCTGGACTCCCTGAGCTTGTGGGGGAACTTCTGCGACATGGACGCACTGGCCCGCCATCCCCGGTTACGGAACCTGGAGCTGCGTTTTATTCCGGATCTGGGGGATATGCCCCCGTTGGATACATGGCCGCTATTGGACAGGTTTATTGCGTACAATGTGGAGGAGGCCGGGGGCAAACGTGTAAGACAGCAAATGAAGGCGCGTGCGAAAAGCCGCCCGTGGAGCGATTATGCCTCTGTCAGCCAATTGCGGAAGCCGGAATGGTGGGCTACCGAATTCGGCCGCCCCTTCGCGTCCTGGCCCAAACGTCTGGCCAAGCTGGCCAACGAAGCCTACACCCTGGCACAGGCATCCTTGGCAGAAGCCCGCAGCATGGCTGAGGCGGAGGCCATCCTGACCGCATTCACCCGGCGCTTCAACGGGCTGAAGGGAATCGAAACCACCGAAAGGGATGATCTGGGGGAAGCCGTATGGCAGCTCAGCCAGTCCCCTCACCTGATTGGCCAGCCTATACCGGAGGAGATGGCGCAGAGCTGGTTCGATGCCGTCCGGGATTATTGAGCACAGCAGGCTGTCCCTCGCGGATGGCCTTTTTTCCGTTATGAGGAAGATGCGGTAAGGACTGTCGAAGTGATCCAGTACTCTCCATTGTGGGGCAACCGGGTTTTCCCTATAATGATACTGCAGTTCCATATGGTTCAGGGAGTTGAACACAGTGATCGAATTATCCATTGTCATTCCGGTTTACAACGTCGAACCCTACATCAAAAAATGTCTGGATTCCATACTGTGTCAGTCCTATCAAAATTATGAATTGCTGGTAGTGGATGATGGCTCAGACGATAACAGCCTGGCTATCTGCAGAGAATATGAAGAGAAGGATCACCGGATTAAGGTCTTTCATCAACCTAACCGTGGGCCGTCCGCGGCGCGTAATTTGGGCATCTCGCTGGCTCAGGGCCGGTATCTGGCGTTTATTGACTCCGATGATTACATCATGCCGGCGATGTTCGCCGAATTGATCCGTTTGATGGAGGAGAAACACTGTGATCTGGTAATCAGTCCGATGACGGTGGAGTATTTGTATTTCAAGAACAAACGCTTTCTCCCGCTGACGTCCTCCTTTGAGGGGGAAATCCGGATTTCACCTGAGGACTCCCACAAAATCTTCGCTCTGTTCGAAACCTCCATGATCAATAGCCCCTGTGCCCGTTTGTACAAAACGGAGATTATTAAGGCTAACCGCATCCTCATGCCGGACGGCATTCATTATTCGGAGGATCTGATCTTCAATGTAGATTATCTGCGTTATTGCAAATCCATCTACATCCTTAATCAGTCGTACTATTTCTACACCAAGAAGAAATTCGGCTCGTTGACCACAAGCTACATTCATCACCTGTTTCATGCGTACAACACGGCACATGACAAGGTGATCGACTACTTGACGGGAAACGTGGGAATCAATAAGGAATTAGAGGAAAAAGTCTATTATATCCTGGTGCGGAATACGATCATCAGCTTCATCAATCTGTTCTACGACAACTGTCCCATGACCCGGGCGGAAAAAATGTCGTATATCCAGCAGATTCTTCATGACGAGAATGTAATGAAAAAAATTGGAAAGGCTTACAGCCCCGGTCTGTTGCCCTCTATCTATACATTGCTGCTAAAAACAAGGCATACCTGCACAATTTACTATGCCTGCAAATTCTATAAATATTACAAGAACTCACTTCAAAATATAAGTAGGCGAACCGCTTGAAGAACATCAATGTGATCTGTTACCACGAACAGACCGGATACGGGAATGCCTCCGTCGGTTTGAGCCAGGCCCTGAAGCAGGAGGGTCTCAACGTCGAACCAACCCTCATTCTTCCGGGTGATGTGAAGAACGGCGGTGTTTTGATTAGGGAGGAGCTGACCTCCAAGCCCGACGCCGTCATCATTCATACGGTTCCCGAGTACTACCCCCATTGGGTAAAAAAGCGGGGTCAAGCCTTCCCATCCGTGCCCATATGGGGTTATACCGCATGGGAAACCGACCGGCTGCCAGCACATTGGCCGGAACTGCTGAACGGGCTGGATGGTGTTTTTGTGCCCAGCAGCTGGAACCGGCAGGTGCTGCAGGCAAGCGGCGTGCAAGTGCCGATTGCCGTCCTTCCCCATGTTTCGGAGTTCCAAGGGCGGGTTCCGGAGGCTCCGCCCAGTCAGCCCCTGGCGGCAGTCTTGGAGCAGGCGGCCGGTCATTACATGTTTTACTGCATCAGTATGTGGAACGAACGGAAGAACCTCCCCACCCTCATTCAGGCTTTCCTGGAGGAATTCAGGGAGGAGGAGAAGGTAACCCTGCTTCTGAAGACGGATCAACGGGACTGGACATCATACCGGCGTTCCTGGC
The DNA here is from genome assembly GCA_023393235.1 of Bacillota bacterium. Taxonomy (GTDB): domain Bacteria; phylum Bacillota; class Bacilli; order Paenibacillales; family NBRC-103111; genus Paenibacillus_AR. Next base: position 1,195 of record JAEWMH010000046.1, on the reverse strand, counting down.
GGCGGCTGTTTCTGCAGCGCTCCTTCGGCTCAAGCGGAAAAAGCCTTAAGAAGCTGGTGGGGGCACATCCCAGCCGGAACAAGCTGATTCACCTGACAGATTCCTTGTCCCCGGCCGATTTGGCCTGGATTCACCACCAGGGGGATTGTTTTGTTTCCTGCACCCGTGGAGAGGGATGGGGGATGGGGGCATATGAAGCGGCTTGGTTCGGCAATGCTGTAGCCATGACGTCCTATGGCGGTCAGCTGGACTACTTGTCCTCCGGTGATGCTTATCTGATCCCGTATACCTTAGGCCCAGTAGAAACAGCTTATGGAAGAACCTCCTATTCTACAGAGCAGAAGTGGGCTAATGTGGATGCTGCAGATGTCAGACGCATCTTAAGAACCATCTATACAAACCAGGACCAGTCGAAGGAAAAGGGCGCCTTTCTCAGGCAGAAGGTTTCCCAAGCTTTTGCGGATCAGAGGATTGCCAATACTTGCACCGAGGTACTGTTCGATGACTAATATACCCAAGGTTTTTCATTTCATATTTGGCTTGAAAGTACAGACGGAGCCCTTTCATCTGTCGCATTATTTGGCCATTCAGTCTTGTATGCGGGTGAACAACCCGGACAAGGTGTATTTCCATTACGAGCATCTCCCGTACGGACCGTGGTGGGATGCGATTAAGGATTTCCTGACCTTGAACAAGATTGAGAAGGATCAATTTATGGCCGCCTACGCTTATGGGAATCCGTCTCTGGAAGCCTACCGGTATGCCCATATCTCCGATGTGTCCCGGCTTCAGATCCTGTTGGAATACGGCGGGGTTTATGCGGATATCGATACGATATTCATCCAGCCTATTCCCGATGAACTGTACCAGTATCCTTGCGTCATGGGGCATGAAAAGGTGGACCGGCACGCTCCCGCGGCTGTGGCCGCTGGGGGTTCCTTATGCAACGCATTCATTATGGCGGAGAAAAACGCAAGCTTCATTCAACACTGGCTGGATCGTATGTTTGACGAATTTGACGGATCATGGAGTGCGCACTCGACCTTTCTTCCTTACCGGTTAAGTCAAGCTTACCCGGACACCATTCATGTCGAGCCGGAGCAGTCCTTTTTTCATTTGGATTGGACCCGGGAAGGGATCCGGAGTTTATTTACCAAGAAGGTTGAGCTTCCGGAACAGGTGTACAGCTTGCATC
>JAEWMH010000028.1 GCA_023393235.1 Bacillota bacterium | reverse complement strand
CGGCAACACCCGCGGGCGCAGCCGCCGGCGCCGATGCTCCGCCGGCGCCGGAAGCCCCCGGCAGCAGGATCCGCTGCGCCGAGGGGGCTGCTTCCGCCAGTGCGTCCAGCACATGGCGGTGGCACGTAAAGAGCAGCACCTGATGCTGCTCCGACAGCGCAGCCAGCTCCCGGAGAGCCAGCAGCAGGCGCTCTCCGTCAAAATTGACGAAGATATCGTCCATGACAAGAGGCAGCGGGGTTTGTCTGGCGAATTCCGCCGCAAGAGCGAAGCGGAGGGCCAGGTACATTTGCTCTGCGGTCCCGCGGCTCAGGCGGGCGGAATCCACCGCCTCTCCGCCGGGACGGATGGCGAGCAGACGCTCCTCGCCCATAGGCGCAGCGATGCGGACATAACGTCCGCCCGTCAGCCGGGCAAAATGCTCCGATGCCCGGCGCATCACCTCCGGCTGCTTCTCCCGCTCATAGCGGGACTTGGTTCGGGACAAAAGCCCTGCCGCCATGGCGAACACCGCCCATTGGGACGCCTCGTCCCCAAACCGGGCCAGCAGCTCCTCCTGCTTTTCCCGCAGCGCCCCATGATCGGCGCCGTCCGCCAAACGGGCATAGTCCGCATGGAGCCGGCCCTTTTCTTCCTTCCAGCGGTCCACAGACCCTTCCAGCTCCAAGAGTTCCTGACGGAGCCGTTCCGTTTCCACAGCCAACTCCGCGGGAGACCCGCCCTCCAACACCTCGCCCAATCCATCTATACGGCCGCTGCCCACTGCCGCAGCAAGCAGTTCCCGGAGGTTATCCGCCTCTGCCTCCAGCTCACGTCGGGCCGTCTCACGGGCGCCCAGCCGCCGGAAATCCTCCTCGCCGTCGGCCCCGGCCTGGCGCCATAATTCCGCCAGCCTATCCCGGCAGCGGAGCAGCGCCTCCTCCTCCAGCCGCAGCCGCGGCGCCAGCCCGTCCAGCTCCGACTCCGCCTCGAGGCAGCGGCTTTGGCGCTCCACCGCCTGCTCTACCGCCTTGCGGAAACCCTGCAAGGCAAACTGAAGCTCCTCCGGTGTACCGAAGGCCGCACCGAGCACTGCCCCGGCGGAGGCTTCGAATACCGCCCGATTATTGCGGATGCAGGCCAGCCGTCCTCGGCCCTCCTCCTGGCGCAGCCGGAGCTCCGCCGCCTGATCCAATAAGGCCAAAAACTCCATAGCCGCCTCTGGAGAAAGCTCTCCCTCCGCCGCATTCCACTGGGCCAGCCATTCCTTCCATTCGGCCAAAAGCTCCCTTTGCTCCTGCTCTGTCTTCCGCTGCTCCCGGCCCAACTGCTCCACCTGCCGGCGCAGGCGGCTTTCCGCCTCATAAGCAGCCTTCCATTTCTCCTCCAGCTGGCTACAATCCCGCAACGCCTGATTCAGCCGGGAAAGCCATTCATCCAGCTGATCCGGCAGCGCTTCATTGCCGGAGTCCAGTACCAGTTGACCGCCGCTGCTGCCTAGGCTGTTTTTCAAACCCTGCAGCCGTGCCCCCAGCTTTCCGCGCAAGCGCTCCAGCTCCTGCTCCAGCTCTTGGCGCCGGGCGGCAAGCGGCGTGTCTGCCGCCAGCCCGGCCGCCGATTCATCACCGGGGCGGTACCGCCGGGAGGAACGGCCGCCCCGGCTCGCAGACGAGCCAGCCTTGCCGCCATGCAGCAGCCCCCCTCCCCCGGCAGCCATCACTACCAGCCCTACTCCCGCCAGCAGCCAGTTGCCGGCCAGCCCGAAGAACAGCCCTGCTCCGCCTCCTAAGCCCAGAAACAGCGCCCAAAGAAGCACCCTGCGGCCATCCAGTCCTTCCTGCCGGGACACAATCCGCCCATTCGCCTCCGCCTGGGCTTGAAGCTGCTCCACCGACAGGCGGTGCTCCAGCTCCCGTTCACGGAGATGCCGGTATTCCCGTCCGGCCTCAGCCAGCTGCCCGTATTCCCGGCGCAGCTCACGGATTACCGCCGGAAGCTCCGGAGCCAGCCTGTCCGCTTCCGGCGGATATCCTGCCGCAAGCTGCCGCTCCGCCCCGGCCAGCAACTTCCGCCGTTCCTGCACAAGCGCAGACGCCTGCGCCAGCTCCGCTTCCGCTGCGTCCACAGCATTGTCCAGCCGGACCCGGGCCAGCTCCCGCTCACCCCACAGCTCCTTGAAGCGTGAAGCCTCCTCCCGGTGCTGCAATGTAACGGAAGGCAGCTGATAGGTTGGTTTCAGAGAAGCAGCAGACTCGCCGTGCGATACAATTCCCGCCTCCTGCAGTTTCCCCAACAGCAGTCGATCAAGGCGCTCAAGTTCCAGGAGCAGCTCCTCCTCCTGGCCGAAGCCCGCCTTGTACAGGCTCAGCTCCTCCGCCAAGGCCTGGACCCTCTCCCGCTGCTGCACCAACCCGGCATCCGCTTCGGAATAGGCCGCGGTCACTTCCTCCAGCGCAGTTTGCCTCATCCGCAAACCCGCCAGCGTTTCCTCCCGCTTCTCCAGTTCACCTAGCAGCACATCCTGCCGGGACAGACCGTCTTCGGGGAAACTGCCTTCTCCTACTGCGGGCATTTCCTGAAGAGACTCTGTCACATGGCGAAGGCGCAGCCAGCGCTCCCGCTGGGCTCCTGCCGACTCCAGCAGCTCCAACCGGGCTTTGCCGCCGGCCAGCTTTTCTCCGGCCTCAGCAATCCGGTCGGTCAGAGCCCCGATCTCCGCCGTCAACTGGTTGTATCGCCCGGCTTGGACCAGGCTTTTCCGCCAGGCGCTGTCCAGTGTATCCCACTCCCCCAGTAACTGGCTGATTCCCTGGTTCCGCCCCTTGGGCCGGAAGCGGCTCTCCAGCTCCTGGACCAGCCGCTTCTCCGTCTCCCGGACCAGGGAGGCACGCACCCCCAGACCGGCGCTGTGCAGGAATCCGCCCAGCTCCTCCGAGGTCAGAGTATGCAGCGCCTGCAGCTCCGTCAGGGTGAAGGCGAACAAATTGCGGAACTGCTCCGCCGTTACGCCCCCCAACAGCTCCCGCAGGAGCTCCTCGCCTCCCTCGCGCCCATCCGGCAGCGTAACCGTCACCAGCCCGGCAGAGGGAATACGTCCCCGTCCGCCTGCAGCAGCATCCGCCGAACGCCGGAATACACGCACCTGGCTGCCCGGCTCCAGCTCCAGCACCAGAGAACCGCCATGGACACCGCCTTTGGCAGGTTCGAACCGCTCCAAACCCGACTGGCGGGAGGGGAACCCGAACAGCACCGCACGGATCAGGTGCAATAACGTACTTTTGCCCGCTTCATTGGGGCCGTATAGAACCGTCATCGGGCCATGCAGCTCCACCGTCCGGTTCTGCAGCCCGCCGAAACCCTCCACGCGGATTTCCCGGATTCTCACCTACGCTCCCTCCTCTTCATCCAGCAGATGGTCCAACAGCCATTCCGAAGCCTGCTTCAGTAGCTCTGCCGCAAACTCCGACTCTATACCTGCCTCAACAGCTCCGTCCGCCGCCAATCCTGTTTTGCGCAGGAGCACACCGGCCCGGTTATGCCCCATCAGCGGCTCCAGGCATTCTCCGGCAAATTCTTGCAGCGCCAGGGGTTCGCTCTCCAGTTCAGCGGCCAGACGGAGGAGCTCGCCCAGGAATCCTTCAGATTGCAGCAGAGCCTCCCGGTCTGCCGCCACGCCGGTACGCACGGACAGCTTTTCCAGCCAAACCAGCGGCATTCCTTCTCCTTCGCCCGTTTCCTCCTCCAGCAGCTCCCAACGCTCCAACTCAGCCCTTCGCAGCTCCTCCGCCAAATCCCGGGCGTAACCACTCTGGAGCTTGCCGTGAAGCCTCCCTCTGCCGGTCAGGACAAGCCTCAGCACAGCGGGCCGCCCCTCCGCCTCCGTGCGGGCCTCCTCCATTGCCTGCTCCAGCGCTTCCTTCAGCTCCTGCTCCGTAGAGCAATCCGCAATGGACACCTCCCGGGCCAACCAACGAACCGCATCCAGCGCCTGGAACCGCAATTCCGCAGCCCCGCTTCCGTCCACCTCCACTACATAGCAGCCCTTAGCCGACTGCTCGCGGACGCTCCTGCCCTGGATGTTGCCAGGATAAACCACCCAAGGCTTCTCGGACAGCACCCTGCGGGTATGGACATGGCCCAAAGCCCAATAGTCCAACCCGGCCGCCGCCAGCTCCTTCAACGAACAAGGGGCATAATCCGCATGCTCCGGCGAACCGTCCACATTAGCATGCAGCAGCCCAATTTGGTAAACACCGGCCGCCCCCGCTCCGAAACGCTGCGCATAATTCTCCCGCACCGCCGCCGTCGGGTACGAAATCCCCTGAATATCCGCCACATGGCCGCGCCCCTCCAAAACCACAGGAACACGCTCCACCTCACCGGCCTTAAACATATGTACCCCTGATGGCCAGCCCAGCTTCGCTTCCCGGCCGTCCAGCGGATCATGGTTCCCATGAACGACAAAAGCGGAGATCCCGCTCTCCGCCAGCCGTTTCATTGCATGATGAAACCGGAGCTGCGCCCGCAGCGACCGGTCTGTCGAATCATAGACATCTCCCGCAATCAGCACAAAATCCGCCTTTTCCCGGATGGCAAGCTCCGTGAGGTTGTCCAGCGCCGCAAAGGTGGAGCCGCGCAGGAGCTGCCGCACCCCTTCCGGCACACCCGACAGCCCTGCGAAAGGGCTGTCCAGATGAAGATCGGCGGCATGGATAAACCGGAACGGAATCACACTCCGCCGCCTCCTTCGTTTTCACCCTCACCCTCGAACTCCTCTGTACCATCGACTGCTGCAGTCCCGAAGCTCCGGTACACTGCCGCCAGCTGCTGGATCACGCGGGTTAGAGAGTAGGATTTTTTGGCCTTTTCCCATGCGGCCCGGGCCAGTTCATAACGGTAACCCGGATCCTCAATCAATGTTTCCAATGCACCGGCGAGAGCCTCGGAATCCCCTGACGGGACCAGAAGACCGTTGCGCCCGTCCTCGATTTGCTCCGGAATGCCCCCCACCTGGGTACCGACAAGAGCCAATAGACACAGAGCCGCTTCCGCGAATACGGACCCGAAGGCCTCCGCCCGGGAAGGCAGAACGAATATATCAAAGAAGGGCATGAATTCTTCAGGATGCAGCATATAGCCGTAAAAAATGGTATCCTCATAAATGCCCAAATCCACCGCCATTTGCTCCAATTCCTCCCGGATCGGACCGTCTCCGATCAGGTGAAGCACGAAGGGGACACCCTTCTTTTTCAAGCGGGCACAAGCCTCAAGAAGTGTATCCAGCCCCTTGGCCGGGACCAGACGGCAGACGGAAATCAGCTGGGTCACCGCATTTTCGTGGGAATAAGGACGGAAGCGCCGCTGATCGAAGCCGTTCGGGATCACTTCAACCCGGCTGCAATCCTGCATATAGTTCCCGAGATACATGCGGAAAGCGTGGGAAGCGGTTATGATACGGTCCAGGCTGTATTCCAATTCGCCATAAATCGAGGTCAGGAACTTCTCCTCCGGCCCCCCCTCCTGAATGCGACCGTTTAACATCAGCTCCTTCTCATAGCTGGAGTGGATGGTGATCATCACAGGGGTATCGGGGAAAATCCGCTTCATGGCCAGCGCCGCAATGGGATGATGGGCATGGATCAGGTCATACGAGCCCTTCAGGCGCAGCTTGGTCCACCATATGTAATCCTTATAGGTTTGGATATATTTGTCAATGATCGGATTGCCGGCATACTGCTTCCAGTCAAAGGTGTGAAACGCTACATCTTCGGTCCCTTTGCTGCGTATGCGCTTGGGCAGGGAGAACAGCTCCATGTCCCAGCCCTTCTTGATAAACCGCTCCTGGATATACGGCACCATGGACGATACCCCACCAGGCTGTTCCGGCGGAAAAAACAGCGCCTGCAAGATTTTCATGATTTCCTCCTTCATGGTGCAAGAAATGCCGTTTCATCCCTATTGTAGCGCCTGCCGGCGGCAATTGAAAAGAGAACACACCGACAAAGTTTTTGGTATAATGAAAGAATGGGTTGAAGGGAGAATGGACATGCTGTACGAGCTTTTATGCGGACCGATGCGTCCCGTTTATTTTTCCACGATTATTCTGGTCATCCTTCTGCTGATGCTGGTGATGACCTTCAGGCTGTTTGTGAGCAGGCGGAAGAAGGCTTATTTCTCGCTGTCCCTGTCGATTCTGGTGGTGATGGCCCAGCATATCCTTATCATCTCGGCTGGAACCGACGCCCCCGGCACAGGCAATTGGACGGGCTACGCCACGATTCTTTTGAAGGCGGTTTCCTTTATCTTCCTGAACCTGGGCATCTACCAAATGTACAATTCCTCACGGACCCGCCAGCATGTCCTGACTTGGTCGGCCGTGGTTATTGCGGTACTGCTTTCCCTGATGTACTTCCTGGTGGACGGATTTGAGGGGAATCCGGGGCAGGTGGTGCTGCTGCAGAATCTGGGGCTAGAGCTGTATATGTTTCTGATGCTTTTCCTGTGCCACCAATGGATTTCACCCTGGGTCGGCCAGTGGAACCGGTACCAGCTCAGTCTTTCTTTTTATTTCATCTACCAATTGATTCATCTGGCGGATGTGTTTATTACGGGCAGTGCTTATCCGGCTCTTGCAGCCGCGGGCAGCACATTCCTGGTTTTGTATTATATGACGCTGTTTCTTATCGTGTTCGAACGGGTAGTGGAGCTGCTCCAGGCGGTGTATACCAAATCCATTACTGATGCCCTTACGGGGCTCTACAACCGGCTGTATTTTATGAACCGGCTGAAGCAGTATCTGTCCCATGAGGTACCGGTCACCGTTATTTTTACGGATATTGATAACTTCAAGAAGCTGAACGATACCCAAGGGCATGACAAGGGTGACGAAGCGCTGAAAAAGGTGGCCTCGATCCTTCGGGAATGTGTGGAGGAGATCGGAGTGGCGGGACGTCTTGGCGGCGAGGAAATGGTGGTGCTGGTGACGGACCCGGAGGTCCATCCGGGAGAATTGGCGGAGCTGATCCGCAAGCGCATTGAAGCGGAGGCCGGGGTTACGGTCAGCGTCGGCTACAGCAAGGCGAAGAAGGGGATTTCTCCGGACGCTCTGGTGAAGCAGGCGGATGAAGCCATGTACCAGGCCAAAACCACTGGCAAGAACAAGGTCTGCAAATATATGAAGCAAAAGCAGCTCAACGCCGGCGGACATGCCGGATAATCTATGCCTTTGCTTCGATGGGAGGCGGTAACGAAGATGCTGGGCTGGTTCCGTAAAAAAGACCCGTTAGATCCTGCCGTCCAGCTGAAAAAGCTGGCTCTATTGGGCTTCCGCCCCCGACCGGAAATCGGAGAGCGGGAGCTGGTAAAGTTCCGCAAGGAAGCGTATATGGAGAAGCCGTATCTGCTGCTGCTGATCGCCCTGGGCAGTACAGCCGGGGATGGCGGACCTATATCGGAGCGTATCTGGCATGTGCACCGGGACAGCATCCGGCAGCCTCATGATTATGTGCATGCCCTTATGCGGCTGGCCGGGATAGCCGAAGCCTCCGGAGCGGTATTTCCTGTTGCTGATGCGCAAGCACTTCCCACCGGGGTGAACGTTCTCCTCCGGTTCAGGCTGGACGCACAAACCTGCGAATGGGAGCTATCCAACACCACAAACGCTCTGGACCCGGAGCTTCTCCACAGAACCGCCGATTTGCTCAGGGAATTGGGAGGTCCCCGCCACTTTGCGTATGCTGCTTTGGGCGGACCGGACGCATTGATCGTCTGCCTTGACCCCGGGGAGCTGGACGCTTTGAACAGGCTGACGGGACTAGGCTTTACGTGGCTCGCAGGCAGCGGCTTCCGGTTCTAGGGGGGTGCATACACGCCCTAGGGTTTGTCCGGACATATTCTAACGGCGGTGAGAGCCCTTATTACGGCGAAAACACCCCTTCAGAAAATCTAACGGCGGCCACAGCCTCTATTCGGTCCCATTGATCCGCCGGAAGCCTCTTTTGAGCTCCATAACGTCTCCTGCTTCCGTTAGATTTCCGAACACCCTGTTTCGGGGGAAATAGCGTCTCCCGTCGCGGTTAGGAATAGTAGCAGCAGCCTGCCACGACTAACCACCGCTTTCATCACTGACCTTAACTACTCCAGGAATTATGTCTAGAATCCCGCTCTTAACCCACAGGCGGCAGCAGCTCCCGGACCCGGTTCAGCGCCTCTTCTATCGTAGCAGCCTTGACTACTGCAGGCTCCTCCTTGTATGCCCCCTCGGAATGGGCGTAAAGAGGATCGTAATAATGCTCCAATAACAGCAGCACCGCCTCCTCGTAGGCTCCGGACAGAAGCTTGCCCTCAATATCCTTGGCTATGGGCGTATGAATCCGCTCCTTAATGAAACGGTAAGCCGCCAGCAGGGCCTCTCCGTGAACATCGGGCCGATAGTCCGCCACAATGTGTTTGGCCCGGACCTCCAGAGGGAGCTTCAGCAGAATCGTTTTTCCCTCCTCCTTGCTCCGCACAATAAACTCCGGCAGCGTAATCTTGCCAACCTTCCGGCTCTCTGCCTCCAGCATAATCCAAGGGGAGTGCTCCAACGCCTCCAGCCTTTCCACCAGATAAGCATCAAAGGTTTTTTGATTATGGGGCAGCATCCCCACTCCTCCAAAAATAGAACCGCGGTGCCCCGCCATCCCCTCCAGGTCCGCCACCGGGTAACCTTCCGCCTGCAGCGCCTGAAGAATGGCGGTTTTGCCTGTGCCGGTATTTCCCTGAAGCACATAAGAAGGCCACGGACGCTGGGCCATCTGCTCCAAACGGGCCGTCGTCCATCTGCGGTAGTCCCGGTAGCCGCCTTCCAGCCGGTAAACGCGGATACCCATCAGAGAAAGCACGGTGGAAACCGTACGGCTGCGCATTCCCCCTCTCCAGCAAAACACCCCTTTTTCCCGGCCGATGCCCTGGAACTCCTTCACCAGTGCGGGAAGCTTGGCGGAGGCAATCTCCAGCCCCCGGTCCTTGGCGGCCTGAACGCTGACCCGGGTGTACAGGGTGCCGATTTCCGCCCGCTCCTCATCGTTAAAAAAAGGAATATTGATGCTGCCGGGAATGGTGCCGTCCCGGAATTCCGACGGGGACCTGACGTCCACTGTGACCAGGTCCCCGTTTTTTCTGCGGATAAGCAGATCTTCTACGCTGATGTCCTGAAACACGCCTGCCACTCCTCTATACCACCTGAATTTGTCCTGGATGCTCTTCGGTAACCCGTCCGATCAAATGGGCTTCCACTCCGTCCGCCACAAGCTTCTCCAAAAGCTCTGCACTGTCCGCCTCAGCCACGGCAATCAGGAGGCCGCCGGAGGTAACCGCATCACAGAGAATGTATCGTCCTGTCTGGTCCATCTCCTCAGGGAACATGACCGAAGGCTCCACATGCTTAAAGTTGTTGCGTGTGCCGCCGGGCACCGATCCGGCTTCCGCCAGCTCTCTGGCCCTAGGCAGGACGGGAACCCGTTCGGCTTCGATGCGTATGCCGTTGCCGCTGCCCTTGGCCATCTCCAGAGCATGCCCCAATAGACCGAAGCCCGTCACATCCGTACAGGCGTGGACCCGGTAAGGCTCCATTATTTCGGCTGCTTTTTTGTTAAGCGTCGCCATAACCTGGGTGACCCTAGCGATCTCCTCCTGCGAAAGCAGGTCCTTCTTAATGGAGGTGGTCAGGATCCCCACTCCGATGGGTTTGGTCAGAATCAGGCAGTCCCCCGGTTTCGCTCCTGCATTGGTGCGGACCTTGTCCGGATGGACCAGCCCAGTAACCGCCAATCCGAATTTGGGCTCATTGTCGTCGATGGAGTGCCCGCCAACCAGCGTCACTCCAGCCTCCCGCATTTTGTCCCCGGCCCCCCGCAGAATCTCTGCCAGCACCTGCTTGTCCAGCTTGCTGATGGGAAACGCCACAATATTCAGCGCCGTCAGAGGTTTGCCGCCCATGGCGTAGATATCGCTAATGGCATTGGCGGCGGCCACCTGCCCGAAGGAATACGGATCATCCACAATCGGCGTAAAAAAATCCACCGTCTGCACAAGCGCAAGCTCGTCTGTCAAGCGGTACACACCGGCGTCATCGCTGGTATCGATGCCCACCAGCAGATTCGGGTCCGGCAGGGGAGCCGGCAGAGAACGGATAACCTGGGACAGGTCCCCGGGGCCGATTTTGCAGCCGCAGCCTCCTTTGGTGGAATAAGAGGTTAATTTGATGGAATCCATGGACATATATGAACAACCCTTTCGCCCCAGGCGGAAATTTTTCTTTCGCTTCAACCCGTTTATGCTATAATGATAACCGATTTGCGCAATTAAAATCTATCGGCAGGTGGCAATGATGACGTATTCAAGCAACAACCCGCGTCTCCCGCGGGGCTTCGATAAAAAAGCAGTAGTGCTGGCGGCCATTTTCCTGGTTATCGCCATTGCAGGTTTAACCTATGTAAAATGGATTCCCTATTACCACAAAGCCTTCAACGCCGCAGCCAACCATTCCATCGGCTCGTCCATCGTTTCCGGGAAAAACCCGGTTGCGCCGGACCCTTCCTGGCAGGCCGCATGGGATTATGCGCTGGCCTATTATAAATCCGTATGGAAAGCCGCTGTTTTCGGCATTCTGCTGGGTTCCCTGGTCCAGGTACTGCTGCCGGCGCAGTGGCTTGTACGTGTGCTGGGCAAAACCTCTTTCGGCAGCACGCTGATCGGCGGGCTCGCCTCCATCCCCGGCATGATGTGCAGCTGCTGCGCCGCGCCGGTTGCGGTGGGCCTGCGCAAAAAGCAGGTTTCCGTAGGCGCCAGCTTGGCCTTTTGGCTGGGAAATCCGACTATTAATCCAGCGACGCTGATCTTTATGACCTTTGTCCTGTCCTGGAGATTTACGGTTCTCCGGCTGGTTTTCGGGCTCATCCTTACCTTTGGCGTCAGCTACCTGGCTAACCGGTTCGCCGACGATGCCAAGGTTCCCGCCAAGGAGCTGGAGGCCAAGCAGGCCCGGCTGGAGAAACAGGAATCCGGCAGCTTCGCCACCCGTTGGCTTAGAAGCATCGGCCTGATGATTCTTAATATTGTCCCGGCTTATATCGTTGCCGTTCTGCTGCTTGGCGCTGCCCGTGCATGGCTGTTCCCCTCCGTGAGTGAAGGGATGGCCAACAGTTTACTGGTGATTATCGGCTTCGCTATTGCCGGTACCCTGTTTGTGATTCCTACCGCTGCAGAAATTCCGGTTATCCAGAGCTTGATGTCCTTCGGTCTGGGAGCCGGACCTGCGGGGGCGCTGCTTCTGACGCTGCCCTCCGTCAGCCTGCCATCCTTCCTGATGATAGCCAGACATTATCCGCGCAAGGTAATCTGGTTTGTGCTGGGTTCAGTGATCGTGCTGGGAGTCCTCAGCGGGCTGGTGGGGATGGCCGTGCTGTAACTCTCCAGAACGCCGGAAAAACGCCGCTTTCCTCCCTTTTTCAGGGGTGGGAAGCGGCGTTTTTATACGGAAACGGTCTATTAGGAGATCAGGTTTTCGGGGTTGAGGACTTCCAGCTCCGGAATGACGAAACGGCCGTCCTTACGGATCAGAACATCATCAAACCAGATTTCCCCTCCGCCGTATTCCGGGCGTTGGATACAAACCATATCCCAGTGGATAGCGGAATGGTTGCCGTTGTAGGCCTCGTCATAGCATCTGCCCGGAGTGAAGTGGAAGCTGCCGTCGATTTTTTCGTCGAACAGGATATCCTTCATCGGGGTTTTGATGTACGGATTAACGCCGATGGCGAACTCTCCCACATAACGGGCGCCTTCGTCGGTATCCAGAATGCTGTTCAGGCGTTCAGTGTCGTTGGCGGTGGCCTTCACAATTTTGCCGTTCTTAAACTCCAGGAGTACGTTCTCAAAGGTAAAGCCGTTGTACGGTGTCGGCGCATTGTACTGCAGGGTGCCGTTGATGCTGTCACGCACAGGAGCGGTATATACTTCACCGTCCGGAATGTTCATTTCACCTGCACATTTGATGGCGCCGATGCCCTTGATGGAAAAGGTGAGATCGGTGCCGGGGCCGGTGATCCGGACCTTGTCGGTCTTACGCATCAAGGCCTCCAGCGGATCCATCGCCCGGTTCATTTTGCTGTAGTCCAGGGTGCAGACGTCGTAGTAGAAATCCTCGAACCTTTCCAGGCTGGTGCCGGCGAGTTGCGCCA